>CAVKBP010000038.1:0-16592 GCA_963654395.1 Ruminococcus sp. CAG:382
TGACAAATCAATAAATCCCTACTATCATTACCAATGATAATTAACAAAGGTAATCATTAATACATTTGTTGAATGAAATGTATGAGATGAATTTTATCGACAGGAATATCTGCCATTATGATGGTTGTGAAGGAGATTGATTTATGAAGCCTGAAAAGATTAAGAGGCTGCTGGATGCTTGTTATCTGGCTAAGAGGAGCAGGGAGCTGCTGCCAGAGCTGCCGGATGGGGTTGCGCCGGCTTATATCCAGTATATTGATGTGATTCATCAGCTATTGGAGAATAATGACAGCGTTAAGATTTCTGATATAAGCGACTGGCTTAAGCTGCCAAGGCCGGGGGTTACGCGTACTGTCAAGGAGATGGAAGCTAAGGGATATCTTATGAAGACTACCTCGTGCGAGGATGCAAGGATAACTTATATTACGGTTACGGATAAGGGGGAGGAGTTGTCAAGAAAGTATGATGCTGATTATTACAGCCGCCTCAGCAGATATCTTACGGATATAACGGATGAAGAGGCTGACTGCACGATTGAGACTATTAAGAAGTTTTACATGGTTATGAGTGAAAGGAGAGTTGACATTGAATAATTCAAAATCAGATTTTACACAGGGAAGTATATTAGGGAAGCTGATTCCTTTTATGATGCCGATACTTGGAGCGTTGATTTTACAGGCGGCTTATGGCGCAGTTGACCTGCTTGTTGTCGGAAGATTCGGAACTACTGAGGGACTTTCAGCCGTATCGACAGGAAGCCAGGTGCTTAATTTAGTAACATTTGTAATAACACAGTTCGCTATGGGTGTTACTGTGCTCATTGCAAGATATATTGGTGAGAAAAGACCGGAGCAGATAGGTGCATTGATTGGCGGTGCGGTTGTAGTATTTGCCATGGTTTCAGTTGTGCTTTTTATTGTCATGATTGTTTTTTCAAGACAGATTGCAGTTGTTATGCAGGCACCGGACGAAGCGGTACATCTTACATCCGTATATGTAAAAATATGTGGTTCGGGAATTTTCTTTATAGTCGCATATAATCTCTTATCAGCGATATTCAGGGGGCTTGGAGACAGCAAATCCCCTCTTATATTCGTAGCAGTTGCATGTGTTATTAATATTGTCGGTGATCTTATACTGGTTGCCGGTTTAAATATGGATGCAGCCGGAGCAGCTATCGCCACAGTTGCGGCACAGGCAGTAAGTGTTGTATGTGCGCTTGTAATGCTCTTTAAAAGAGAGCTTCCATTTAAGATAACTAAGAAGGATTTTACAATCAACAGACATTGCCGGAGAGCGTTAAAGGTAGGACTTCCGCTTGCATTACAGGAATTTCTTACACAGGTTTCATTCCTTGCCTTATGCGCATTCGTCAACAGACTCGGTCTGCAGGCATCTTCCGGATATGGTGTGGCATGTAAGATAGTTAATTTTGCAATGCTTATTCCAAGCTCACTTATGCAGTCTATGGCATCCTTTGTTTCACAGAATGTCGGTGCTGGCAACGAAAAGAGAGCGAAGAAAGCGCTGTTTTGCGGTATAGGAGTTGGTCTGGTGATAGGCTGCGTTGTGTTCCTGTTCGTAATGTTTAAGGGCGACCTTCTCACAGGAATATTCACAACTGACAGGGCAGTTATACAGAATGGTTATGCTTATCTTAAGGGCTTTGCGGCTGAGACTATTGTTACTGCAATTTTATTCAGCATGGTCGGTTACTTCAATGGTCATGACAAAACTGTGTGGGTTATGGTGCAGGGACTGGTGCAGACGCTGCTTGTCCGTCTTCCTTTTGCTTATTTCATGAGCATACAGCCGGATGCCAGCCTGACTAAGATTGGATTAGCAGCACCGATAGCTACTACATTTGGTATTATTTTAAATGTGATATATTATATATGGTGCAACAGGAAAGAGAAAGCTGTGGGCAATAACTAAAGGCGGCTGTCAAAATATTTGCGGCATTACCAAATGCGTGTTATAATAACTGACATTAGTATCAACATGAAAATGTGCAGAGGGAGCAAGGTCAGATTATGCTAACATACTCATTTGAAAATATTGGAAAAGAATCTATATATGAATATTTATACAAATGTATCAAGAAGGATATTATTGAGGGCAGGCTTGCTAAGGATGAGCATCTTCCGTCAAAGAGAACGCTTGCTGTCAATCTCGGAATAAGCACCATAACAGTTGAAAATTCTTATGGACAGCTTATGAGTGAGGGATACATTTATTCTGTTCCGAAAAAAGGATATTATGTCTCAGATATTTCGGATGTGGCTAAGCTTAAGCCGGCAAAGTATGAGATTCCGGAAATAAAGAGGGATGCACGGTCTAGGTACAGGATGGATTTATCATCTAACAGAACTAATCCGGGAAGCTTTCCTTTCGCGACATGGGCAAAGCTTATGCGCAGGGTTATAACCGACAGGCAGGATGACCTTATGAAAATCTCGCCCGGTGAGGGAACATGGGAATTAAGGAAGGCTATTGCAATGCATCTTGCATCTTTTCGGGATATGCAGGTTGCGCCGGAGCAGATTATTGTCGGCGCCGGAACTGAATATATGTACAGCCTTCTTATACAGCTTCTTGGCAGGGATAAGGTGTATTGCGTAGAGGATCCCGGTTATTCGAAGATTGCAAGGATATATGCAAGCAATAATGTGACCTGCTGCTATGCCGGCATGGATAAAGAGGGCGTGAAGCCGGATGCGGTGAGGGAATGCAGGGCGGATATCGTCCACATAAGTCCGACACATCATTATCCGACAGGTATTACAATGCCGGTAAGCAGGCGTTTTGAGCTGCTCGCATGGGCTAATGAAAAGCCGGACAGGTATATTATTGAGGATGATTATGATTCTGAATTCCGCATGACTGGAAAGACTATTCCTACAATGCAGAGCATAGATATAAGCGAAAAGGTTATATATATGAATACATTTTCAAGGACGCTGACACCGACAATCCGAATCAGCTATATGGTGCTTCCGGCGCACCTTGCGGCGCTTTATCACGAAAAGCTTAATTTCTATGCATGTACAGTCTCTAATTTTGAGCAGTATGCACTGGCGGCTTTCATTGATGAGGGATATTTTGAGAAGCATTTGAACAGGATGAGACTGTTTTATACAAGACAAAGAGAGGGCGTCTTATGCGTTCTTAAGGATGAGCAGTTCAAATGTGTATGCAGGGTAAGAGAGGCTGATTCCGGACTGCATTTTATTCTTGAGCTTAATACTGAGTTATCAGATAATGAGGTGAAGAGGCGGCTTGAGGCTGATGGAATCCATATAAATGCGTTGTCTGAATATTATCATTATAATGCGGACGCTTATAGCCACAGGTTTGTTATCAGCTATTCGGATATGAAGGTGGAAAGCTTCAGGGAGGCTTGTGGGAAGATGGTGGAGTTCGTGGGGGAGTGAATTTGAAAATAGAAGGATGGCGCTGGATAGATGAAGAATAGATGAAGGCAGGTGAAAAGATGTCAGTTAAGACATATTTATGGATAGAAGACCACATGGAAAAATCCAGTTATAAATTCTGGACAACACTTATGCATGAACTGTGCCCTGATGTGATTGTAGAAAGTAAAAATAATAATCATGAGCTGGTAAAAGCAGTTAAATGCTTAACGGATAAAGAAAATAGATATATAATTGCTTTGGATAATGCATTTGACAATGTACAGATTTATTTGGAACAGAAAATGTTGAAAGAGGCAGCAGATAAGAAAAATAATGTTTTTTTATTAAATCTTATATGCTTTGAATATACTCTATTGGAATTTGATAAGCTGATAGACTGGATTTATGCACAAGAGGATGAATTCAGGGAGAAACGTTCAAATGCTATTGCTGCAAGAGCAAAGCTGGTTCGGATTATTAAATCTGGAGAGATGAATTATAAGGCAATACAGGAAATAATGGATTATGATAAAAATCTGGATAATCACAATATTGAACAATTATCTGCAAAGCTATTATTTGATCTTACAAGGAACACAGGTTTTGAGGTTTCAAAAGGAAAGCTGGGAGAATGCTGGAGACAGAATTGTTGTGAGTGGACAGATAGACAAGAAAACGATATCTGCGGATTAAATCAAACAAAGCTTACACTAGAAGTAAAAATGAAAAGCATTTATTGGGGAACATCATTATGTACTGAATTTGAAAATATCGGATTGGAGGTAATGGCATGATTACCATATTTAAAGATAAGAAAGATATACCAGACAACATGGACTATATAGAACTTAATGATGTATTTTTTAATCAGAATACGGTTTCCATGTTAGATAACAGAGCAGATGATATTGTTAAGAATATAGATGAGTCCAGGCTTATAGGGAAATATAAGATTGAATCGAAATTTAATGGCGTTACATTAGATGTTGACTGTTTATCAACCGGCTGCAAAACAGTGCTGAATGTAATGTATTTTCCGGACAAGGTTTTTTGCTTGAAAGAATGTGGGGATAATGCACTTGAGGTATTATATGGATTGGAGGCTGGAGCAGTATATAGTGATTATG
The DNA here is from genome assembly GCA_963654395.1 of Ruminococcus sp. CAG:382. Taxonomy (GTDB): domain Bacteria; phylum Bacillota; class Clostridia; order Lachnospirales; family Lachnospiraceae; genus Lachnospira. The sequence goes on from CAVKBP010000038.1 coordinate 4,544, forward strand.
CAATAATACCATTTGATATGGAGCAAGTCAGAGTGTCTGATGCAAATGGTGTTAAGGTTATTTCAGATTACGAGGAATTAAAGGAGTGGTGGAGTAATGAAGAGTAAACCAATAGTTATGGAGCATTTTTCAACTGTCCATACTTCATATATACTGAATTTTGATTTTACTAATAATATAACTATTCTTACCGGTTCATCGGCTACAGGAAAAACCGCTTCATTTTCATTTATAAGAGAATGCATGGCAGTGAATCCTGATATTATATGCATTAATTATCAGGATTATCAGAAAGATATAAAGAAATTGATTGCTGGAGAAAAGGGAAAGCTGATAGTAATTGATAATGCTGATATTCTGCTGGATGATGATACAAGAAAATATATATCAACGGATGACAGGAATCAGTACCTGATTATTGGTAGAAATCCCAAAAATCTGTTTACAACAAGTGACAATCTGTTTGAGCTGGTGAGCGAGAAAAAGGGCGAGCAGACAGAATTCAGACTGAAAAAATATCTGTAGTTGAAACGGCTATGAATAAATATGCGGATGCGATAAGTAAGCCTTTTATCAAGCTTTGTGACTTATGCAAAAACATTGTGTTTGGGTGATTTCAGGTAAGAGCATACCTGTTTATATTTATTTTATAAACACTTTATACAATATATATTAACATATGGCGGTTGTTGATGTATTATGATGAAGTAAAGAAAACATTTTTTCTCCCTCATATTTTTTAAAAGAGAGCGATGGCAGAGTTGATTTGTCACCGCTCTTTTTGCATGTCAGGTGATGAAATAATTACGTTGACAACTACTCCTGTGGGCGTATAATGCATATATGCAAGAAATGGTTATAAATTGATGGAAAAAGAGAACTATAGAAAAGGTGAATTATATATTACTAAGATTATAGATGAGGAGATGAAAGCCGATGATTTGCGCTTATGACAAAGTATATCTTAATATGGCACAGAGAGTAATGGGGAATATGCTTAATTATGCTGTATATGATTGTGGGTATGAATTATCTGATTATTATAATATTTTTCTGAAATCTGCTTATTCAGAGAGGTTTGGGAAAGGAGATATATTTGTTATTGCAGGCATGTCCGGGGCAGAGCTTGCTATAAATGTATTGGAGATTCCAGATGAAAATATAATTATGCCGGGAATATATGATGGGAGAAGTCAGGAATACTGGACAGGCTGGATATTAGCATATTATCAGTGGTATACAGGAAAGTCTTTCAGAACAATTCAGAAGGAGGTTCCAATCGAAAGGATAAGAGATATGTATAATCCTTATCATGAGATGGATATATCCCAGTCGGTTGACAGAATTACGGAGATGAGCCAGCAGGCAAGGATGGAAACTTACCTTAAGAAATACAGGAAGTTGGCGGGAATTACACAGAACCAGCTATCAGAAGAAACTGGAATACCTGTAAAGACAATACAGCAATATGAACAGGGAAGAAAAAATATTAATAAAGCCCAGGCAGAATATGTGATAAAGCTGGCTCAGGTTTTATGCTGTAATCCAATTGATTTGTTAGAAAACAGAAAGTGATTTAAATAATATATGGAAAATATGTCAGTAATAGTGTTATAATCTTTGAAAAACAAGCAAGAATGGAGGAAATTATGGGAAAGAAAATTGCCAGAATAGGAGGCAGGGTATTATTGGTAGTGCTTGTTACTATAATAATGCTTGTGGGAACTTTATTCATTATGATTAAGAGAATATGCAGCGATTCAGCACCTGCTGCCAGAAATCTTTTCATATCAACAGTTCTTGAATCAGGTCAGATGAAGTTTCTGGCTTCATGGTTCTGCACTGACGAACAGATTAATGAAGTAATTAATGCTAACAAGATGGAGTCAATGGATTCAGATATTGATACTTCACTCATTAACATATCAACAGAAACACAGTCAGTTGATAACAACGGAGAGGTGGAAGAATTTGACGAGAACGGAATCAGAATGGTTGAGATTTCAGGAAGGTCATTCTTTGGTAAAATGCTTATTATCAAGGATCCGTCACAGGTTAAGGTTGGAACTACATATCCATGGGGAGATTACGGCAAGGAGCTTGACCAGATTGTAAGCGGAGCTGGAGCTGTTGCCGGAGTTAATGGCGGTCTTTATGTTTCATCAGGAAATAGGGGTGGTTCGCCTCTTGGTGTCGTAGTTCAGGATGGAAATATTACATATAACAGCCCGTCATCACTTTCCGGACTTTATCTTATAGGACTCAATAACGACAATCTGCTTGTTGTTAAAGACATAGATGGTATGTCGGCAGCAGATTTTGAAAGCTATGTAAATGAAGCTGGAATCAGGGATGCTGTTGCATTCCAGGAAGAAAGCTCTGACTCTAATAATCATTTTGTGCCGCTCATTATTAATAATGAGGCAAGAGTATTAAAAGGTCAGGGAAGCGGAGCTAATCCAAGAACTGTTATAGGACAGAGAGCAGATGGAGCAATTCTTCTGTTAGTTACAGACGGAAGAGGCGCATCAGGACATCTTGGAGCAACAGCTTCTGACCTTATTTCAGTTATGCAGGAATATGGTGCAGTTAATGCAGCTAACCTTGATGGAGGAAGCTCATCAACTATGGTTTATAATGGCGGTTATGAGATGACAAGCGTAACATTTTATTACCAGAATTCGTCGTGGAAGCTGCCTACTGCATTTGTAGTAATGCCTAAGTAACGGAATGGAGATAGTGTGAAAGAAAGTAAATCAAGCCAAAATCGTGAATTAGACACAAAAAGAAGGCTCACATAGTGAACCTATTTAATGGTATTCCCACCTAAGAAAAGAGGCGCACCTGCACATCAATAGCAAAACGGGTGGGTGCATCTGATATTGATGCCGAGATGCCTTGAAAAGCAGGCAAGAATGGAGATTAATATGAATAACAATTCAAGAAAAAAGATAAAGTTAAAAAAGAAAAGAAATGGAAAACATAGAAAACAGGCAGGATATGGCATACGCTTGAATTTCTGGCAGGGACTTGGCATATATGCGGCAGTTCTTCTGATATTTGGAATAATTATGTTTATATATACGGGTTCATGTGTGAAAAAATACGAGAACTCACAATCGGATAAGGTTATTGGTAAATATGTCGATGAGTTTAAAAAGATGGTTAAAAATAACACCTTAGCTGATAATGTGGAGCTTCCGGCAAGCAGTGAGTTCGAGGGCAAGGATTTGTTCGTCAATATGTATATGTCGGAATTTGATGGAGTTTCTGAATATACATATCAGAAATCAGAAGGCAGTTATAACACAGAAGAGCCTATGTATGACATATATGCTGATGGCAATAAGGTTGCAAGAATGACGCTTGAAGCGGATAACCAGCATGTTGTGCTAGGTATTCTGACGGTTCTTGATTGGAAAGTTAAGACTATTGAACCTGTATTTTCTGTAAAAACACATGATTATACTGTTTCAATTCCAGAGGGCTATAGTCTGACAGTCAATGACATTGCAGTTTCTGATAAATACATGACTGGCAAGGCTGTTGAGAATCCTGACTTTGTAAATGTATCAAAGTATGTTACAATGCCGAAATCAGTAGAGTATAAGCTGACAGGCTTTGTAAATGAGCCGGATATCAAGGTGTATAATGCTTCAGGAAGTGAGGCAGCACTGGATATTGATTCTAATGGAAATGTTTCTGTTGCTTCCAGCGGCTCTGGCAGTATGCCGGCAGACAGAAAGAAGGATGCACTCAACATGGCTAAGGTATGGGATAACTTCCTGACTAATGATTTAAGCGGAGCAAGCCATGGACTTGCAACAGTACAGCAGTATCTTATTGAAGATTCATATTACTGGAATCTTGCAAAGGAATATGCCGCTAGTGCTGATATTACATTTATCAGTGACCACAAGCTTTCGTCTAATCCATATACTGGTGTAGTTGTTGATAATTACATTGAATACAATGATGACTGCTATTCCTGCCATATTGCATTTACTAAGAACATGACGCTTACCTCAGGTGGCGCAAGAAAAGATGTTATCGATTCAACATTTTATTTTGTAAAATATGAGGGCAAATGGGCAATTGCAGATATGATTGCGACAACGAAGTGATAAAAGAATTCTTTAATGTAATTGTTCAGAGCCAGCCTCCAAAATGCTTCGCATTCTAAAGGTGTGGCGTATCCGCCAGATAAAATTTCAAAATCAGATGCAGGAATGCAGGCATTCCACATCTGATTTATGAAATTTTGCACGTCTATGAACAGTTACACTTTAATATTTAGAAAAAATGTGCAGGATGCCAATTAAGGGTGTCCTGCACTTGTCATGTGTGCTACAATATCTAATGATAATATTTATCAATAACGATTTGAGCAAATTCATTAGAATTGGAAAAGGAAGAGACACATGAAACTAAATGAACTTAAGATTGGAAAATGTGCCAGAATTACCAGCGTTGGTGGAGAAGGCGCATTGAGACAGCATTTTCTTGACATGGGCGTAATTCCGGGAGCAGAGGTTACGCTTGTAAAGCTGGCACCTATGGGCGATCCGATGGAATTACAGATTCATGGCTATGAACTGACATTAAGAGTTGCTGATGCAGGCGAGATTACTATCGAGCCGATTGACGAGCGTACAAGAAAGCATGAAAGGCCGGACAGAATATATAAGTCAGACCATCCGGGACTTGGTGAGACTGGTAAATATCATGCTAAGGGTGATGGCGATAAGCTTCCTGAAGGAACGAAGCTTACATTTGCACTGGTGGGCAATCAGAATTGTGGAAAGACTACTCTGTTTAACCAGCTTACAGGCTCTAACCAGCATGTCGGTAATTTCCCGGGAGTTACAGTTGACTGCAAAAGCGGCATGATTAAAGGGCATGAGAATACATCTGTTACAGATTTGCCCGGTATATATTCTATGTCACCGTACAGCAGTGAAGAAATTGTTTCCAGAAATTTTGTGCTTAATGAGAAGCCGAAGGCGATTATTAATATAGTCGATGCAACGAATATTGAAAGAAATATGTATCTTACTATGCAGCTTTTAGAGATGGATGTGCCGATGGTTCTTGCTCTTAATATGATGGATGAGGTAGTCGGTAATTCTGGCTCTATTGATATCAATGGCATGGAAAATATGCTTGGAATTCCGGTTATTCCTATATCTGCTGCCAAAAATGAGGGCGTTGACGAGCTTATAAGGCATGCACTCCATATTGCAGAATATCAGGAGAAGCCGGCAAGAAAGGATTACTGCGATGAGAATGATTTCGGAGGAGCGGTACACAGATGTATTCATGCCGTTATTCATCTTATAGAGGATCATGCAAAAAGAGCAGATATACCGGTAAGATTTGCTGCAAGTAAGATTATTGAGGGCGACCCGCTTATATTAAAGCTGTTACAACTTGATGAGAATGAAAAAGAAATGCTGGAGCATATAGTCCTTCAGATGGAGACTGAGCGAGGTCTTGACAGAAGTGCAGCAATTGCAGATATGAGATTTACATTTATAGAGAAGATATGCGAAGCAAATGTTGTAAAGCCTAAGGAGAGCAGGGAGCGGATACGAAGCCAGAGAATTGATAAGATTCTTACTGGTAAATATACTGCAATACCTTGCTTTGTGGCAATTATGCTTGCAACCTTTTTCCTTACCTTTAATGTTATAGGCGCATTTTTGCAGGATTTACTGCAGATGGGAATTGATGCGCTTACAGATGTAGTTGATAATGCACTTGCGGCAGCAGGCGTGAACAAAGTTATTCACAGTCTTGTAATTGATGGAATATTTGCAGGTGTCGGTTCTGTGCTTTCATTCCTGCCGATTATTGTTACGCTGTTTTTCTTCCTGTCGCTTATGGAGGACAGCGGTTATATCGCAAGAGTGGCATTTTTTATGGATAAGCTGTTAAGAAAAATCGGACTTTCAGGGCGAAGTATTGTGCCTATGCTGATTGGATTTGGATGTACTGTCCCTGCGGTCATGGCAACAAGGACACTTCCAAGTGAGAGGGACAGGAAGATGACAATTCTCCTCACTCCGTTTATGAGCTGTTCAGCAAAGCTGCCGATATATTCATTCTTTGTAAGTGCATTTTTCCCGGGAAAAGGAGCACTTATAATGGGTGGTTTGTATTTCTTCGGAATCATTATGGGTATACTGGTAGCATTGCTTTATAAGGGAACATTATTTAAGGGTGAAGCTGTTCCTTTCGTTATGGAGCTTCCTAATTACAGACTTCCCGGCATGAAAAATGTTCTGCAGTTATTATGGGAGAAGGCAAGGGATTTCCTGCAGAGAGCATTTACAGTTATATTTGTTGCGACTGTAATTGTCTGGTTTTTACAGAGTTTTAATCTGCACCTTAATCTTGTTACAGATTCAAAGGACAGCATACTTGCACTTATTGCGGGAATAATTGCACCCGTATTTGCACCTTTGGGACTTGGCGACTGGAGAATATGTACATCTTTGCTGTGTGGTGTCATGGCAAAGGAAAGTGTCGTGTCAACAATGCAGATACTTTTCGGAACAGGCATACAGGCAGCACTTTCAACAGCCGGTGCAGCCGCAATGCTTGTATTCAGCCTTCTGTACACACCTTGTATTGCTGCCATTGCCTCGGTAAAGCGTGAACTTGGCGGAAAATGGGCTGTTATAATGGTCGTGTGGCAGTGTCTGATTGCGTGGGTGCTGGCATTAGTTGTGCATGGTGTGGTGATGCTTTTTTAACAGGGTAAGATTCTCTGTGATGACATTATAAGTAAAAATGTGCTACAATAGCCTAAAATGCTGATTTAAAATGCAGATTATAAGGAGTTATTGGTTATGAAATACATTTTTACTAATGGACATATCCTTGATGGAACTAAGAATATGAAGGCTTTAGACGGACATTCTGTGCTTGTTGAAGGTGAAAAGATTACTGGTATTGTGAAGGGTAATACTGTGCCGGATGGTTTTAAGGAAATTAATCTTGAGGGAAAATACCTTATGCCGGGACTTATTAATATGCATGTTCATCTTGCAGGCAATGGAAAACCGCAGAAGAAGCAAAGAGACAATGAAAAGACTGTTAAGCTGCTTATGGGGACTGCCCTTTCAAGGGCTGTGGCATATAAGGCTGTTAAGGATTTTGCTAAGACAGAGCTGATGAGTGGTGTAACTACCATAAGAACTGTTGGCGGTCTGGCAGATTTTGATACGAGAGTAAGGGATGATATAAGAGCTGGAAAGGCTGACGGACCTAGAATTCTTGCGGCTAATGAAGGAATTTCTGTACCGGGAGGGCATATGGCTGGCTCAGTTGCGGTAGCTGCGCACAGTATTGATGAGGCGCTTGCACAGGTTGATGCTGCAAAGAGCCAGAAAGTTGACCTTGTTAAGCTTATGATTACAGGAGGTGTGCTTGACGCTAAGGCTAAGGGCGTTCCGGGTGAGCTGAAGATGAAGCCTGAAATGATTAAGGCTGTATGCGACAAGGCACATGCTCTTGGATACAAGGTTGCTGCTCATGTTGAGTCACCGGAGGGCGTGAAGGCTGCACTTGAAAATGGTGTTGATTCAATTGAGCATGGGGCAAAGCCTGATGATGAGATAATACATTTGTTTAAGGAAAATAATGCATTCTTATGCACCACATTATCGCCGGCGCTGCCATATGCACTTTTTGACAGAAGTGTGTCTAATGCGTCAGAGGTTGAGCTGTACAATGGTAATATTGTATTTGAGGGAATCAGGGAATGTGCGAAAGCGGCAATTGCCAACGGTATTCCGGTAGTTCTTGGCAATGATGTCGGCTGTCCATGGATTACACAGTATGATTTCTGGAGAGAGCTTTATTATTTCCACAAATATGTTGGCGTGAGCAATGCATTTGCATTATATACAGCTACGCTTAACAGTGCAGTGCTGGCTGGAATCGGGGATGAGACAGGTTCAGTTGAAGCCGGCAAATGTGCTGACCTGATTGTGACTAAGAATAATCCGTTAGATGACCTTCGGGCTCTCCGCAATGTGGATTTAGTTATGGCACGGGGCAGATTGTATAATAATCCAAGGTTTAAGACGAAGGATATTGTCGCCAGGGAGCTGGATAAATTTCTGTGATTCTTGTACTGGATAAATTTCTGTGATTCTTGTATTTGACGCACGACAAATGATAATGTATAATATTTTTAAGCTATCTGACACATGACTAATGGTAAGAAGATGTGTAGTGCGAAAATTAAAGATTTTCGCACTATGTTGCAGGCAGGAATGGATGATTAGTCAGGAATGGAGATTGGTATGGAGAATATTATTATAGATAATAAGGTGTTATTGGAAAAGCAGGATTTGACTTATCTTAAATGGTCGCATATAAGAAGCTCGAGCGGAACGGCTGGAACTTTTTTGAAGTCAGAATCTGTATTGAATGGTGTTAAGAAATATTACAAATTATCTAATTTTGACATAGTCAGGGGAGTTGTAGGACACGAATGTGTTAATGAAATTATTGTAGACAGACTTCTGACACTACTGGGCGTTGAACACCTGAATTATCAACTGATTAATGCAGATATAGAGATAGAGGGGAACATATATAATACATTTATATGTGCGTCAGATGATTTTAAGAAGCGCGGTGAAAGTAAGATTGCACTGGATGATTACTTCCTTGCAAATGCTTTGGCGAAGGAATCACATTATGATTTCTGTGTCCGCTGTGGCTGGAAGGATTATATAGATACTATGATTGCTGTTGATTATATAATTCTTAACAGAGACAGACATGGTGCCAATATAGAAGTGCTTAGGAATGCAAGGGCACATACGCTGAGAATTGCACCATTATTTGATCATGGACTTTCATTGATGTATTCATGCATGACTGATAAGGATGTCGAAGCATTTGATATATTAGAGGATAAGCGTTGTCAGAATTTTATAGGAACTTATTCATGCTTTGATAATCTTAACTTGATAAAGAAAAGAAAAAATATATTTAGTGGAAGTCTGAACCCGGGGGACAAGGATTACATTTTTAATGGGCTGGAAAACATTTTGTCAGATGATTTTATTGATAAAATATGGAATATGATATATGAAAGGTATAACATATATGAAAATCTTTGAAATTATTGATGAAGAAAATAATATATCGGTAGGTGTTTTGCAGTACTATGAAAAAGAGAAAACCTGTATTATAGAATTACAGGAAAACCTAGATGAGTGGACTGCGCCATTATTGTTTACATCATATGTCAATAAGCATATATACACGATGCCAAGAGATATCAGCTTTATGTGGGTAAAAGAAAGAGTTATTCCAAGTGGACGACAGAATATAAAGGAAATTCTGAATAATCATGGGCTGAAATCATATGATGAATTGCGATTCCTTGAAATATCAGAGGGAAGGTGTTCACAGGATTCACTTTACATCAGACAGATTAATGACCTGCCGGATTATGTAATCGAGAGAAAGAAAAGAAATCTTTTAGATTGTGTTGTACTGGATAATAATGCTTTATTATGTTTTTTTGCAGATGATTCAACTAAGAAAGTAGATTTATATGCGTTAAAATATGTTAAAGGCGTAGATAAGATAATTAAGAATAAGTCTTTATATGAATCGGGTATGGTGGGAACAGATGGATATTTTGCAACATTTAATGATTCTATAGATATTCCGGTGAGTATCCTTTATGAAGCAGGAACAGAGATTCCGTTAAGCCTGCATGATTTAACAACATTTGTAAAAAAAAATGTTGTTGATACAAGCACAGCCTGCAGTATTCTTGAATGTTCACGGCAGAATATTGCATATATGAAAGCACAGGAACAGTTGAATACTGTCAAAGAAGATGTGAGGGGAAGCCTGTATCTAAAAGGAGAAGTTATTAGTAAAAAATGGTGATATTTTATTGACACGCATAGACGCATTTGATATTATTTATCAAGTAACTTAATATTCCATGAGGGAGTAGTTAGCGCGAAAGTGTGATTTGTCAACATTCTGATTATATTAAAGAGTATAATCTGGCAAATCTTAAATAATGAGACTCATGTATATCAATTAACAGCTTGTGATGCACACAGCGGATAGTTGGTATACATGAGTTTTTTTTACTTTATAGGAATTGCGATGCAATTTAAAAACAGGCTTCCGGTTGACGCACTGATATGGAAAATGTTATGAAAAAAAGGAGGAAACATGGAAAACTTTATTAACAATGCCCCATTTGCACTTGTACTTGTATTTCTGGTGATTGGTTTTGTGCTGCTTATCAAGGGTGCAGACTTTTTCGTGGAGGGAAGCTCAAGCGTAGCAAAGAGACTGCATGTTCCGTCTATAATTATCGGACTTACAATCGTCGCAATGGGAACATCACTTCCGGAGACAGCGGTCAGTGTATCAGCCTCAATCACAGGCAATAACGAGCTTGCGGTGAGTAATGTAGTCGGTTCCAATATATTTAACCTCATGGTTGTTATTGGAGTGTGTGCAATGCTTGCCACAGTAAATGTAGCAAAAGAAACTATTAACAGAGACATTCCGTTGTCACTTATATGCGCAGGACTCCTGATGCTTTTGGGAATTCTTGGAATTGGTGATAAATCCGGCATGACACTCGGACATTTTGACGGTGTAATATTCATAGGTGCATTTGCAGGATACATTATATACATGGTCAGGATTGCTTTAAAGGCAAGCAGGGAAGGCAAAAAGGTTGAGATTGAGGGCGGCTTTGATGAAGATATCAAGCTTGTTTCAGTACCTCTCAGTATATTGTTCATCATCGGCGGTGCGGCAGCGATTGCATTCGGTGGAGACATTACAGTTGACGCTGCATCAAGAATAGCGTCAGACCTTGGAATGAGCCAGACACTTATCGGACTTACAATTGTATCAATCGGAACATCGCTACCGGAGCTTGTAACATCAATAGTTGCAGCCAGAAAGAATGAAGTTGATATGGCACTTGGTAATGCGATTGGTTCAAATGTATTTAACATTCTTATGGTACTCGGTATTGCGTCAGCAATCAGCCCAATCAGCATTATTACAGAAAATATCATTGATCTGTGCGTGCTTATCGTATTCACAATATGCGTATGGATATTTGCCGGAACGAAGAAGAAAATCGGAAAAATCGAAGGCTTTTCAATGGTTGCGCTTTATGTAATATATGCGGTTTATATTATTATCAGATAAATGAGGTGTCAGATATATGTTATTATTTTTAAAAGTATTTTTTACTGAATTCATAGCTGAGATGGGTGATAAAACCCAGCTCATGTTAATTGCCCTTACATCAAAATACAAGCTGAGGGATATTATACTTGGAACAGCCGCCGCTATTCTTGTGCTTAACGGACTAGCAGTATTAGCAGGTGGTCTTGTCAGCGAATTCATTCCTGACTGGGTTATAAAGACTATTGCGGCTCTTGCATTCCTTTACTTTGCCGCATCAACCATTGCAGGTGATGATGACGATGAAGAAGAGGGAAATGGCAAATCAAAGATAAAGTTCGCACCGCTTGCGGTTTTCTGCACATTTTTCGTAGCAGAGCTTGGTGATAAAACTCAGCTTACTGCCATAACATTTGGCGCTAATGAAGGTATGGGAGCAGCACTTATTGTATGGATTGGCTGCTCACTCGGACTTTTTGCAGCCGACATTCTCGGAATGTTAGTCGGATATCTGTTAAAGAGCAAGACACCGGACGGACTTCTTAATACACTTGCATTTGCAATATTTTCAATATTCGGTGTATATACATTTTATCAGGGACTTAAGCTTATCAGGGCATCTGTCTGTCCAATCCCTGTGATTCCGGTGCTTATAGCTGCAACAGTTGTATTTGTGGCTATATGCGTCTGTCTTTTTATCAGAAGAGAGAAGAAAGCGGATGAGAAATAAATTTTTCTATATAAAAGTATGAGAAATGCAGAAGCAATCCGTAATAATATACTTAAAGATGAAGAACAATGCTGGTAGTGATATACTGGCATTGTTTTTTAGTATGTACCAAGC
>CAVKBP010000039.1:0-16217 GCA_963654395.1 Ruminococcus sp. CAG:382
CTGCGTCACAAATAGCCGTGTGAAAAATCAGATATCAATCTGATTTTTCACACTATTCGTCCCATCCACATCATTTCTGGATTTCTATATAATCCTCTGGTTCTGCCGGCTGGCTGCCACCTGTCAGTGCGCTCTTCCATGGCGTTAATATAGTGGTATTGCTAAGCATCGTGTAATCCTGCCCTGCGTCGGTCTTTTTAAGTGCGAGTATCATTCCTGCCGTAAGAAGAATTGAATACTCCTTATCTTCATCAATCGCTTTTCCATCTACTAAAAGCTCCTTTAACGCATATCCTGTTCCGTCACTCTCTACGGCCAGCTTCATTCCTGATGCAACCGGAAGCTCATATCTGCTCGCCGGTCTGAAGCCTCCATCAGCAGTTGTAAGACTCTGCTCCACAAGCTTTTTAATCTGCGCTCCTGTCAGCTCCATAAGATACACATATGGCGGATTAGGCTTGCTCGCAATCATTAAATCAAGTCTGTTCTCCGTACATCCGCCCTTATATATCGACGATGTAAAGTAGTAGTATGGTGCAAATGCTATATCTGCCCCAAGCTCTTTTCTTACCGTCGTAAGTATAGAGGACGCCGCATCCCTGCCGTTATTGCTGTTCAAGGACAGTGAGTATTCCTTTTCAAATGTGACTGCTGTTTTAGCCGCGTAGTCTTTACTGTTAATAACCTCTTTGAATGCCTCAAATGCTTCCTTCTCGTCCATATTTCCTGTCAGAAGCCCCCTGACAGCAACAACACTTGCCGCAAAGGATTTCTGTGATGAGTATCTAATATAATAGTCATTATTGGTGATTTCGTACTCAAGCCCCTTCATATCATCCACGATAGACGGAACATCCGGATTAAATGAAATCACACTGCCACCATTGGCAATCAGCTTCTGCCCTTTCTCTGAAATCATGCACTCCAGCACATCCATTGCAGTCTCAAGCTTTTCCGAATCGTTCTCCATCTCCTTGCTGAACGCGACATGCAGGGAAGGTGTCATATATATAAAGCTGTCATCTGAGGTCTGTGAAAAGTACGGCAGACGGACAAGTTCCGCGTCCATAACCTCCTGACACTGCTGCATATTGGTAGGAGAGCCATGAAACATTGCCGCTTTTCCCTCCACGAATAACTTCATCGCATCATCCGTATCATAATTTAAGTCTTCCTCTGTAAAATGTGAATCCTTAAGAAGCGTTGCTGTTTCCGACAAAATCTTCACCCACATTGTATCGTCAAATGTGATGTCATCCTGTGCGCTTTCTGCGCCATTTCTCCATGCTATGCCATCAAGGCTTGTAAGCTCACCGATACCGCCAGCCTGAAGCATTTCATGGCTTGACCAGTCCTCAGCAAGGTCCAGTGAATATGGCTTGATTCCATTATCGTAGAAGGTCTGGCATGCGTTGACATATTCCTCATAATTATCCGGAAGCTCTATTCCGTACTGGTCGAAAAGTGTCTTGTTCGCAATAATCGTCTGTGGGATTCCACATACAGGAAGCCAGTTGATTTCTCCATCATTATCCTTATAATACTGCAGTGAATATGAAGAAAACTCTGACACAATATCATAGGATGAAAAATCCATAAGATATGGCTGTAAATCCTTCGCATCCGTTCCGGCAAATCTGCGCACCGTTATGATGTCCGGAAGCTCTCCATGTTCATTAAGATAACTATAAAGGTCTGTATCATTATTACCCGGAATGAATTCAATCTCCTTATCCGGAAACTGCTCATGTATGTACGGAGTAAGGTCCTCTATTAATTCGGTATCCCACAGATAAACTGTGAGCGGCCCGCTTGCTTTCTCCTCACTCTTCTTAGTCTGACCGCAGCCCATTAAACCTGCTGCCGCGATTAACACAACAGCCATTGCCCCGACAAGCGGGCGTATTATCTTCCTCATATCTTATTCCCCAGCTTTCAGCTTATATTGCCAGAGAGACTATTCTTAAAGTCTTCGGTTTCTGCATTCTCTCTGTATGTTCACAAATAAAAGGCACTGCCATATAGACAGTGCTCATTAAATTACATTTATTCTATCATATATGATTGCTTTTGTCGACAATCTGGCTGATTCGTGATAATCTCCATTCCTGCCTGTTTTCATGGCAGCTCTGGTTTATGCGCAGACACATATCCTGCGTGTGAAAATGTAAGATTTTCACACGAGTACAGCGTTTCATAAATAACTAGCGTACTAACTTTATAACTGCTGTATTAGCGTAGGTCAGCGGCTCGTTATGGATAAAGAATACCCTGCCGTCAACCGGTGCGTAGAGTGTCTCGATAAGCTCGCTTTCGTACGGATGTAGTATATTGGCAAGCGGCTGTCCCATTGCCACCGCCTCACCCGCCTTGACAAGCGGCTCAAATATGCCTGATTCTGATGTCCTTACCGGAATAAGGTCTGTATCCATCACTATCTCCGGCTTTACAGGTGATGGTCCCTGATATGTTATGATTCCCTGCGCTGACAGGAAATTAAGTATTGCAATAACTGCCTGGCCTGCGCCGTTAGGACTGATATGCTCTGTTGCAGTTGTGTATATAGAAAATGCCTGTGTATTCCACACCTGCCAGTTGTAATTAAGTGTTGCCGTATCATATGGACGCACCTTTCTTACAACCACATATGGCAGTCCGAACTGCTCCGCAAGCTCTGTCCTGCTGTAGCCCTCTTCCATCAGTCTTACATGTGGAACGAAATCTCCCGGCATGTAAAATGATGTGAACTGTATTCCATAATTGTATTCTGATATTTCCTTAAATACTCCATCAGCAATACGCTGTGTTGTCTCACCAAGCTCATATCCCGGAAACATGCGGTTAATGTCCGTATTATCTGTAGGCCAGAATCTCTTCTGTATGTTCATTGAGGACGGATTAAGTGAAGGAATAATCAGAATTTTCTGACCTTCCTTAATTCTTCCCTCCGCCTCTAGCTGGCGGAATTTCTTGACGAGCTTGGAACAGCAGTATATCTGCTGAACCTCATTTCCACGCGAGCTTCCTACGATGCATACTGCATTTTCACCCTCGCCAAATTCGTAGCCTGTAACCCGGAAATCATCCCTGTACAAGCCGTCCATCTTATATATAATGCGCTTACGCATGCTCATACGCCTCCTTCCTTAAGAGGCGTCCCATCAGTGAACCCTCACCAACTACCGGATAATCCCTGATTGTGAAAAGAATTCCGTCCACTGGTGCAGTGACCTCATCAAGCACATTTCCAGCAAGAGGATCTACAATTCTTCCAATCAGGTCGCCCTTTTTAAGCTCAACCCAGTGCTTTACCTCCGGTATAAATATGCCGCTCACCCTTGCATTAAGGTAGCTTACATCATCCGGATTGCGCGAAATTATCGGCTTTCTTGGAGGCTTCGCTTCACCTGTCCATATATCTAAATCTTGCATAAGATTAAATATTCCATCAACCATCTGGTCGCCGTATGAGCGTGTAATTCTCATTCCAACTCCCATCTCTACAACCAGCACCGGAGTTCCTATGCTGTTAAGGCTGTATGCAAATGTAGATTCAAGCACTGTGCTTGCGCCATGCACCCATATGAAATCTATATTTGACTCCTTAGCCAGAGGAACAAGTCTGTCCTCATGAAGCTCATTGATTCTTATCTGTGGTATCTCTGTAAGATAAATGTTGCTTGCATGTATATCAAGCACACAGTCAGAGCCTTCTACATCCCTGATGATTTCCGCAGCTAAGTACTCTGTCATATTGCCGCTTGTATTGCCGGGAAACAGCCGGTTCATGTCTAAGTCAAATGCCGGAATCCCTCTTGTTATTGAATCTATTCCCAAAGGGTTCATTGCCGGATATATATCAACAATTCCATTAAGGCATTCTTTATGTTCCTGAATCCGGCGCTGCAGCTCATAACAGATATACTGTCCCTCAAGCTCATCACCATGAATCCCGGTAACAACGCTTATTCTTTTCATGGAAGCTTCCGGCTTCTCCGGCATAATTCTGTTCTTTCTGATCCGCAGGACTTCATCAACAGGAAGCCCCACAGATGCAATAGTTTCTATCATAACTCACTTTCCTTTTTTAACAACTACATTTATCTGCTGTGTCTGTTCTCCACCATTAATCAGGATTCCGCGGTTGATTGCGCACTCCGTTGCATCCCGTCCATCTGCAAGCTTAATATGGCTGTCACTGACCAGACAGTTATTAGTCGGATCAAGTCCTATCCACTTTCCGTCACAGTAAGCTTCAACCCATGCATGGCTGGCTCCTTCTCCAAGCATAAGTCCGCACACATATCTTGCCGGAATACCATTAAGCCTTAAGAGAGTCTCATATATATGGGCATAATCCTGACATACACCCATTCCAAGCTCCCATGCTTCCTCTGCAGTCGTGTGTGCCTCGGTCTGCTTTGGCACATATGAATAATCCTTATGCAGCCTGTACATAATCATGATACATTTTTCAAGCTCTGTATTACATCCGTCAGTCTTTAAGGTATCTGCGTACTGCAGGATTCCACTGCCCGGAATGCATTTCCCATAAGGATAACGATACATTCCTGCCATGTCCGATTCTTCATATATGTCAGGATTAATCTCCACCTTTCCAGTAATCTGAAAGGAAAAATAATCGTGTGAACTTGGTATGCTGCCGTATATCTTCTGGTTTCCCCATCCGTCTGTGCCTTCCATCCACTGCGCCCGTGGCACCATCTGGATATTCTTTTCCAGCAGCTTCTGCCGCACGGTTTCTTTTGGAATACATTTGATTGTATAAAAGCAGCGTTCCACAGGTCTTGAATATCGGATCTGCATCTGATAATCAAATTGTAAATACATGTTTACCGCTCCGTTTCTTAGTACATCATTTCATAAATAACCATACCAAAAACGCAGAATGTCGGGATAGTTATTTAGAATTCGATGTACTAGTTTCTATAAAATATTTTCTACATTTGCTACAATCTCATAATAATCCAGATTATCCTGTTCTGCAAGCTCACTTACCTTCTTTAATTTTTCTTCGTTGTAGAGAAGTCCGCTTCTAGTCACACGCGGAATCATTCTGTGCACCTCACGCCTGATTTCGTCCTTTCCTGTTCCAAGACGCGCGTAGAGGTCGATACGCTCAATTCTCTTTCCTGCTTTGATGATATTTCTAGTCTGTTCGCTGTCTATGCGGTCATCAATGCTTCCCCAGAATGCGAGGATATCATCAAGCACTCTCTGTAATTCAAAGAGAGGTGCGTTACTTTTAGCTGCCTTATTCATTTCGTATATGGCAAGCTGGATGTAGGATAATGCGTCTGTGCTTATATTTTCCCTTAGCACAATAGCGTTATCGTAAGCCCTGTTCAAGTTACTTATAATGGAATCCGGATTTTCTTCATCAAACGGATACCTCTTTAAAAAATCTTCCTTTGACTGATAAATATCAGGTATATCAACAGAATTGCAGAATGCCTTATAGCTTTCCTCTTCCTCATCAATCATCCGGTCATAGCTGTTAAAAAACATCCGGATTGTTGTATATACCCGTTCTGTATATCTTCCAAGCCAGTATAACCTGGAAGCCTGTTCTACCGAGATAATACCCATGTGTCCTTAAAACCTCCTCCTTGTGATGAATTAACTATGAATGAGTCAGGATTTCTTGAAAATCTTGTAAGTCCGCTCTTCCATACAACAGGCTCTTCTCCTGTCAGCACGAATGCCCTTAAATCAGCCTTTCTTGGAACCGGCTTTCCCTCATCCATAATATCGAGATCCTGAAAATCAATAACCTCCTGTGCTATGAATCTTCTAGGCTCTTTCTTAAGTAATTCTATAAAGTTCTCCTTCTGCTCCTTTGTCATGGAATTGCCAAATACGACACCATAACCACCGGCTTCTGCCACATCCTTTAATACAAGGTCGTCAAAATGCTCTAACACATATTTCATATCCTGCTCATAGAATGGAAGATATGTCGGTGCATTCATAAGAACCGGCTCCTCACCAAGATAATATTTAATCATCTTCGGCACAAAATAATAGATTCCCTTATCATCTGCCACACCATTGCCCGGTGCATTTAGTAATGCCACATTTCCTTTTCGGAACACATCATATATGTGTGGTATTCCGATTAATGATTCCGGATTGAAGTTCATCGGGTCAAGATATTCATCTGAAATCCTGCGGTAAACTGCACCTACAGGCTCCTTCTTTCCTGTCGCTGTGACATAGTACAGCCTGTCATTTTCCACAACCAGCTCCGAACCATTTACAAGCTGTGCGCCTGTCTTTTCTGCAAGATACGAATGCTCGAAATATGCTGCATTATATCTGCCCGGCGTAAGGATAACATTGTGTCCGCCTGTATTCACATAGTCCATCGTCTTCTTAAGAAGCTCTGCATAATTCCTGTTATTCTCAAGCTTCGTCTTCTTAAATGTTTCCGGTGAACAGCGCCTGCACAATTCCCTTGCAATCATAGGATAAGAAGCACCTGACGGAACTCTTAAATTATCCTCCAGAATATACCACTCATTATCCTTTCCCTTGACCAGGTCGATACCTGAAATGTGCGAATAGACATCCTTAGGTGGTGTCACACCCTCACACTCTGCCAGATATCCGCTCGAAATAAATATGAATTCCTCCGGTATCACGCCATCCTTTACTATCTGCTTCTTGCTGTATATGTCCTTAAGAAACAGATTCAGCGCCTTAACTCTCTGCTTAAGTCCCTTTTCCAGCCGTTCAAATTCTTCATACTCAATCACACGCGGAATTGCATCAAATGGAAAAAGCTGCTCTTTAAAAATGTTGTTTTTATAGATACCGAACTTCACACCGTAACGCGCCAGCAATTCGTTGACATGGTCTGTATGTTCAATCAATTCTCTCATACTCTGCCTCCTATCTGCTGTAAAAAAGCAAAAAGACGCTTTGCCCTAAAGCAAAACGTCTTCGTTCCAAATCTACATCTTTATATTGTCAAAATTCTATCATGTTAAATGTTTCCTGTCAACATTCTTAAACAGGCTTTTCCTGATGGCTTCTGTTATCTTATTGGCATCCAGCGGTTTCGCAAGATGTGCATTCATTCCTGCAAGCCTGCTTTTAATTATATCCTCTGCGAACACATTTGCAGACATCGCAATAATCGGAACCTCCTCTGCATCATCACGCTGCAGGGTACGGATTTTGCGTGTAGCATCAAGTCCATTCAGCCTTGGCATCATGATATCCATAAGAATCACATCATAGTAGCCTGTCTTCGACTGCTCGAACATCTCCACTGCCTGCATGCCATCTGTGGCGCACTCAACGCTCATCCCCTGGGCTTCTATTACGAATTTCGCTATCTCCATATTAAGCTCATTGTCTTCCACTATAAGCGCCCTGAGCCCCTGTAGTGAAATATTCTCATAGTCATCCGGCACTGGCTGTATGTCGTCCGGACTGCTCATCTTAAATGGCATTGTAACAGTTACCTTCGTTCCAACTCCCTTTTCACTTTCAAGATGAATCGTTCCATTAAGCCTGTCTGCCAGCTTCTTCGCGATAGCAAGTCCAAGTCCTGTTCCCTCATATCTTGTACGGCTGCCTGCGTCCTCCTGTGAAAACATGTCAAATGCATGCTTTGCGAATTCTTTACTCATTCCGATGCCATTATCCTGACAGTAGAATTCGTAGATTAAATTCTTTTCATCAACCTGCTTCTCTATGCACCACACAGATATTGTGCTTCCGCTATCAGAAAATTTTATTGCATTATCCGCAATAATTGATAAGATTCTTGCCACATATATAGGATTTCCCATAAGGTAACGGTGGCTGATGATACTTTTCTCCCAGTCGACCACATACTCAATATTTTTCTCTTCTGCCTTTATCTGTGCTGCCTCATTTGTCGACCTTAACATATCTGTAAAGTCAAATGCCACATCATGCTTCACAAAATCATCTGTCTGCAGCTTGTTAATATCAAGAATATCATTGACGATAGACACAAGATATCCCGACAATTCTTTTATCTTGTTCTTGCACTGTTCCTGTATCTCTGGATTATCCGGGTGCTGGTCTGATATATCAATCAGCCCGATAATACCATTCATCGGTGTACGGATATCATGGCTCATATTAGACAGGAAGCGTGTCTTTTCCATAGCCTCACGCCTCGCCTCTGCTGCTTTCGTGGCAAGCAGCTTTTCTTTTCTCTTTTCATCACTGATATTTCTTATAGCGCATAATACATGTATAACGCGTCCATTCTCATTTCTCTTCTTAACAATAAGACGCGCTTTGTGCCAGCTTCCATTGAGCATGCGGTATTCCATGGAAATAGATTCCTCATCCTGTAAGCGGTCGGCAAGTGTTGTTATATCTATGAATTCCAGAAAATCCTCCAGATACGCACTATCAATTACTTTCCTGCAATTGACCCGCAGACTTTTGCTAAGACAATCTTCTTTCTTGATATCATCGTGGAAATTCTCCAGACCTGACACGACTTCATATCGGTCCGTCTCGAGATCTATTCTTGAAATATAATAATAGCTTTTACCGATTGCAGATATAATCTCAGTCTTACGCTGTGCCTCTTCCTGCAGCCTGCGCAGCTTGTCCTTCGTATCTTCATTCGTATATATCCATATTGAAAGATTCTTTTCCTCTTCTAACTGTGAATAACGCCTTATTCTTAAGCTCACACTGATATTATTTTTTCTTCTGTACGAAACATTAACCTCTTCTCCTGACAATAATGTCTTATACAAACGGTCATAATCCAGCAGGTTCTTAATAATGCCCTGATCCTCTTCCATCACATACCTGTCTGTGTATATTTTCAAAGCTTCTGAATATCGTCCGTCTTTTTCCTGCACAATATCGCGGAAATAATCCGGTCCGATAATATCCCGGAGGTAATCAGTTTCCCTGTCCACAATATATACACCCATATATTCCGGTGCAATTAGTCTTATAAACTGTTCAGCATCTCTTTTCTCTTCAATAATCTTTTCTGTCATATTATGCCCTGCACCTTTCTGTAAGTCTTATGTATTGTAACTACTGGTACAGCGAAAATTGAATATCTGCTATATTGGCACAGGATGATTTTCTCATATGCAAGGCGGAGGAAAGAGGCGTAGCGGTGGCTACGGCGATTGACGACAACGCAGCATATGAAAAATCAGACAAGTCAATATGGCGGTTATTTAATTTTCGATGTACTATTTTATCTCCCACTGCATTTTTGTTTACGATGAGTTTAACACACTGACAGCCATTTTGTCACTACAGATGTAGATTAAAAAAGATTCCGTAGTCATCGTTTCATAAATAACTAGCTCATCGATTTCTACATAACTATCCCAAAAACTTGCCTGTTTTTCTGACTGCACATACCCAAAAACCTCGCCGTAACCCGCTACGCCTGCGTTTTTGATATGCACA
This sequence comes from Ruminococcus sp. CAG:382, assembly GCA_963654395.1. Classification (GTDB taxonomy): domain Bacteria; phylum Bacillota; class Clostridia; order Lachnospirales; family Lachnospiraceae; genus Lachnospira. Next base: position 9,457 of record CAVKBP010000039.1, read on the forward strand.
TTTTAAAAAACATTCTGCGTTTTTGGTTCAGTTATTTATGAAGCAATGTGCTAGTACATTGGAAATTAAATAACTGTGCCAGCAAGACAAAACCCGCCAGACACATGTGCATCTGACGGGGCATAATTCACTATTGTATTAGCATTATAGTTAATATTGTAACTGTTCAATTATTTGCTGCATACATGTTCTGTACCGTTCTTGTAGTATTCACCACATTTCTGGCACATTACATAATCTCTGTGAGCCCATTCCTCAGCTTCCATGTGGCTGTCATACATTGTCTTTCCTTTGGCTGCTGGATCTTCATACTTAGTAGAATATAATCCGCCACAATATGAACACTCTGAAAGTGTATCAGCATCTCCGTTAGCCTTTGCACATGCAGCGAAATGAGTGTAATAACCATCATTGCCTGCTGAGCCATCATATACCAGACCACAGTATGGGCATTTTAAATTGCCATCTGATACAAGCGAATCAGAAGATATCATTGAACCTGTAGAAGTATTAGCTGATGTATTAGTAGTTGTCTTGTTGCTACTCTCTGCTGCGGCTGTCTGGTTATCCTTTGCTGCGGCTGTAGAGCCTGCCTCTGCTTTCTTAGCTGCCTCTGTAGAGCCTGCTTCAGTTGCCTTAGTAGTGCTTTCTGTTGCAGTTGTGGATGCTGTTGCTCCTGAATTAGAATTACTTGCTGCCTGACTGCCACAACCTGCCAGAACACATGCTCCAACTAAAGAAGCTGCGATAACAATTCTAAACTTTTTCAAATACATAATATGTTTCCCTCCTTTATTTTAAGCCTGTTAAAAGCTATGCACAGTGATTATAGCACATCCCCCGCTTTAAACAAGTATATAACAGCATTTTTATCAGAACATTTCTTTAAAGATTATTTCATGCTTCAGAACCAGTTCTGTTCTATCGTCTGTTCCAATTGTACGAACATGTCATAATATTTTTCTTTTGTCTGGTGAATGATATCCATTGCTATTGCCTGATTATACGCATGTGCAACATTATTTCTCGATACAAGCGCATCCAGCCATAAGCCCTCATCATTAATCATTCACGCTCTGTATGCCGTTTTCAAAATTGTTCTTGGTGAACCTGTTGTTCCTTCAGCATAACCATAATTTTCCAGTATTTCTTTCATAGCCTTCCACGATTGTTCAAAACATATTTCATACAAGCCTACCATTCCAGCAATTTCCACATTACCGTATGGTTCTTTATAGGAAAAAATGTCCTTCAGATTAACGAGTGCTGCTTTGAAATTCTCATATTTTTTCATATAGTATTACCCCTTCTTTTTTAATAGATTCCAGCAATTCTTCTCTGACTGGCTTATCTAAATCTACTATATCAAATTCGAGTAATGTCGATGTTTCCTCATCCACATCTAATATAAAATTACTGCTACAGCCCCCGCGGAATGCCAGGTCAATATCACTGCGTTCTTTAAAATCCCCCCGCGCCCTTGAACCAAAAAGTATCACCTTTTCTACATGATTTTTTTCTGCCAGTTGCATAATTTCTTGTAACACTATATCCTTTATTCCTGTCTTTCCAGAAACTTTATTGGTATCCATACATACTCCTATATTCCCTTGCTGCATATTCAGAATAGCAAATGTTCTTTCTAGTACTAGACAAGTATACATTAATGCTAATGCATTATCTACAGCTTTATCAGAACATTTTAAAGAAGATTCTTAAGTGTCTGCATAAGCTCTCCAATATCCACCGGCTTTGCAATATGGGCATTCATGCCAGCATTCAGCGCCTTCTGTTTATCCTCCGCATAAGCATTGGCAGTCAGCGCAACGATAGGAATACTCTTCGCATCCTTCCTTGCCAGCTTTCTTACAGCCCTCGCAGCCTCGTATCCGTTCATCTCCGGCATCATGATATCCATCAGTATAAAATCAAATTCTCCCGGTTCTGATTTCATAAATGCTTCTACCGCAAGGCGTCCGTTTGACACGATTATGACCTCCATTCCCGCATCCTCTAACACAAACTGCAGAATTTCGGCATTCAGCTCATTATCCTCTGCCGCAAGCACCCTTTTCCCAATCAGGCTGTCTATCTGTGAAAATGTTTCCTCTTCCGGCTTCTCCTGATAATCTGCATCTATTTCAAATGTAAGCCTGATTATAAATCTGCTTCCTTCCCCAAGCCTGCTTTCAATCCGTATGCTCCCACCCATGATATCAACCAGCTTCTTAACGATAGAAAGCCCAAGACCTGTGCCTTTAATCTCGCCATGCAAATCCTGGTTTTCCTGTGAAAATGCTTCAAAAGCGTGCTTCTGGAATTCCTCGCTCATGCCGATTCCAGTGTCCTCTATTACAAATTCGCACATGACCGTCTTCTCTGTCCTGTTCAGAATTTCTGCTGTCACAATCACACTGCCGTCAGGTCTGTTATATTTGATGGCATTGCCAATGATATTCATAAAAATCTGTCTTAAATGTAGCGGACTTGTAAATACCCGCGGCGGATTGAACTCATCCATACCGGAAGCATCAAGCGTAATTCCCTCTTCTTCTGCCCTGACCTCAAGTATATCCTTGCAGTTATCAATAATCTCTCTTAAGTATACAGACTCCTTCACAAGAGACACTTTTCCTGATTCCAGCTTGCTCATATCCAGTACATTATTAATGAGCGACAGCAGATATTCCGAAGCCATATGAATCTTTTTATGATACTTGCGGACTGTCTGCGGTTCATCCACAAATCTGTCTGAAATATCCAGAAGTCCGATAATACCATTCATAGGTGTACGGATATCGTGGCTCATGCGCGTAAGGAATTCACTCTTAACCTCATTAGCCATCCTAAGCTCTTCGTTCTTAATACGCATCCTGTTCACATAGTAGATTCCAAAGCAAATCAGCGCCAGAGCAACCGACAATACAGAGACAATTACTACCGTCTGAATCGGATATGTCTGGATAAACAGTGCAACCGACATGTGGTCAGTATGGATACTTCCTTTGTCGAGATAATTCGTTTTTTCCACATCCGTCAGACTATAAATGTATTCGTTAAATAACTGCATGAATTCTAAATCACATTTCTGCGATAAAGCTATACTGATATTCTGCGTTTCTCCGGTAAGCAGCGTCACATGCAGCGTGCTGTGTCCCTCATTTGTATAATATTCCAGAATAGAGCGGTCGCCGATTGCCACATCTGCCTCGCCCTTCTTCACAGCCTTAAGGCACTCCTTGGTATTATCGTACAACTGAATTTCCCTGTATCCGGATGTATCTATCAGAGATTCTGCACCTCTTACAATAGCCGCAGTTTCTCTCTTGCTGTCAGAATTGCGGTAAGCAAGCAGGAAGTTGGATTCCATAATCTTCTCGCTTGTGATAAAGCCAATCTTAGTACAGTACTCCGATGTAAATGGTGTTCCAATCATCATGTCATAGTCTGCCTGTGTCAGCATGCTTTCGGCTTCTTCCCTGTTCTGGCAGAATGTATACTCTGTCGTAATATTGCTCTTTGCCGCGAAATTATCGATAACATAGACAAGCATTCCTGCTGCCTGTCCGTCCTTCTCGAACACATACGGTCCGTCATTATCCACACACAATATACGCAATGTTCCGACTGATTCCAGATATTCCATCTGGCTGTCTGTCAGTGAAAATTCTGACTCCGAGCTCTTGAAATATTTATCAAACAGCTCACTCTGGAAGTTCGGCTGAACCTGGTTAAGCCTTGCAATAGCTTCATCCACCTGCTCTAACAGAGCTGTATTTCCTCTGGCAGCCACAAGATAATATGGGCGTGGAGCGAATTTTTTCACGATTCTTGTACCCTTGACCGGCGAAAGCGAAATGCCTGCAATTACATCAATTTCTCCGTCCTTTAAGGCAAGCATAAGCGCCTCTTCATCCTCATAATAGCTTATCTTATACTCTGCCTTCTGCGCATCAAGATATTCCATTACTTCTTCATTGCGGCTTTCTGTATCTTCCAACAGCCCCACATGCAGTGAACTCTGTAAAAATACATTTTCATTCCTGATGCTTCCTGTGCTTAATGCACAAAGCGTAGTATATACCGAGCCATAGCTTAATTCCGGATATTCAAGCTGCTCTTCCTTTTGCTCGCCAAGCTTCATGCAAGGGCCTAACAAATCAATCTTTCCATCCTGCATATCCTGTATGGCAGCCGCAAGCGCCTCGTCTTCGTCCTCCGCCTCATAGCTTACATACTCAAGCTTCCATCCTGTATATTCCGACAGCTTCTCCAGATATTCATAATTGTACCCCGTCGGACTGCCATCCTCCTGATACTCGTTCAGAGCCTCCTGCACAGGAAACGCCACGCGCACCACCTGCTGCTCCTGTTCCTGTGCATATGTCTGAACATTCTCCGGATAATTATTCCACAGGATAAATGTGCATATTACCACAAGCAATACCGCAGGAAAAAATACTTTTCTCCATTTTTTCATTCACAATCCCTCACAATTCAGAAATACCCCTCACAGAGTCTTGGCTGTGAAGGGTATCGCCTTTGATAAATATAAAATATGTTCCTGACATACAGCCATTTTCTAATATGTATGTAAAGAGTATATCAAAGTATTATGAAAATGTCATCCTACTTTCTAAACTATTCGTATCAAGTTTCTCTCATATCGTTACTGTTCACTCGTACCTCGTTCCAGTAACGATTCGCAGACTCATTCTAAGTTTTTGCTCCGCAAAAGGAGTCTGCTCACTCCTGAATCACTTTCTTACGCAGTAAAACAGCAAGTGTTTTACTGCTGAGTGAACAGTAACCTTTTCTTTACTTAAATCCCTGCTGTAATCTTTCCAATTCTGTCATAACATTTCCTCCTACGCCTTATGACCACCAATCTGCCCGTTGCGGTTTTTCGCTGTCGCGCCCTCTTCAAGATTCATTCCCTTTAAGATAGCGTTCTTACCAAATTTTTTCTTAATGTCAAGCATTGCCTTCTGCATGCGCTTTTCGCGCGCCAACGCTTCTTCCTCTTTCGCCTCATTTTCTTTCTTAGTCTTATAATCGGTAAAAAGGTCAAGCTGCTCATATGTGCTGTTCCTGCCTGCGGTGTCTTCATCCACTAATTTATTCGCGGTAATGTTGATTCTCCTGACAAGCAGATTCCTGTCTACAATCCTGTCGTAAAGCTCCATAACCGCCTCTGTGATAAGCTTTGTGGAAGATGTCTGCCTTTTCAGATTCGTTGTTCCATGAGCGTGCTTCGGAACTTTTCTTCCATAATGGTCAATTGTAACCGCACCCTTGTAATTCCTGCTTCTGTTCCTGTCTGTAAGATTCTCTATATCATAACCGACGGTCAGGACAATCTGGTCTGTCACAAGCCCCTTATCAACCAAGTCAAGTACCATCTGATCCGTCATTTCCTTTACAATGAGCCTCGCCTTATCATAATCATAAGGGCAATGAAGCACCTGACCGGAGCTCACGCTGTTAGTTTCCGGTTTGTACGCTTTGACAAGCTCCATTGTGCAAGGTTCATATCCCCATGCATGGTCGATTAAAAGCTCTGCATTTACACCAAATAACTCATATAACAGTTCCTCGTTATAGAGTTCATCAGGCTTTCCGATAGAACACCGCGCCACATCCCCCATTGTGCAGAGTCCGTATTCTTCAAGCTTCTTTGCGTAGCCTCTTCCCACCCGCCAGAAATCAGTAATCGGTCTGTGACTCCAAAGTTCTCTTCGATAGCTCATTTCATCAAGCTCCGCAATACGCACGCCGTCCTTATCCGGCTCGATATGCTTCGCCACAATATCCATTGCAATCTTGCTAAGATACATATTTGTACCAATGCCTGCGGTTGCCGTAATTCCTGTCGTATCCAGAACATCCTGAATCATTGTCATGGCAAGCTCCCTGCCTGTCATATGATAGGTGTTCAGGTAATCTGTTGCGTCTATAAAAACCTCGTCAATGGAATACGGAAATATATCCTCTGGCGCAACATATTTTAAATAAATGCTATAAATTCTTGTGCTGTAATCCATATAAAGCGCCATCTGTGGCGGTGCAACGATATAACCAATCTCAAGTGCCGGATTAACATTTAACTGCGTACTATCATCTGAAGTGCCTGTAAATGTGCGGTTCGGCGCTTTCCATCTGCGTGAATTGTTAGCCTCACTCACTTTCTGCACAACCTCGAACAGCCTCGCCCGTCCGGGTATACCATAGCTTTTCAGTGACGGTGACACCGCCAGACATATAGTCTTCTCCGTCCGGCTGGCATCCGCCACCACAAGATTGGTCGTTAAAGGATTCCTCTTTCTTTCCCTGCACTCGACAGAGGCGTAGAAAGATTTTAGGTCGATTGCTATATAGGTTCTTGTGATTGACATCTTTGCGCCTCCTTTCAAAATAGTACAACTTTCCTTAACATATAAAACAAAAAGCGTTCAAACTCCACACTCGTTGGTAAGTTCAAACGCCCCTTGTTTGCTCATCTACTTCTGCCACTATCACCAGTACTAGTACATCGATTTCTATATAACTATGCCATTATGCTTTATAAATAATCTACTCTACATTAAACCATATTCTTTCAATAACTGTATCTGATATTCTCTATCCGATGCTGATTTTTTCAAATCTTCCGTTCTGCCACAATGAAATTCTCTGATCTTGTTGACAAAAATCATATACTCATCAAGCCACTTACAAGCCTGTCTTATATGAGGGTTCTTGCCATTATTGATATTATATAC
>CAVKBP010000040.1:0-15974 GCA_963654395.1 Ruminococcus sp. CAG:382
GTGTTACATAAAGCTTAGCATTATCAAGGCTTCCGCCCCTGTAATTAAGTATTGCATTAAGCTCACTATGAGTTGTATAGAAATACTTGTTATCCTCGCCGTCCCTGCTCCATGGAAATTCATCATCAGAGCAGCCTCTTGGCAGTCCGTTATATCCCATTGATAATATCTTATTATCCTGGCTTACTATACATGCACCAACCTGTGTATTAGGGTCCTTCGACCTCATTCCTGAAAGTGTAGCAATCCCCATGAAATATTCATCCCATGATATATAATCTTTTCTCTTATCGCCCATTGATTAATCCTCTAACATACTAATTCTTCTTAAATGTCTCTCATCATTGGAAAATTTAGAATCTAAAAATGTATCTGCAATCTTAAATGCAAGCTCTGGTCCGATAACCCTTGCGCCCATGCACAATACATTTGCATTATTATGCTCCTTGGTTGCCTGTGCTGAGAAGCAGTCTCCACAGAGTGCCGCCCTGATTCCCTTAATCTTGTTAGCCGCCATGCTCATTCCAATTCCTGTTCCACACAAAAGAATTCCTTCCTCGCATTCCCCGGAAAGGATAGCGTCGGCAACCTTCTTCGCATATACAGGATAATCGCATGATTCCTTCGTATATGTGCCGTAATCCTTACATTCTATGCCTCTCTTCTTAAGATGCTCTATAAGCTGCTCCTTTAACTCTAACGCTCCATGGTCACAACCAATTGCTATCATTATTCTTCTCCTTTATCCTTTTCTTCCTTATCTTCTTTTTCCTCTGATAACTTATCCAGATACTCTGCGACATTGCCGACCAGCCTGTATATCAGTTCAAAGCAGGCATTGTATTCTTCAATCCCTTTGCCATATGGGTCATTAATCTCCTGCTCCGGCTCACCTGCATATTCACTCAGAGTAAATACATTAATTGCCTCGCTGTATTCGTCATATATCTTCTGTTTCATGGACGAATCCATGGCAAGTACAAGTGTATCATTTCCAAAATCTTCATTCAATAACTGATTTGCTGAATTATTTGGAATTATTATATTGTGCTTGGCTGCTACCGCAACCGCCTTCGGATTATATGGCTCCGGAAAAAGCACCACCATTCCTCTTGATTCCGATATAATATCTGGTTTCAGATTAGTCATGACAGTAGCCGCCATCGGGCTTCTGCATGTATTCCCGTTACATACGAATATCACCTTGTCAAATGTGTTCATAGGAAATCCTCATAGTTACAATTTTATTATCTTGTGTCCGGCCGCTTTGATTAGTCTGTTCATAACCGCCTGTCCCACATTTTTCGTTTCAAAGCTCTCTGAATATACATATTCTATGTTCTGCTTGTCAAAGTCTCTTAATATTGCATATAGATTTCTTGCAACACTAAGCTCGTCATCCTTATGACCTGCAGAAACAATATCCTTACATATATATTTATCCTTAGTTTCGTCGGTTGCCATGACTGCACATCTGTGCCCTTCTGCTTCCTTAGCTGCAACCTGACTGTTAATATACTCCACAACCTTTTCATGCCTGCCTTCAACAATAGTGACATCCGCATTAGGTGCGTAGTGCTTATATTTCATTCCCGGTGCCTTAGGTACAACGCCCTCCTTAAGGCTTCCCATAATAGCCGGATCAATTACTGTCCTTCCAATAGCCTCTTCAAACATAGCCTGTGTGATATATCCCGGTCTTAATATTGTCGGAACATCCTCACTTAAATCAATAATCGTTGACTCCACACCTATATCCACAGTATCATCCTGGATAATCATATCTATTCTGCCTGACAAATCATTAATTACATGCTCTGCCCTTGTAGGACTTGGCTTTCCCGATGTGTTGGCACTTGGCGCAGCTATATATACGCCAGAGCTTCTTATAAGTTCTGCTGCCACCGGATGGCTTGGCATTCTTATCGCAACTGTTCCAAGGCCTCCGGTTATTGATTCTGGCACCTTATCCTGCTTCTTTAAAATCATTGTTAGCGGTCCCGGCCAGAATTTCTCTGCCAGCACAAGCGCCTTATCCGGCACCTCTTCCGCTAGGTCATACAATGCATTGACATCCGCAATATGCACTATAAGCGGATTATCAGAAGGTCTTCCCTTGGCTGCATATATCTTTGCTGAAGCCTTTTCATCAAGCGCGTCTGCTCCCAGTCCATATACAGTCTCTGTTGGAAATGCAACAAGTCCGCCATTCCTTAGAATCTGTCCTGCCTGTTCATATATTTTCTTATCTTCATCTGTGTGTGTTATTGTCTTAATTATAGTTTCCATAAAACCCTTCGCCAGCTTTCATCAATCCATATTCATCATCAGATATTCTATTATACCACAATACAGGGCTTCTGCTATTCTTTCCTGATATTCTTCTGTGCACAGCTTCTGTTCCTCATCCGGATTCGACAAAAATCCGCATTCCGATATAATCGTCGGAACATTGGAATGAAGCAGTATGTAATAACTTACATCTGACTTAATCTGCCTTGTTGTTCCTAATTTTTCGCCAAGAACCCCCTGCATTATCTGCGCTATTTTCTTACTCTCCTCAGATTTCTTATAATAAAAAACCTGCGCTCCCTCTGCCTTGGGTGTAATATAACTATTCTGATGGATACTGATTACCATATCTGCACCACTTGAATTAATTATGTTACATCTTCTTTCAAGGTCAGCCTTCTTTTTACTCTTGTCGGACTCCTCACTTAAATCATCATCGGAATCCCTTGTCATAATAACATTAATCTGTACATCTTCAAGCCGTTCCTGCAATTTTTTTGCAATTGCAAGATTAATCTCTTTTTCATTTGTTCCTGCAACACCAACCTTGCCGGGATCTGCCCCGCCATGTCCGCTGTCAATGACAACACATTTTTCAGAAAAATCAATATTCATCTCCACGATTTCACCGGTACCTGCATCATCTGACAAATGCTGTTTCTCCTGCACATTTCCACTATCCCCGCTGTCTTTGGTTCTTAGCGGAAGAAGTATATTAGCTGTCATGTATACGGCAGCAAGAAGTATTATCGACATAAATGGCAGAAGCAGTGTTCTGCTTATATCAGCTTTTTGTGGCATAACGGCTCCAGAACCTGTAACTCCCTACTAATCTATTACAGAAACTGAATGCATATTACCATTACTTATTATATCTGCTGATAACAGACCATACGGAGGATTTCTCAAGTCCTAATTTCCAGCATGCAACTCCTGCCACATTCATTTCCTGGATTGCCTGCAGCTTGGCTTCTATAGATTTCTCCTCTTCAAACCATATCTGTCTGGTAGAGCTTCCCACAGTATATGAGGCTACATACTGTCCGCAGTCCTCATTCCACAGTGCAGTCTGTCCGTCGCTGTTTAACTGGTCAATTGCCGACTGCATTCCGACAGCCCTGCTTGTTATCTCTCCTGATGTGGTTGTCCATATTCTTGTATAGAATGGAATTCCTGCAATCACATGCTCCTGTCCAACAAGCTTTATCGTGTCCTCCAGAGCTTCCTTAACAAATGGAAGTGATGCCACCGAGCCTGCTTCTGAGCCTGCGTAATGCTCGTCATATGCCATAACTATCACATAATCAACAAATCTTGACTGTTCCTTCAGGTTATAGCATGTATTATATGCTTCCGGCTTATAATTGTCAGTCGATAATACTAGTCCATTCCTTTCACATGCAACAGACAGCTCTCTCACAAACTGCAGATAATCCTTGGCAAATGCACTCTTTACATTCTCGCAGTCGAGATTAATTCCATCGAATCCATACCTGCCAGCATCACTGATAAGCGTATCAATCATCCTTGTTCTTGCAGTCTTGCTTGAATAAAGTGCCGCAAAATCCACATTTGTATCAAAATCATCCATAAGCGCCCACACCTGTATTCCTGACTTGTGCATTTTATTAACCAGCTCGGCTGATGCTATACAGGTCATATTGCCTGACGAATCAGTAATTGAATACCATGTTGGTGCAAGCACATTAACGCCTGTCACCGACGCCATGCTGCTGTCTATGCCTGAATTACCTGCTGTTCCTCCTACCTGGAACCATGCAAGTGTAACCTTTTCATCCATCATATTATAATTATGTGTCTCATAATTCTTTTCTTCCCTTGTATATGCAAATGTATCTGAAACCTCTGACTTTTTAACATATCCTGTGTAACCTGTTGCTGTTGTCACTTTAATCCAGTCATCGAGGTCATCTTCATACTCTAATCTGTCACCCTTCTTCACATACTCAAGAACAGGGCTTTTAATTCCGCCCCTGTATCTTACTGCTGCCTTCTTTTCTGCTGTTACACACTGCTTTTCACCGCTTTCAAGAATTATATTGATTCTTGCCGGCTCATTGCCATATCCGTACTCACAGTCAGTATGCCCTGCCACATATTCCCAGTCCACAAAGCATTGTCCTTCATAATCCACAACAACAGGATAGTCTGTACCAAAGCTCTTTCCTGTATCATCCGAATACGAATTTTCTCCGCTCCTGTATGTATATATATATTCCGAATCAGAATATAAAACTGCCGCAGATTCCTTGTCATAATAAAATCCTACATTAATGTTATCCTCTATGAATTTCTGTGGCAGATAATATCTTCCATCAATTACAATCCCTGTATCCTTGTATTCTTCACCATCAACTATAACAAGCACCTTATCAGACTCATTAACATCAAAGTATGTATAGCCGCTCATCTTTTCCTTAGTCGGAGTATATCGCACTATCATATACATAATTACAGTAATAGCCGCCAGAATCACTATAGCTGCTGCTATTACCGGCAATTTAATTTTTCTGTTGTTCTTTCCCATTACTAAACCTTTCCTTTGCTCATCATTATCGTAATTGTACCACCATACTTACTTCTCATGCAATAAAAAGGCACACCTTTATAAATGTGCTTGGGTTATAAAGGTGTGCCAGGTTGTAGCAAAGTCTTTTTCCTTTTCCTAGTATTGTGATATATTTTTTAACTTTCTGGACGTGAAACTACATAAATTCAGCTTCTGTAACTATTCAGAACCGCATCCGCAAAACCACCTCTGCGAGGCTCCCTCTTTTGCTCATGCTGTTATCCTGCCATATAAAATGCTTATCTGCCCGAATGCAGGCATTCACAAGACGCAGCTTTACGATGCTTCAAATAGTTACTATATTTTAAGTTACTACCTGCTTGAGCATCTGTATGGCTGTTCCACTCATTTCAAAAGGATCTGCCTCTATAGGTGCCCTGTATGCTTTAAGATCAAATTCATGTTCCATGCATTTTGCCCGCGAATCCTGCCATGTCATTGATACTACTGACATATTCCTGACACTGTAAAGCCTTCTTATACGCCCCAGTCTCTTTACGCATTCTCCATATTTCCAGGGTACCATTGAACCGACAAATATGCGGTTTTCACAGGACATGACATCTCTTAAACCATCTGCAAGCTTTTCTTTCTGGTCTGCAAGATTCACCTCAACTATCACTACATCATAATAATCTGTAATGACATGGACGAAACCCTCTCTCACACCGCTAAAGAAGTCAATTCCTTTATATGAAAATCCTTTCCTGCCTCCTGCATAATTCTTCACCTTACCTGCCGGCACTTCTTCTTTTATCCTGTCGAAAGCGTCATCATAGCAGGAACTTACGATTGCAGTTTTCAGATGAAGTCCATTAGAAAAATAATTGGCAAGCATGATACTAAGCTGCGTTGTTCCGGCACCGTTGCATAATCCAATCAGTCCGACAGTCTTATAATTTATTACAACCTCATCATTTCTGCTTTTTCTTTTCCTTAAACCACTCAATAAATCTGAAATTTCTAATCTTTTCATACAATCCATCTATCCACTCCTTTATTCTATCTTCTCTGTAATCCCTCCATATGTATGGAAGATTATCCTGTAAGAAATCATTCATCGTTTCGTCAAATATAGGATTATCTTCATGCCAGTCATATATGCATGGAATTCTATAACATTTTTTTCCTTTATACACACTGCCTGCAAGCTCATAAAACTGTCTGGCTCCTGTAAGATTCAGCATAATAGCATCAGCAATGCTGCATGCCGCCTTCTTTTCGCCGCTTATCCCATGCCTTCCAGCCACATAAACCCTTACGCAGGTATATTTTCCCCCAGACACTCCGGTAATATCTGTATCTGCTTCACTATACAGTTTTTCAATATTGTTTCCACAATCAACTATAACAATATTGCCTCTAACCCCTTTTACAGCTATTGCCCCGAAATATTCAGGAATTATCCTTATATCCTGATAAATATAAGTTCCATCCGGCAGCAATTCACCCCTCACAACATCTCTGTGAAGATAATCATTGCCAGACCTGTCAACAACAACACATCCATATTTATTTTTCTGAAAAAAATGTGCCATACTCATAACTGCATTCGTAACACCTATACCCGGCTTTTCTCCTGCAACCTGAATGATATAAGAGATTTTTTCTGATGTACCGCCATCCTTCTTCATTATTTTTTCCAGTTCCTTCCGGACCAGGACAATACTATCATATCGCAGTCCCCATTGATGATGTATTGATTTGTTAATTAAATGGTACAATTCTGAGTATCTTCCCGATACTTCTGATAAATCATGATTCTCATAGGATTTAATTTTCCCATGAGAAACCATGAACAGCATGACCATCCCCACACTATATATATCCGACTGCTCCCTGGCTTTTTCACCCGAATACTGTTCAGGTGCCGCATACAACAGGCTTCCATTATTAACCTGCGCTCCGTCCTTTGCCATAACCGAATTGTCGAAGTCTATTAGTTTAACTTTTCCGTATTTATCAAGCATAATATTATCGGGTTTAATATCCATGTGTAATATTCCTTCACCATTAAAGCTGTGAAGATATTCCAGTATACAACACAATTCAATACCTATCCGGCATATTTCATGGATGTCAAGATATCCGGCAGTCTCTGTTTCATCTTTAATATATTGCCGCAAAGATTTACCATCAATATATTCCTCGATAATGCAGATACTATCATTATCTTCTCCAATATTCTGTTCGATATCATAAATTATAGGGATATGGGGATGCTTTAAATTCTTAATCAGATGAGCCTCATTAAGAAGTCTTTCCGACTCTTCATGACTGCCCGTGAATATCTTGGCTACACGATATACATCAAGTACAACATGTCTTACAAGATATACTTTAGAATGATTGGAACCAGCAAGTTCCTTAACGATTTCATATTTACCGTAAAATTGGTTATCCACCTCCTCTTACGGCGATACATGAAAAACATCTCCTGACGATATAATACAATATATTAATTTAATTTTCAATATATTTTTTAAAATTTTTTATATTTATTTAACTTCTGCTTTCACACACCACCTTTACATATCCATCAAAAATGGGTATTATATCTTTACGATATTAAAAAATTCAGTCAGAGGTGGCTTATGAAAATTGAAAGACTTAGCGAAAATCAGATTCGCTGTACGCTTAATAAATCTGATCTGGCATCCAGACATTTGAAAATCAATGAGCTTGCCTATGGCAGCGATAAAGCAAAAGAACTTTTCCGGGATATGATGCAGCAGGCTTCATATGAATTAGGCTTTGAAGCCGAGGATACCCCTTTAATGATTGAGGCTATTCCTGTGTCTTCGGAATGCATTGTCCTTATTGTCACCAAGGTTGATAATCCTGAGGAGCTTGATACGCGTTTTTCCCGTTTCTCCCCATCGGATTCTGATGATGATGACGGCTATGATTTTGACGATATGGAAACTATTGAGGGCAGCAGTTATCCGCCTTATTCTCTTCCTAAAGCCAATGAAGAGCTTGATGACGAGAGCGCTGCCACAGAAGAAGAGGATAGTATCCCGAATGATGAAATCATGAATATATTAGACCGCGTTAAAGAGTATTTCAGCAAGGAATCGTCTGGCAGAAAATCCAGTGAAACTGATTATCCAGAAGACAAGCCTTCTGAAAAGGAATCTGACAGACACACTACCAGAGTATTTTCATTTGATTCACTCGACGATATAATCAGCGCAGCCGGTGTCATTGACAGCTTCTATCATGACAATAACTCTGTATATAAGAATCTGTCTGATAACCGTTATTATCTGACAATCTCTAAGAATAAAACTGCTGCCAGGGATTTTAACAAGGTATGCAACATTCTTTCAGAATATGGCAGGAAAGAGCCTTTATTTGACAGCTATACAGGATTCTTCTATGAACACTGTGAATGTATTGTAAAAGAACATGCATTGCATATTCTTAACAGATTATAATAACAGAGCCGGAGCATTCAACTGCTCCGGCTTTATTACTACCATTCCACGCTTAATCAGCCAACAGACTGAAGGTAATTCTGAATTTCCTCAACAAGCATATCCGGGTCGATACCATGAACCATAGCAGCTTCCTCTAAAGTCTCACCTGCTGATGATGGGCATCCGACACAATGCATGCCTATTCCCATAAGAATAGGTACAATTCCTGCATCTATCTGAAGAGCTTCTCCAATTGTAGTGTCCTTAGTAATCCTTGCCATACTGACCTCCTGTTATCCGGTTAATATAGTCGGCACTTCCGTACCGCTCAATACATCTAATATAATATTGCCCCGGATAAATGTCAATCATTCATTGATTCCAAACTAATTTCCATATTCAGCTTTTTACACGACATACTCTAGTTAGTAATACCTAACATCAATATTGTATTTTATTGATAAAAATTCCTGTTGAATTTTATGACCGGCTATCGTATAATAGCACTAAAGCAACTGCCAAAGCAGTTAAGAAAGAGATTATTAAGGAGGATATATAACTATGGCATATGTAATTAATGATGATTGTATCAGTTGTGGTGCTTGCGCAGCAGGATGTCCTGTTGAAGCTATCAGCGAGGGTGCTGCTCATTACGAAATCAACGCTGACCTTTGTGTTGATTGTGGTGCTTGTGCTGGAACATGTCCAGTTGGCGCTCCAAACCCACAGTAGTCTGAACAAGATACGGATTAATGTTCACCAGATGGTGTTCAATGTACCTGAACGGTACTTACATAAAACCCCGAACCAGTTTAATACTGATTCGGGGTTTTATTTTATAACATATTCTTTTTATAACACAGCCAATTACTGTCTCAAATCTCTTGAAAGATCTGCGAATCTTGTCTGTTCTGGCAGCCATGCCATCTTAACAGTTCCGATAGGACCGTTACGCTGCTTGGCAATAATTATCTCTGCTATGCCCTTCTGTTCCGTATCCTTGTTGTAATAATCATCTCTGTAAAGGAACATAACAACATCGGCATCCTGCTCGATAGCTCCCGACTCTCTTAAATCCGAAAGCATAGGTCTGTGGTCAGGTCTTTGTTCTACAGCCCGGCTTAACTGTGAAAGTGTTACTACAGGCACATTTAACTCTCTCGCAAGCGCCTTTAACGCTCTCGATATGTCGGATACCTCCTGCTGCCTGCCCTCTGAACGGCCGCTTCCACTGCCGCTCATAAGCTGGAGATAATCGATAATAATAAGTCCCAGATTATTCTCCATCTTGTATTTTCTGCATTTGCTGCGCAATTCTGCAATCGAGATACCCGGTGTATCATCAATTATCAGCTTCGACTTTGCAATGCTGTCCGCACCTTCGATAAGCTTGCCCCAGTCATTGGAATCCAGATGTCCCTTTCTTATCTTGTCCGCATCCACTGTTGACTCCAGTGACAGCATACGGTTTACAAGCTGGACATTGGACATCTCCAGACTGAATACAACTGTTGTAATCTGCTGCTTAATAGCTACATTTTCAGCGACATTCAGGACAAATGCTGTCTTACCCATTGACGGTCTGGCAGCAACCAGAATAAAATCTGATGGCTGTAATCCTGACAGATAAGTATCTAAGTCTTTAAAGCCTGTAGGAACGCCCGTTACAGCTCCCTTGGTCTTCGCCGCCGCAGATATTCTGTCAAGCGCCTCAAGAACAACCTTGTCAATAGGCGTATACTCTTTTCCGCCCTTATTCTTGACAAGCTCAAATATCCTCTTTTCTGTATCAGCAAGAATATCCTCTGTCTTTTCCTTGCCCGCATAGCACTGGTTGGCAATATCATCATTTACCCTTATGATATTCCTGAGTACTGCCTTGTCCTTAACAATACCTGCATACTGTCTTATATTGGCAGATGTCGGCACAGAGGATAACAGCGCCCTTACGAACTCAATACTATAGACTTCAGCCGGTACATCTGTCTCCTTCAGTCTTTCCTGCAGAGTAACTATATCTACAGGTCTGCCCTCATTATTCATGTCTACCATTGTCTGGAACATCGTTCCATACTGCCTGTAGTAGAAATCATCCTGCCTTAAGATTTCAGCAGCAGTTATAATTGCCTGCCTGTCCATAATCATTGAACCAACAACAGACTGCTCAGCTTCGATGCTGTTAGGCATCACGCGTGTTACCACTGACTCATCCATAGTAATCCTCCATTCATGCAAATGTATCTACTTATTTTTCAATAACCTTGACGGTCAGCTCCGCTGTTACATCCTTGTGAAGCTTAACCTGGATAATATAATTACCTAAAGCCTTGATAGGCACATCAAGCTTCATTTTCTTCTTGTCAATGTCAAGTCCTAACTGCTTCTTAGCCTCTTCTGCAACTTCCTTGGTTGAAACAGTTCCGAAGGTTCTTCCGCCTTCACCTGTTTTCATGGAAACAGTCACTGTACACTCTTTAATCCTTGCTGCAAGCTCCTTAGCCGCTGCAAGCTCTTCTGCAGCCTCTTTTTCTTCTCTTTTCTTAGCTAACTTAAGGTCATTAAGATTCTTCGGAGTAGCCTCAATGCCGAGCTTCTTAGGAAGCACATAATTTCTTGCATATCCATCATTAATCTTGACAATCTGTCCCTTTTTACCTAATGTCTTAACATCCTCTAATAAAATAACATCCATTATATTTCACCATCCTTAATCATATTATCAAGTGTTACCTTAATCTTATTAATTGCCTGGTCAGTTGTGCAATCCGTAAGCTGCGCACCGGCAATACTCATATGACCGCCTCCGCCAAGCTTTTCCATAACAAGCTGTACATTAACCTCATCAATTGACCTTGCACTTATAAATATCTTATCCTCGTAGGGAGTGATAACGAAAGAAGCCTTAATGCCTGATATATCAAGCAGTTCATTGGCTGCCTTGGCACCTCCGACTGTAGGCGTGTCAATTCCGTCGCCGTCAAATGTCGATATTGCATATGCGCCCTTATAAATCTCCGCGCGTCCTACAGCCCTTGCAATCTCCTTGCACTCATTCATATTGCTTCTAAGCATTTTTCTTACTCTCGTCACATCAGCACCATGTCTTCTTAAAAATGCTGCCGCTTCAAAGGTTCTTGGTCCGGACTTGCTGTTAAAGCCGTCTGTATCAATATTAATTCCGGCATACAGTGCATCTGCCTCAAATGCCTTAAGCTTGATATTATCATCAACATACTGGATCATCTCAGTTATCATCTCACTGGCAGATGATGCATACGGATCAACATACGAAAGAACCGCACCTGTAATTGTATCACTCTGTCTCCTGTGGTGGTCAAACACAACTACTGTCTTACATTTTTCAAGAAGCTCCGGACACTCCGTCCGCTGTGGTCTGTTCACATCTACAACAATCACAACAGTTGACGCATTGATATAAGAAGCCGCATCCTCCGGCTTTACAAGCATATCATCCGGATACTCCTCCCTGTCAATGAATCTGTTCACAAATGGCCTTACACTGCTGGTAATCTCGCCGAGAACGATGTGTGCCTCTTTGCCAAGCTTTCTGGCAATAATATATATTCCCAATGCCGAACCAAATGAGTCAATATCCGCAAGTGTATGTCCCATAACAAGCACATTGCTGTTATTATCAAGAATCTGTCTTAAAGCATGGGCTTTAACACGAACCTTGACTCTTGTATTCTTCTCCATCTGCTGGCTCTTACCGCCATAATAAAGAATCTTCTCGCCATCCTTGACTACAGCCTGATCTCCGCCGCGTCCAAGCGCCAGATCCATGGCAGCCTTAGCAACATCATAATTCTTGGCATACTCTGCCGAACCAGTTCCTATACCCATACTTAAGGTAATAGTCATCTCGTTACCAATTTTAATGCTCTTAATCTCTTCAAGCAGGCTGAATTTGTCATGCATAAGCTTTTCTAAATAATTATATCTGAATACAACGATATATTTATCCTTTTCCAGCTTCCGTACAATGGCTGAACCAGAAGAGAAATATTTGTTGACTCTCTTATCAATAAGACCAGCCAGAAGCGACCTTCTTACATCATCAGTACTATCCAGGGCTTCCTCATAATTATCAATATAGACAAGTCCTACAACACATCTTTCATCCTTTAACTTCTGGATATATGTGTTAATATCCGTCTCATCGAAAAGATACATGACATACATGGAAGACTCCGTACTCCGCTCAATTATATCAACACCCTCAGCCATAGCATCTGCATCGATGCTCTTTAATTCAGCCTTATAATCTCTTTCCTGAAATGTAAGCCTTATTTCCTTGAAGCCTTCCTCTCTGTCAGGAAATATACTCGGAGTCACCTCCGGAAGTACTGTATTAATATTCCTTCTGAAATCTTTCCTGATTCCTATGCAGTCCTGCATAGCCTTATTAGCCCACATAACATTGCCATTATTATCAAGAAGACAATACGGAACGCTCAGATTATATAAAAGCTGCTTCTGAACTTGTGAATAATTGGCTGCAAATTCAACCATTCCAGACATTATCTTCGGTCTCATATAGAAATACATGACACCACATGCCAGCAGATATATAACCAGAAATATGCTTATAACTGTTGCAGCCATAATATCTATGCAGAACACAATCCCGCATGTCACAATCAGAACAATGCCAATATACAACGGACATATGAAAAATGACTTTAAAAGTCCGCTATATCTGAATGCTCTTTTCCATTTTTTATTATCTGACATAATCACATCTCCATAATCGAATTAGAATAATTATATCATGTATGCAAATATACTACAAGCCGTAACAGGTTTCCCTGCTACGGCTTGCAATCTTAACATAATATATTAGTCTACTGAATATGGAAGAAGAGCTACATGTCTTGCTCTCTTAACAGCTACAGTAAGCGCTCTCTGATGCTTTGCACAGTTTCCTGTGATTCTTCTAGGAAGGATTTTTCCTCTCTCAGAAACATAATGCTTAAGTGTAGCAACATCCTTATAATCTAATACCTTGTTGGCATCTGCACAAAATGCGCAAACTTTCTTTCTTCTACGCATTGGTCTTCTTCTCATCTGACCCTCTGGTCTCTCAGCCTTCTTATCTGGCATGGTTTTTACCTCCTATCTTAGTTGAAAGGCAAACCCTCATCATCTACTCCGTCAGGAATAGCCATAAATCCATCTCCAGCCGCCTGGCTTGGTTCTGGTCTTGATGGTGTGTATGCAGCATAATTAGAGCCTCCTCCATTATTAGCTGCTGCGGATTTGCTTTCTGCAAATTCCTGTTCTTCAACAACTACATCGGTTGTATAAACTCTCTGACCATCCTTGTTAGTATAACTACCAGTCTGGATTCTTCCAGAAACAGCAATCTTAGTTCCCTGATGAAGATACTTCTCAGCGAATTCTCCTGCTCTTCCGAAAGCAACACAGCTTATAAAATCTGCTGTCTGCTCACTGTCACTGTTTCTTGTCCGTCTTCTGTCTACAGCCAATGTATATCTTGCAACTGCCATAGAACCCTCTGAGTTCTGTGAATATCTTACATCAGGCTCTCTTGTCAGTCTTCCCATTAAAATAACTTTGTTCATACTTTATCTCCTCTTCTATAAAGAGTTGCAAGCCAAACATCATCTTTAAAACCGGGATAAAAAATTACTCTCCGTCTTTAACGATTAAGAATCTTAATACATTATCCATGATACGGATTCTGCTTTCAATCTCAGCTGGAGCAGAAGCTTCTGCTTCAAACTTAATAAAGCTATAGAATCCCTCGCTCATATGCTGGATATCGTATGCAAGCTTCTTCTTCTCGCTTGTGCCTGGATCTGTGATAGTACCACCGAAACGAGTGATTAACTCATTAACCTTCTCGATAGTAGCTGTTCTCACTTCATCCTCGACGTTTGCGCTAACAACTAATGCTAATTCATACTTATTCATCTACGTCGCACCTCCTTCTGGTCTTTTGGTCCCTTCTATCCTTATACACATAAATGTACATGAAGGAACAAGGATTAAAAATATATCACAAGACAAAATATTATCATATCCTAAAGTCAATTACAAGCCTTTTTTAATTTTTTTGTATTTTTTTGTGCGAGAGACCTTTTAATTATAACCTCGTGACCACATCCTAAGCATTTCATCTTAATGTCTGCTCCTGCTTTAAGAATTTCCCATTCACTGCTGCCGCATGGGTGTTTCTTTTTCATCTCTACAATATCACCGGTTTCATATGGAATAATGCCCGTCATCTATAATTTCTCCATTACATATTAATTACATAAAGCTTTTAAACACATCTGCAAGAGGTGCATTTATAAGAATATCTGCCCTGCCATCATAAGGAGTTGCCGATTTGTTGATAAGAACCAGCTTATTTCCCCTGTAATAATCTATAAGTCCTGCCGCCGGGTAAACACCAAGCGATGTACCACCTATTATAAGCATATCTGCATTTCTTATATAATTCACAGCGCTGGTTATATTGTTATCATCAAGCCCTTCCTCATATAATACAACATCAGGCTTTATCCTTCCTCCGCATTCACACATAGGAATGCCCTCCGAATTAATTATCTTCTCAATGCCATAAAATTTATGACATCTTTCACAATAGTTTCTAAGCACTGAACCATGTAATTCAATTACATTTCTGCTTCCTGCCTTCTGGTGCAGACCATCAATATTCTGTGTAATAACAGCCTTCAGCTTTCCTTCTTTTTCAAGCTTTGCCAGTGCAAGATGAGTAATCCCCGGCTTAGCATCAGGATAAAGCATTTTATTCCTGTAAAATCTGTAGAACTCTTCTGGATACCTCTGGTAAAAAGAATGACTTATAATAGTTTCCGGTGGATACTTGTATTGCTGGTTATATAATCCATCAGGACTTCTGAAATCAGGAATCCCGCTTTCCGTAGATACCCCGGCACCCCCGAAAAACACTATATTATCACTCTCCTGCACTAATTTAACCAATTCATCAATATTATTCATTAATCACCACACCTAACACATTACATTTATTACTTTCCAGCTCATTCTTATAATTCTGTGCTGCATATTCACCGAATTCACTCTCGTTATATATAATTACAGTTCCATCGCAGTATTTAGCTATTCTTCCATCTTCATCTGAGCTCATTACGATTCTGTCATAATCTTCCGAATAGATAAAAATAAGCTTCTTTATCATTGCTTCTTCATTTTCTGTTATAACGCCATCATCTAATACACCAGTAAATATAATATCCATATTGGCATTATTGGTTTTACATATAAGATTATTTTCACTGTCTGGTTCTCGCATAAAATCCGCAACACCCTTCAGATTCTTACCAAGCTTATATTTGCCAAGGAAGATATCTGACACAATATCTGCATCAATAAAAAGAACCTTTTCGCCTGACTTAGCAAAGCTGTACGCTATTTTGAAAGCTCCCATTCCGTCCTTAGTAACAGCAAGGCTCTTTCCTTCACCAAGCTCCGTCTTAAGGCTGCGAATCAGTTCATCATAACATTTTTCCTCGTTCTCTGTCATATTAACGATTTTATCAATATTAACACTAAACATCCTGTACTCCTCCTTCCCTCTTATATAATCTCTCGGAATCTCTAAGCCAGTAAATATAAGGCTTTCAGATTCCATTTTT
>CAVKBP010000041.1:0-15971 GCA_963654395.1 Ruminococcus sp. CAG:382
CAATATGTCCATCAGCCATCTCAAGCCCTGATAATAATACTCCAGGATTGATTGAATCCTTTAAAAAGAATGCACCGCTTACAGGAATTGTTTCACCCTTAAAGGTTACTGAAGCTACCTTTTTATCGCCATCAACGCTTGAAGGAAGACCATTAAAATGTGTTATATTATCACATTTTAACTCTGTTTCCTTATATGGTGTGAAAAGATATATATGACTGGCAAGTCCTGCTAAAAATGTTACTTCATCCTCAAATTTCGGAGAGGCACATATAACAGCTATATCCTTATTCTTATATAAAGCGCCGTCACAGGTTGCACAGTAGCTTACGCCACAGCCTAAAAGTCTTGCTTCACCTTCAAGCTCCTTAGTTGTAGCCATTCCAACAGTCATAATAACAGACCGCAGTCATATATGGAATTAACCTGTGCTTCTGTAATAGTAATGCCGCAGTCATCAATCTGCTTTAGGAAAGCTGCCTGCATTTCGCTTCCTGTAACAGCAGAAAGTCCGGGATAATTCATGATTTTTTCAGCCTTTTCAATCTTAGTGCTTAAGGCTCTTGAACCGAACCATATAAAGTCGAGATTTCTTGCCTTGGCAGTAAGTGCCGCTGAAATTCCAGCAGGACCACTTCCGATTATCATAAGGTCATACATATACTTGAGTCTCCTTATTTAGTTTAATAATTACAGGAAACGGCTTATGCGTTCTTTCATCTGTTCTTCACCCATTATATGAACAATAGTCCATAAATCAGGTGTGTTAGCTCTGCCTGTTACAGCAATTCTTACAACCTCTGCAACATCTGACACATTACCCTTGAAGTTTTCCGGGGCAGCCTTGTAAGCCTTCATATCAGAAGCATATCCGTTCTTGTCAGCTATTTCCTTAAGCTTGTTAAACCACATGCTGTTATCATCATTGTGGTCGTAAGCTGCAAGATAATCATTAAGGATAGCCTTAACCTCATCATCAGCTAATCTGAACTCATCTCTTTCGCCAGACTCTCCATCAAAGAAAAAGCTTATAAGCTCAAATATCTGCTTTGCATACATAAAGTCTTTTCTTCTTCTCTTAGCGCCAACGCCCATATAGAGTCTTAATATAGCAAGTAATTTCTCTTTGTCAGCAAACCATACCTTTTCCATCTCTGGCTCATTTTCTAATGCCCAGTTGTGAAGGAATTCGTATACATCATCCTCTGATAATTTAGAAAGCTCATTTTTACAGATATTATGAAGCTTTTCTTTATCAAATAATGCACCTGAAACACTCATCTTATCTACAGAGAATGGAAATTCATTGATGTCCTTGTCAGGGAACTTCTCATGCCATTCCTCAAAGTTAGAATTAAGAAGTGTAAGAAGATAAACCTTCATTGTATATGGATGATATCCGTCTTTTCTATAATAATCAAGTGAAAGCTCTGGATCCTTTCTCTTAGAAAGCTTTCTCTTTCCGCCAGTCTCCTCATCGAATTTCATAAGGTGTGCTGTGTGCGCATATTTTGGCATCTTAAAGCCTAACACATGGAATAATTCATAGTGTGTAGGAACAGAAGCAAGCCATTCACCACCGCGGACAACAGTTGTAGTTCTCATAAAGTGGTCATCAATTACATGTGCAAAATGATAAGTAGGGATTCCGTCCTTCTTAAGAAGAACCACATCATGGATATTCTCAGGAAGCTTAATCTCTCCCTTGATGCTGTCTGTAAATGTGATTTCATTATCAGGGCTTCCCTGTGAACGAAGTCTAAGCACATATGGCTTTCCTGCCTTAAGATTTTCTTCAATAGTCTCTAAAGAAAGGTCGCGGCATACAGCATATCTGCCATAATATCCTGTAAGAACCTTGTCAGCCTCCTGCTGTAATCTTACTGCCTCAAGCTCTTCCTCTGTACAGAAGCAAGGATAAGCAAGTCCTTTAAGTACAAGCTCCTTTGCAAATGTATGATAGATATCTACTCTCTGTGTCTGGTAATATGGTCCGTATGCATTAACAGGATCAGAATCA
Source organism: Ruminococcus sp. CAG:382 (assembly GCA_963654395.1). Taxonomy (GTDB): domain Bacteria; phylum Bacillota; class Clostridia; order Lachnospirales; family Lachnospiraceae; genus Lachnospira. Next base: position 2,021 of record CAVKBP010000041.1, read on the forward strand.
GGAAGTCCTGCACCCTCGTCAAATTCAATATCAAAATATCTTAATGACTCAATTATGAGATCAACAGCGCCCTCGACAGTTCTCTTGGCATCAGTATCCTCAATTCTTAAGTAGAATACACCGCCATTTTTATGTGCAATTCTTTCATCAGCAAGTGCACTGTAGAGATTGCCAAGATGGATAAATCCAGTAGGACTTGGACCTAACCTTGTTACCTCTGCCTTGTTAGGAAGCTTTCTATATGGGTATTTCTCCTCGTAATAATCAGGTGTCTTATCCACATCAGGGAATAAGAGCTCTGCTAATTTCTTACAATCCTGCTCGTTCATTATTAATCTCCTTATATTGTTAAATATATCTCGTAATATTGTAACTATTCAGAACTATATTAGAAAAACGCCTCTGCATGGCGCTGAATAGTTACATAGTATTTTACACATTTTGCAGACGCATTTCAACCTTGAAAATTAACATATATTAAGTATATTGCGGAAAGCGTATGCTACCCCATCTTTATCGTGGTGGAGTGTTATGTGGTCAGCGATTTCCTTTAGGTGCGGAGCTGCATTTTCCATTGCTATACCGACACCTGCGTACTCTATCATGTCTGTGTCATTGTCTGCGTCTCCGAAGGCTGCCACATTTTCCTGTGACAGACCAAGGTATTCTGTTAAGAACTTAACGCCTGATTTCTTGCCGGCATCCTTATAAGATATCTCAAGAAGCTGGCTGATAGAGCTGGTCATATACACATCATCGGTTGATTTGCGTATTTTCTCCATTATATTTTTCTTTAATTCTTCATTACCAACAACTATATCCATGCTGTCTAATTCGTGACAGTGCTCAAGCATGAAGGATACAATATCGTCCTTAAAAATTCTTGTGTTTTTCACATAGTTAAGAGAGTGCTCTGTTGCACCATATTTTTCCGGATGGGCAGTATATTCAGTTGATGCGAATGCCTGTCCTTTTATAAATGCTTCATATGTCACAATGTCATTCGCTGTAAGCTTAAGTATTGTCTTTACAGACTCTGGTGTAAGCACATAGGACTTAAGGCATTCCTTTCCTTCAATACGGTAAATGGCGGCACCATTGCTTGTTATTGCATATTCAATTCCGGGAACTGATACGACATCCTCCGGAAGAGTGTCGAAAGCCCTGCCGCTTGCGATGCACACATGTACTCCATTGTTAATGGCATCAATTAATGCCTGTCTGTTAGCTTCTGATAAATGGCTCTCTGAATTAAGCGTTGTTCTGTCTAAATCAAGAGCCACTAATTTAATGTCTGTATTCATACTACTCCTCTATTCCTGCCTGTTTTTCTGACTGCACACATCAAAAAGTTTCGCTGTAGCCGTTACGCCTGCGGTTTTGGTCTGGTTATTTCTGAAACGCTGTACTAGCATTTTTAAAATGTGTATATAGAATAACATTTTTAAAATGCTTTTTTCAAGCAGGTAAGCAATGCTAATTTAATAGAATTTTTTATAGATAATTGTAGGTATTCATGGTAAAATAAATGTAATTCTAACGGACGGAGAACGGAATATGATTATATCAGAGAATCATTTTGGCAAGGTAAACAGTGTCGCTTATGGCGACGCTCTAATAAGAAGAAACTACGAGGTAATTAATGGAGATGAGCATTTCTATCATTATGTGGAAAAGCTGGTCGGCATTAATTTCCTTGATATTGTCCATCCCGACCATTTAAAAGGCTTCAAGACAACATTTGAATCGTTAAAGCCCGGTGAGGACAGCAGAATGATTATTCTGTTAAGGAACGGTCTTGGCGAATATTACTGGACTGATCTGTATCTGTATAATAATGGTAAAATTATTGCCGGTGAGAATATTCTAGAGGCGAGATGCTATTTTCTGTCGGCAGTTGAAAGCAGATATCTGCTAGGAATGGACAACCTTAATAAGTATAGGACAATACTTTCGACATTCCATAATTACCTGTTCGATTATAATTCGCATACGGATGAGTTAGCCATATATATGTATCGTGGGAACCAGTGTTCAGCACCAATCAAGTGTCCTTTAGAGAAATTCAGGGAAAGAACCATGTCACTTCTTAGGAATGATGAAGAAAAAAGTGAATTTCAGGATTTTTATAATTATCTGAAAAATGCTTCCAATAAGTTCAGTTGTATGGTTTATCTTCCGCTTGATGAGAACAGGGACGAATTATATAAGTTTAAGGTCAATGGAGATTGTCTTTTTACGACTAATAAATATATGATAGCTGCCGGTTATCTTGAAATAGTAGATGGCAGTACCAAGGATATTATGCCGTATTATGCAACAAGTGAAGCTGTTGATTCAGCAACCGGGCTTCTTAATAAGAGAGCGTGCATGGAGTATACTAAAGCAATTATTTCGTCTAATGATGATAAAATTCATTATATGATTATGTTTGATGTTGATAATTTTAAGAGCATTAATGATACATATGGACATCTTTTTGGAGACGAGGTTCTTAGTAAGATAGCCATGATTCTTAATTCCAATCTTAATGGAAGGGGAATTGCCGGCAGATTTGGTGGTGATGAATTTTACATTTTTACTAATAATGTTAAGAATATAGACGATTTAAGAATACTTCTTACCTCAATGAGGAAAAAGCTTCAATATGCATTTGACAGCAGGGTTGAAGACTTCGGAGTTACCCTGTCGGTAGGTGTAAGCGAGTATCCTAAGGATGGCAGTGGTTATGAAGAGCTGTTCAGAAAAGCTGATAAATGCTTATATCTTGCCAAGGAAAAGGGAAGAAACAGGTATATTATCTATGATGAGGAAAAGCATGGCTCGATTCAGGACAATGACAGACGCATACATAAAATACTTGATTTATCTGCGCACACGGAATATATGTCCGGTGTAATATCAGATATGATTCTTGATCTGGTATCAAGAGGAAAAGCTGCAGTTGAGGATACCGCCAAAGGGCTTATGGAGCAATTTGAGATAGATGGCATAAGAATATATGATGATAATTCTAAACTTATATATGTATGTGGCGATTATAAGCGGATTCCCGATATGTCAGATATTCTTAATGATGAAGCATTTTTATCAAGATACGGTAAGAATAATTCAATGTCAATCGGTATGGTTACTTCTGTTGAGGCATGGCATAAGCGCCTGTTCAACGAGCTGTCAGAAAGCAATATCATGGCATATCTTAGTGCATGGTATGAATTCAACATGACTAAGTATTATTTCTTCTATGATGTCTTCAACCATAAAAACCGCTGGAATGATTCCGACAGGAATTTCGTCCTTATTGTCAGTAAAATCATTGCCAGCGTGTTGTAATATCTTATTAATTAAACAGTTATTATATTTGGCAGCTTTGAGAAGCTGCCAGTTTTTTTATCCGTAATTATGGTTGCTTCTCTTATATTTCCAAATGTAACTGCACTTGTCTCTCCGAATTTGGAGCTGTCCGCAAGGATGTATTTAAAGTGGCAGTGTGAAAATGCGGTTTCTTTAACTAAGGCTTCGTTGATGTCAGGAGTTGTAAAGCCGGATTTTTCCGATATTCCATTAGTTCCAAAAAAGCCTTTATTAAAATTCATGCGGTTAATTGTAAGAATAGCCTGATTACCGACAACAGCCTCGGTCAGACCTTTAAGCTCACCGCCAATCAGGATGACCTTGAATCCGGAAACTGCAAGCTTTCTTGCATGTGTTACCGCATTTGTTACATATGTAGCACTCTTCTCTTCAAGATAATCTATCAGATATTCAGTAGTAGTTCCTGCATCAATATATATAAAATCATTGGGTGCAATAAGCCTTGCACCATACATGGCGATTTTCTTTTTCTCCTCTGTGTTGACTACAGCCTTTTGTGAAACAGATAGTTCAGTGGTAGAGACACCATTATTATTTTCGACAGCACCGCCGAATACCTTTGTGAGTCTGCCCTGTTCATCAAGTGTGTTGAGGTCACGCCTTATAGTGGATTCGGAGGTATTAAGCATTTCCTTTAGTTCGGTAACAGTAATACTGCCTTTTTCAGATAATAGATTAAGGATTAGTTCGTGTCTTTGTTCAGTCAGCATATTTAGTATAACTCCTTTTCCATAAAATCTTTTATTTGAGACACATTGTTAAAATGTGCTAAAGACCACATAAGCTTCATCGTAAGATTCTCAACTGTCATATTTTTACCATTGATTATGCCTGTTCTTAAAAGCCTGTATCCGATCTCATATATTTCAAGATTAACACCTTCATACAGGCATTGAGTTGTAATAACAAAACACACACCTTTGCTGATTAGCTTCTGAATGTAACCATTGACATTATCAGGAACTCCTCCAGTTCCATAGCCCTCTATTATAACTCCTCTGCTGAAAGAACCGACATAATCAAAAATCCTGCAGTCCATTCCGGGGAAAAGATGAATAACAGCTACATCAGTACACATATCTGTTTCAATGTGAAATGCAGTATCATTATGTCTTTTATTGCAGAAGGTGTCATCCTTGAACCATACAATATCATTCTGGATTGTTGCAGCTACAGGGTAATTAATACTTTCAAATGCATCAAAGCTCTTAGTTTTCACCTTTTTAGCGCATGTACCAGCTATAAGCCTGTCATGAAACGCAAGAAATACTCCGGATATGTCTTCACATGAATAAATAAATGCATTTTTTAAATTGGAAACTGCATCCGTTCCGTTGGCATCTATCGGCAGTTGGGAGCCTGTAAGAATAACCGGCTTGGAAAGCCCGACTAGCTGATATGTCAACGCAGCCGCTGTATAGGCACAGGTATCTGTTCCATGTGTGATTACAAAGCCGTCATATGAATCATAGTTTTCCCTGATACATTCTGATATGGAAGCAATATAATCTGTGTTCATATTACTGCTGTCAATATTCATTAGGGCTATGCCGGTAACATGGCATAGCTGTCTGACAGACGGAATGTATTCAAGTAAAGCATTAACATCAATACCCGGTGTAAGTCCACTGCCGTTATTCTTTGATGCAATAGTTCCACCGGTAGCTATCAGTAAAATATGCTTCATATTATTAATCCTTCTTACCTTCTCCATTAAAATAATCCTTTACAAGCTGCACAACTGTGCATGAAAGCAGGAATACTGCGATAAGGTTAGGTATTACCATGAGTCCGTTAAATGTTTCAGCGATACTCCACATAAGACCTAAATTCATTGTTGCACCTACTACTGCAACAAGTGAATAGACTACCATGAATGGTCTGACTGACTTCGGTCCGAAAAGGAATTCAATACATCTCTGTCCGTAAAGTCCCCATCCGATAACCGTTGAAAATGCAAAACAGCACATAGCAATGGCTGTAAATATTGAAACCCAGCCGCCATAGGTAGATGTAAAGCCGGATATTGTAAGCTCTGCACCTGCCGCCTGTCCGTATTCTACTGTTACTCCGCTGCATAATATAACAAGCGCTGTAAGTGTACATATTACTATCGTATCCACAAATACTTCAAATATACCAAAGAAGCCCTGCTTTACAGGCTTTCTTGTATCGGCACAGGCGTGTGCAATTGAGCCTGTACCAAGACCAGCCTCATTAGAAAAGATACCTCTTGATACTCCCTTTTTCATGCTCATAAAGAAGCTTCCAACTGCGCCACCAGTAACTGATGCCGGAGAAAATGCTCCTTCAAATATTGACCTGAATACTGCAGGAACATTTGTTATATTAACTATTATTACTCCAAGTGCAAGAATAATGTATAACAGAGCCATGAAAGGTATCAGCTTTTCTGTAACACTTCCGATTCGCTTAATTCCACCAATCATTATAAGAGCGATTAACAGCATGATGATTATTCCGATTATAAGATTAGTTATATGCGTAGAATCAGCAGATATAATGTTGTAATTAATCAGCGCAGAATCTACTGCTGCTGTGATTGTATTGACCTGTGTTGCATTGCCTGTTCCGAAAACTGTTAGCACACCAAGTGCTGAAAAGAGGTAGGCAAGCCAGTGCCAGTGCTTCTTAAGACCATTCTTTATATAGTACATTGGTCCGCCGACCAGCTCACCCTTTTCGTTAGTTTCCCTGAAGTGTACTGCAAGAACAACCTCTGAGAACTTGGTGCACATTCCGAGTATTGCAGATATCCACATCCAGAATACAGCTCCCGGTCCTCCAATTGCTATTGCGCCAGCAACTCCGGCTATATTGCCAGTTCCCACGGTCGCAGCAAGAGCAGTACATACTGCCTGAAAAGGTGTGAGTGCACCATCAGAAGCACTGCGCTTTTTGAGCATACGGCCTATGGTTATTTTCATGGCATAAGGAAATTTTCTTATCTGGATAAATCTTGTCCTTACACTTAATACTATTCCGACGCCGATAATACATATCATTGCCGGAAGCCCCCAGATAAAGTTGTTGATTACACTGTTTATTGATTCAATTGTCGAAAGCATTAATTAGATCCATCCTGTTTCATAGTAGTTGCTAACTGCTCTAATGCAGGAATATCAGCTTCTTTAAGAACTGATTTGATTGTTACAACCGGCTCAGCAATTGTAATATTCTTCATAGTTTCAAGTATGCCGCGCATAGTTTTTGCTGCAGTAGGAGCCCATGATCCATTTTCAATAAGACCTACTGTTCTGTTCTGGTAAGCCTTTGCCTGAAGATGATGAAGGAAATCCTGCATGATTGGGAATACACCTGCATCATAGCTTGCAGCAGCTAAAACCATTCTGTCATATCTGAACGCATCCTCAACAGCTTCTGCAATATCACATCTTGAAAGGTCAGTAACGACAACCTTTTCAACTCCCTTTTCGCGGAGCATTTCAGCAAATTTCTCTGCTGCATGTGCTGTGTTGCCATGGATTGAAGCATATGCTACGAATACGCCCTTGCTCTCTGGCTGGTAGCTGCTCCATGTATTATAAAGGTCAAGATAATATCCATGATTTTCAGATAATACCGGACCATGTAATGGACAGATTGCCTTAATATCAAGTGCAGAAGCCTTCTTAAGCAGAGTCTGTACAGGAACACCATATTTGCCGACAATATTAAAGTAATATCTTCTTGCTTCACATGCCCAGTCTGCATTCTCTGTAAGGGAAAGTGCACCGAACTTGCCAAATCCATCTGCTGAGAACAGAAGCTTTTCGCTGCTTTCATATGTCACCATAACCTCTGGCCAGTGAACCATAGGTGCCATTACGAAGGAAAGTGTATGAGAGCCAAGCTTAAGAGTATCACCTTCTTTAACCGTAAGTGAATTCTTGATATTAATATTTTCGAAGAACTGGTTAATCATTACAAATGTTTTGGCATTACCTACTACTGTAATCTCCGGGAAAAGCTCTAAAAGTCTTGCAAGACTTCCTGCATGGTCAGGTTCCATATGCTGTACAATTACATAATCAGCCTTTCTTCCATCAAGTGCCTTAAGAAGATTGTCCTCCCACTCCTTCATGCCACGCTTGTCAACTGTGTCCATTACTGCAATTTTATCGTCGAGAATTACATAAGAATTATAAGAAACTCCCTCTGGTACTACATACTGGCTCTCGAATAAATCAATTGTTGTATCGTCAACGCCAATGTATTTTACTGAATCTGATATGTTAATTTTCATAACCTCTGCCTCGCTTTCATGTTAATGTCTATTAGCTTTATTGTGACTGGATATGTATCCAATCGGCTATAGTATAGCATTTATTATGAAGAATATAAAGGGAAATTGTTTATAATAAATGTAAATTTTTATTATATTTTTATAATTTATCCGCTTGTTATTATTTTGTCATAGTGCTAGAATTAGACTAACTTTTTAAAAGTGAACAATTTTATATTTATGGAGGTATTGTATGTCACAGAGATTTATTTTGAACGGAACTTCTTATCATGGCGCAGGCGCTATTCAGGAGATTGCAACAGAGGTTAAGTCAAGAGGCTTTAAGAAAGCATTTGTATGTTCAGATCCTGATTTGGTAAAATTCGGTGTAACAGCCAAGGTTCTCAAGGTACTTGAGGATAATGGATTTGCTTATGAATTATATTCTAACATCAAGCCTAACCCTACTATTGAAAATGTACAGACAGGTGTGGAAGCATTTAAGAATGCCGGAACAGATTACTTAATCGCTATCGGCGGCGGTTCTTCAATGGATACAGCCAAGGCAATCGGTATTATAATTAATAATCCGGAGTTCGCTGATGTAAGAAGTCTTGAAGGTGTAGCTGATACTAAGAATCCTGCAGTTCCTATTATTGCAGTTCCTACTACTGCTGGTACTGCCGCTGAGGTTACTATCAACTATGTGATTACAGATGCCGAGAAGAACCGTAAGATGGTATGCGTAGATCCACATGATATTCCTGTAGTTGCTGTTGTTGATCCGGATATGATGTCGAGCATGCCTAAGGGACTTACTGCTGCAACAGGCATGGACGCACTTACACATGCTATTGAGGGTTACATTACTGCTGGCGCATGGGAATTATCTGATATGTTCCATCTTAAGGCAATTGAGATTATTGCCAGGAGCTTAAGCGGTGCGGTTGACAATACTCCTGAAGGCAGGGAAGGCATGGCTTTAGGACAGTACATAGCAGGTATGGGATTTTCTAATGTAGGACTTGGTATCGTACATTCTATGGCTCATCCTCTTGGAGCACTTTATGATACACCACATGGTGTTGCTAATGCTATTATTCTTCCAACTGGTATGGAATATAACGCACCTGCTACAGGTGAAAAATATCGTGATATTGCCAAGGCAATGGGTGTTGAGGGTACAGAAAATATGACACAGGAAGAATACAGGAAGGCTGCTATTGAAGCAGTTAAGAAGCTTGCTTCTGATGTTGGAATTCCGGCCGACCTTAAGGATATTGTTAAGCCTGAGGATATTCCATTCCTTGCACAGTCTGCATATGATGATGCATGCCGTCCTGGCAACCCAAGAGATACAAGCGTTGAAGATATAACTAAGCTTTATGAAAGCCTTATCTGATTCGGACACATTTGCATAACTTATCAGAAAATAAAACCGCGATGCAGCAATTTATGCTATATCGCGGTTTTACTTTATCTATATTTATATCTATGCATTTATTTGCAAGGAATCCATCTTATTTCTCTTTATTAATTCCGGTCAGGTTAATATTGATAATATTATAATCAGCCGCTGTATTAATAACATTATCTGCGATTATTTTATCATACCGGTTCATCCATTTTCCTGTAACTCCGGCGTATGCCGCAGCCTCGTCTTTAGATGCTCCGCCAATTAACATATAGCTTATTGCTGCGTGCCTGAGTGTCTGCATTGTGTAATGCCTGCGCAGCTTTTTGGATTTGACAAGCTTCTCTGTATAAGAGGCCAGAAGTCTTTCTGTATCACGCATTTTAATGCGGTTCTTTCTTATATTTAAAAATATTGCGCCATTCTGAATATTCTCTGCTTCAATATATGTATCAAGCAATACTGCGAGGTCATCAGGAATTATAAGAAATCTGCTGATATGATTCTTAGGCGGCATATTAAAACACAGATGTCCTTCCTTATTACGGCATATAAATTCTTTGTCAAGACTGCATATTTCCTGATTGGTAAGCCCCATCTTAATAACGAGGGAAAATATTAATAATGCTTTGTTATCGTTATTATTAAGAGCAGCACTTAAGAGACTGTCAATTTCCTTAGTATCCGGTATAGCGTCCTTTGGCAGCATTTTATCCTGTTCAGGAAGAGACATGCTTTCAAAATGATTCGTATAACGCTTTCCATGATTGATGATGTAGTTTTCTACAAATGTGCATACAGACTTCATGACTGAAAGTCTCATAACAGCAGTGTTATATGAGAGCTTTCCGGCATTGACCTTTTCTATCAGGTTATTGTAATAATTCTGGGCTTCTTTTCTCGTAAGCTTAAGCGGGTCATGCCCGGTCAGTCTGTCAAAATCCCTTACTACATTCCAGTATTCTTTTCGTGTTCTTGTACTCAGGTTGGTCTGGAAATATATCCATATTTCATCTTCAAACTTAGCTGAAATCATTTGTTTTCCTCCGATAGGGTAGTTATTTACTGATATTTTACACTTAATGACGACATATGTCTATACCCTCAAAATAAAACCACCCCTCAACACAACACAAAAATTTAATCAGAATCACACAATATAATTAAGAAATGCTTCCAGATTGAACTCAGTTCACATTTGCTTTTTATGTCGAAAGTCCGTATAATGTATAGTATAGTGAAAATTGAATATCTGCTATATTGGCACAGGATGATTTTCTCATATACAAGGCGCAGGAAAGAGGCGTAGCGGTGGCTACGGCGATTGACGACAACGCAGCCTATGAGAAATCAGACAAGTCAATATGGCGGTTATTTAATTTTCGATGTACTAGGTATATATAACAGTACAGAATCAGACATTTTAAAGGCTGGCTCTGTACTGTTACAATTATGTTAGATTAAGGAGTTAACATGGAACAATATTCTAGGCGATTTATTGAAGAGCTTGCAAAGCATATCAATCCGGCGATTCTAGAGTTTTTTAACAAGAAAAAATATCTGATGTGCTTCCCTACTGATAATGTTGCTGAGCTTATAGATGAAACATTGATGGAGTATCTTGAGGGTAAGACAAGCCGTGAAGATCTCATGCCGATAATTAATAAGATTAAAAAGTCGCGTCTTCAGAAGCGTGCCAGATGGTTTAAGGCGTATAACAACGATATTGACAATATGAACCTTGACGATCCGAAGCACCCTCTCGCAAGCTTTATTACACTTGCCAGGTCATTAAGGCCTGACGAATATGCCAAGCTTTATGGTGATAAGGAACTGGGTGATATTATCAATGATAAGAAAGCGGCTGCTAATGAATGGAAAAATGATTCAGCAAGCCTGTTGATTGATTTTCCTGGTCTGTACTCTTTCACTAATAACTCAATATATAATTCTCTTAAGAATGATCTGATTATCAGTGCATGGAAATATATTGAGACAGAGCTTGCAGGCAATATTGATTCTTACCTGAGAATGTATCCTGTTGAGCTTGTTGATAAACCATTATTCAGCCCCTCTTCTTTTACGCTGATGATGGAGACAGCTTCCAACAATCTTTTAAAAGAGATTATTACTGATGATGATGGAGATGAATTGCTGGAGGTCACTGTTGATAATGGGAAGCTCACTCCTCCCAAGTCAATGGATACAGATGACCTTAAGCTTGTCAACGCATTTATATCCAATATTAATATGCAGGAATTTTCTAAAGAAAAATCAGTTGTTGTAGATCTTAATACTTTAGGCAAAGAAGTTGTCGATTATCATGTCGGTAAAAATGTTCTTAATAAGATAAGTAATTCCTGCCGTAAGCTGGTTGAATATAACTTCTCTTATGAGGACGAAGGCAGTAAGATATATTTCAACCTGTTCGATAATATTGTTATTAAAGAGGACGCTGAAAGACCTTATGCTATAGCACAGTTTGGTGAAATCCTGAGCAATGCCATTATACAGAAGAAGCTTATCTCTATTACTTCTGCTTCCTATGATGTACTTGATAACAACCTTTCCAAGATTATATGCTATGCGATTAAGCGTGAGCAGATTGCTAATCAGGAAACGAGGGTGAACGAATACAGTTACACATATTTCCAGAAGATTGTACGATTCAAGCTGAAGAATAAGAAGAAGAACCTGCAGCTTATCCAGGAGAGCCTTCAGGAGTTCGTTGACAACCATATTGCCATAGAGAAGTTTGAACTGAAAAATGGCATGTTCATTATAACTTTCCTGCCATTGTCTGATGCAGAGATAGAAGATCTTAATTCCGATAAAGATAAGACATTACATATTCAGTAGGTAGTCTAGATATTGGGGCAGTTATAATGTAAATGCAGAATAATAAAGGATTGTAAAGGGTGTGTGAAAAAACGAAAGTTTTTTCGCACACCCTTTTAATTATGGGTACTACAATGGTTTATTTTTCATATTTCATCATGCTGATTTGGTCATATCTGAGTATTCCTGTAAATGCTGCTTCTGGGTTATTCTTTTTTCACAGCTCCTTTTATATGCCATCATTTTGCTCTCTAAAGAACCTTAAAGAAAAATGTAGACAATTTTGGAGTAAATTGATACCTGCAATTCAATTAAATGTAGATAAATTTGGAGTAAATCAATTAAATGTAGACAATTTTGGAGTAAATCACGCTATTTTTTATAAAAAACCAGCAAAAAATCATGTTTATTGGAATATATTATATATCTGTGATATTGATTTTCTACATTTTTTTCTTCGAAAAATATGTCTGATGTCTACATTTTTGGCTTAAATACTAGATTTCTTTAGTTTGATGGTTCTAATACGCATGTCATGGCACATAAATGTAGACAAATTTGGAGTAAATCACACAATATCTATGTTTTCAGGTCTACAAAAAAAAATCCAAAGAAATTTCGTAGACAAATTTGGAGTAAAATACTCCATTTTGAAAAATATGTAGACAAAAACAGAGTAAAAACCGATAAAACATCCTGTCATGTGGACAAAAATGGAGTAAAACCCTTAATTTGATTTCCAGCCGAAATACTGTTAAATTATGGTCAAAAAAGGGGGTGAGCTGCTTGGATAATTTTGCAAATATAGGTAAATCAGTGATAATCCAGTCACTCGGTATCCAGAAGAATTATACTGAAGTAATTGAATCCACTGTAGATGTCATTGATTATAGTAATGCTGCCTGCGTAAACTGTAAATATAAAGCTGTCATTGAAACATTTGATAAAGACAGCAGACCTTATGCTGATGCATGCAGTGCCTGTGAGCATTGTCCACATAAAGCAGTAACCCAGAAAAATGTATATAATAAGATTTACCATAATGAAAAGAATCGTTATGGTCATAGACCTATGCTTAAATCAAATGCTATAAAGCTATTACTGCTTCTGCATTTTTATCATCCTGATTCTCATGGTATTATCAGGAATCTTGATGCCAATGAACTTGCTGTTAATGTCGGCTGCAATGTCCGTACGATATGGAATAACTTAAAGACACTTCAGGACTATACATATATTTCATATTCAAAAGACAGATACGGATTAGTCAATGTCTTACTTAACGATTATGAGAACTACTACCTTCCTGCCAACAAAGGCGGGCGAGGTTTTCTTGTTGTGTCCAAAGAACTGTATAGAAGGCTTTGTAATATAAGGTCACTGGTGTCACTTAGAATATTTATCCGTGAGCTGCTAAGTCTTGATGCTCCGGAATTAAAAGGACAGGCTAGTGTTGATTATAAGAACATTAAAGAAATAAGAAATCTGCTTCCTCCATACTGTAAGCCGTCAGTAATAAAAGAAAAGCTTGGTGTTGAATCGGATATATTTACAATAACATTTGATAAAGATGTAATCAGATTCCAGATAGATAATGAATTCATTCCTAAAAATGAGAAAACCCGTATGCACAATGAATATGTTGCAATTTTTGAAAAATTCATATGGGAATTCAACCAGAATGTGATATATATTAATTCTGGCGGAGCATGTCCGAAGAATCTTACAGAATTCTTTTCTATGAAAAATAAACTTTCAGCGGCGGCATTCAGACCGATGCTGCTGACAGAAATTGAGATTGATGACATGGCAAGTCTTACACTTCATTATTCTTTTGATATTGTAATTAATGCCCTGTCTGTTGTATATAGAGAATACTACATGTACCAAAAGACCGTTAATAATCTCGGAGGTCTGGTATCTACAATTATAAGGTCACAATTTAATAGTCAAAAAAAGGCTGCTTAAAAACAGTCTTTTTTTCGTGTCTTTTTTTCATTATAATCCTCCAAACTTTTCAAAACCACTATGTTGTTGAAAATAAAAAAGTCAGAAATGTCGGTGATGTATATTCAATA
>CAVKBP010000042.1:0-15660 GCA_963654395.1 Ruminococcus sp. CAG:382
ACAATGTAATTGTTAGCGGGAATATATATTGCTACGGAAAACTTAAAAGTACATCATCAACTGCAAAAAATGTATATGCGTATTATGCTAATGGCATAATTTATACGAGTGACAGTATGACACGAACTGTAAGTATATGCTCAAAAGCAGATAGATCACGAGGTTTTTCAGGTGATATAACAATAAAACATAATAAGATATATGTAAATGATGATGCCTTAGATTATGCATTTTCAAAGTGGGGAAAATACTGATTGTGTGTATGAAGAATACAAAATGAATATGCAACTGCAAAGCATACTCACATCAGCTAATAGTAAATAATAGTAACACTGGGTTACAGATGGTGCTATCATTTAATATATGGCGCCGTTATTGGGATTGTACGATATTTAAGATGGAGAAAATATGTTTTCGTTAAAGGCATTATCTAAATTTAAGTTACATAAGAAAGATACAACAGGTGAGCAAGAGACTGTTTCACAGGATAGTGAGCAGGAGATGTTAGAAGTTACTAAAATTCGTTTTATACAGAATATTATACATAATGGACAAAACATTATGGAGAATACAAAGCTGTGGCTTTGCGATTTTTTTAAGGTAAAAAGGCATGTTATCATAACAGCTATATGCGGTGGCATTGCTGTTGTGGTAGTTGCTGGGATAGCTATTACAGTGTCGATTGTTAATCCTGACGGAAATTCAAAAAATACTGCGGTTGTAGCGGTAATAGAGGATACGACAGATGTGTCAACACAAGTGGAAACAATAGAAGAGCCGAAAGCACCGGTTTTATCGCTTTATCTGGAAGCTGTAACAGATGAAAATACAATTACTGCAAGCGTATATGGCGAGGATGGTGAGATTCTTTCAGAACATGAGCTTGTGTTTAATCTTTTAAACGGAAGCAAGGATGATAATGAGGAACAGATTGAAAAACTGAAGTCCGCATATGCAGGACAGGATGTTGAAGATATTGAAAAAGTGGTCTATGAGGATGATGACAAGGACGGAACTGTAATTATGCCAGACCTTGACACCGGAACATATACGCTTGTCGTGCAGGCAGAGGAAGGCTATCAGGCTCCGGAAGCAGCAGAGACAACAATTGAAGCATTTGTTGTAATGGAAAACATAATGGAAAAGGTAGTTACTGATACGCCAGTAACGCAGAAGGAGGATCCTATAAAGACGCGTAATGATACAAGCGCAAGTGAAGTGGTTAAGCCTGTATCTTATGTTGATAATGCTGTTTCAGGCAATATAAATGTATCCTCTGTAAAGAAATCAGGAGATAATATTATATATTCTGTAAAGAGTACGAAGAAGCAGAGCTTTACAGAAGATGAAATATCGAAATATAAAGCCGGCACTATATTGGTGGAGGAGAGCGGAACTAATAAACAGTATTCAGGATATATATACGAAACAGGAACGGTTAATGTGACCGGAGGCTCTGAAGCGGTTGTCACGAAATTCATTGTAAAGAACAATGACATTGAGCAGACACCAGTACAGACAGTAAAAGAGACAACGGCGGCAGCTGAGACACAGCCGGTTAAGGAAAACGGAACGGTGAATGGGACGGTGAATGCAACTGAAACCTCATTTGCCGGTACTGAAAAAGCAACTGAAAGCAGCACCAAAGCTGCTGCGACGCAGGCATCTACAGAGAATCCAACTGTAGTAAAGACAGCTTCGTATACAATTATGGAAGTTGAGCCGCAGATGGAATATATATATACGGATGGCTGGCAGAACATAAAAGGAAAAAATTATTATTTTGAAAATTCACAGGCGGTAACAGGCTGGAAGAATATTGACGGTGTGCAGTATTATTTTAATGCTGATGGTTCACAGGGCTCTTCTCTTGTGATAGATGTATCGACTTATAATGGTGACATAGACTGGTACAAGGTCAAGGCATCAGGTATTAATTATGCAATGATAAGAGTTGGCTACAGGGGCTATGAGACAGCGAAATTAGTCCTTGATAAGCGTTTTCATAATAACATGAGCCAGGCTGCAGCAGCAGGAGTAAAGGTCGGGGCATACATAGTTACCCAGGCAGTCAATACTGCTGAGGCGGTAGAAGAGGCAAGCTTTATTGTATCAGCATGCAGAGGGTATAATGTATCCTTGCCGCTTGCCATTGATGTTGAAAGCGCCGGTAACGGAAGCGGAAGAGGCGATAAAATATCATCAGCCGAGAGAACTGCAGTTATCAACGCATTTGCACAGACTGTAAGCAGCAGCGGTTACACAGCTATGTTATATGCTAATAAAGACTGGATGAATAACAGAATATATGCAGGTAATGTGAGCTGCAGTGTATGGCTTGCGCAGTACAGAAGCTCATGCACATATACCGGACCATTTGCAATGTGGCAGTTTACAGACAAGTCAAGAGTTGATGGCATATCAGGTGATGTGGATATGAGTGCATGGAAGCATTGATGCTGCAGCTTTTCGGGAAAGAAGTGACAATTATTTTTTATAGTGGTATAATCAGTCGGAATGTATATTCATGAGCAGAGTAGTGTGAAAAATCTTTGATTTTTCACACTAGAATGGAGATTAAAATGAGTAATAATCAGGAACAAATGAAGGAAATTATTAATGATTTAAGAGCAGGTGATGGTGATAAAGAGAGCTTCTGCAAGGCTATCCAGAAGGATGTCAACTGTCTGGTATATCCGGTCTTTGGAGATGATTATAAGAAAATTTCAGCTAAGGCTATAATAAATGTGTGCGATAAGCTGGAGGATATAGATGTTGATAAGAATATAATGAGGCAGATTGCAACAATGGTATCGGTCTATATGTTTGGTCTTATCGACAGTTCTACGGTTAAATTAGATGATTACGAATATGAATACAGCAAAATCAGGGAAGATTCAGAGCTGTTCAGCATAGTAAAGGCTAATTCTAAGATATTCAAGGATATGAAGGCTTATGATATGGCACCTGATAATATCGAGAATTTGTCAAGAATGCAGACTATCATGATGGAATTGTATGGCTATGAGATGCACTCTGTAGAGGAAATTAAAGAGCTTCTCGGAGTTGACAGCACATTTGTCTCAAGGCTGATTGCAACGATGAGAGAAAATCTTCTGGGTAATTCTATAGATTCGCTTTTTGCGTCAAATGTGGAGCCGGAACCAGAGGAAGAAGAATATCATGGAAAGCTTGAAATACCGGGATTAGAGCCTGTTGTCCAGGATGATAACGAGGATGATGATGAAGAGGCTGACAGCGGTTATGAGGAAGACGATGATTCAGATGAGGGTGTATCGTTTGAATATGACATGGATGAATATGGCGAAGAGCCGGAATATCCAAAGGCTCATAAGAAATCACTTATGGACAGGCTTACAGATTGTGTCGGACGGGTATTTCCAAAGGTGCCAAAGGCAAGCAGAAAGAATGTTGTATATACTGCATTAGTATTAATTGTTGTTATAGTTATTCTTGTTGTTTCAATAGCTGCATTTGCTGGAAGCAGCAGGCGCAAGGTTAAGAAGACCAAGAGCGAATGGACACCGATAGAATATACATCTAAGGCTCAGAAGGAGACAGCGACATCCAAGGAAAATGCATCTACTGAAGCCTCTAAGGATTCGTCAACTGAAGCGGTAACTGAGAAGACTAAGGAAACTGAAAAGACAGAAGAGGCAACCCAGAGAAGGACTACTGCAGACAATAACAGAGCAGCAGATAATAATAATACATCAACAGACAATAATTCTGATGATAATGCACAGCCAGCTGGGGATAATAACGATAATACATCTGATGATAATAATGCACCTGCTGCAGATGATAACAATACATCAGATGACAGTAAGACAGACGATAATACATCAGACGATAAGACTGACAGCAAGACAGAGGAAGAAACAAAGCCAACAGAGGCAGAAACTGAAGGTAAGACAGAAGAAACAAAGCCAGCAGAAGATAAGACCGAAAGCAAGGCAGAAGAAACAAAGCCAGCAGAAGAAAAAACTGACAGTAAGACAGATGATAAATCCGACAATACAGCCGGTGGTATAACAGATAATTCAGACAAAGCAGCCAATGCAAACACCTCAACAGAAAACTAAAACATATATACTATCCATAACGGATATTTTGAAGGAAGGATTGCAATGAAATGTGTAATTTTAGCCGGAGGCAGTGGTGACAGCTTGTGGCCACTGTCCAGAAGGCAGTTTCCAAAGCAGTTTATGAAGATAAAAGAGGGACGGTCGTTATTACAGGAAACTGTAGTAAGAAACATGCCTTTCTGCGAGGAATTTATAATAGTTACCAAAGAAAGCTATAAGAATATTGTTAATGGACAGATGAAGGCATTCCAGAGTCTTAAGTACAGAGTTATACTTGAGGGGGCACCGAAGGGAACCGGAGCAGCCGTACTGTTAGGAACAATGTTTGCCAATCCGTCAGAACTTGTTCTGGTTGTTAATTCGGACAATCTGATTGAGGGCGATGGCTACAAAGAGGCAATAATAGCAGCCAAAGAATATGCCAAGTCAGGACATTTCGCTGTTCTTGGTGTAAAGCCGGAACAGGAGACATCTTCATATGGATATATATTAAGAGAACATGAGGATGTTAAGAAATTTATCGCAAGAATGAGTTTTGATGAAGATGAAACAGAAGGTCTTCTTGGATACGGATATGACGATGGCTATCTGTGGAACAGTGGTATTCTTGTTTTCAGGGCAGGAGATATGACCAATACAGCAAGATATCTTGCACCAGAGCTTTACAGTTCATGTAAAACAGCCAAGAGAAAGGTTCCGGCAATAAGGAGGTCAGTCCGCTTTTCAGAGGCAGTTATGCAGAATATGCCACATGGAAGTATTGAGACTCTTCTTCTGGAAAAATGTAATTCTATTAAGGTTGTTGAAGTTTCCTTCAACTGGATGGATGTAGATAATGCAAGTAATCTTGCTGAATTCAGCAAGGACGCAAGGACAGAGTGTACTATTAAGAATGACTGTGATAATGTCAGCATTATTAATAATGCGCCGAAAAGACTGGTTGTAGCCAATGATTTAAGGGATCTTGTCATTGTTAATACGGATGATGCAACATATATATCTTCTAAGAAGTCTACTGATAATATCAAGCAGATTATGAAGGATAATATGGACAGATATGAAGCATTTTTCGACTTTAACCGCACTACCTATAAGGAGTGGGGAATTCAGGAGATTCTTAATTATTCACAGGGCTATAAGGTCAGAAAGCTTACAGTATTTCCGGGAATGTCCATGTCACTTCACCAGCATGAGAAAAGGACAGAGCACTGGTCGGTAGTTGAAGGTGTTGCAACAATTACACTGGGCAATGAAACTGCTGATTATAACAAGTATGAAAGCGTATTCATTCCTGTGGGAACAAAGCATAAGATTGCCAATAAGACAGATAAGAATGTTGTAGTTATAGAAGTAGGTATAGGTGATAATATATCAGACACAGACCTTGTTAAGATATATAATCAGGACAACCAGCCGGCATCCAACTATGTAAGACTTGATAAAAGTCCTATCGCAAAGCTGGAGCCAGCCTTCAAGGATAATCTGTGGGGTGGAACTAAAATCCGTGATGTATATGGCAAGAAATGTGATTACGATGTCATAGGTGAGAGCTGGGAGCTTTCAGCACATCCTGACGGACAGAGCCGTATTGCAGATGGAAGATACAAGGGAATGCTCTTTAATGAGTATCTTAATATTATAGGGAAGGACGCTCTTGGGTGGAAATGTCAGGCACAGGACAGATTCCCGATTCTTATCAAGTTCATAGATGCCAAGCAGGCTCTTTCTATACAGATTCATCCGGATGATGAATATGCACTTGAGAATGAGAATGAATATGGCAAGAATGAAATGTGGTATGTTGTGGACAGCGAGCCCGGGGCATATCTGTACTGCGGGCTTTCAAGGGATGCTTCCAAGGAAGAGATTCTTGAAAGAATTAACAATAACACGATAACAGAGATACTTAACAAGATAGAGGTTAAGGCTGGAGATGTTGTTATGGTTAAGGCAGGAACAATCCATGCAATCGGTGCAGGCGTATTTATATGTGAGATACAGCAGAATTCTAACTGCACCTACCGTATGTATGACTATGACAGAAGAGATAAATTCGGTAATCCGCGAGAGCTTCATGTTAAGAAAGCACTCGATGTAGTTGATAACCATAAGTATGTTAAGGATAACAAGACAGAGGTGGTTATTGCCAAGAATGAACATTATACAGAGGAAAGACTTGTACAGTGCAAATATTTTGAGGTCTACAAATATGATGTTAACGACGAGGCTAAGATTGTAGTTGATGAGGCCTCATTTGTTTCAGTACTGTTCATAACAGGCTCAGGAACTATTGAAACGGACGATTACGAAAAGACAATGGCATTCAAAGCAGGCGACAGCTTCTTTGTAAGTGCCGGACAGCGGAGCATAATTGTTAAGGGTGAGGCAACAATGGTTGTTACGCGTGTTTGATAAATATGTTTTCTTTTGTCATATAATGATGTATAATAAGCAAAAGATTTCTTTTTAAAGGAGATAATAATAATGTTATCAGTAGTAATACCAACATTTAATGAAAGCAAGAATATCAGAAATCTTGTGGCACAGATTGATGTTGCTTTAAAGGGCGTTGATTATGAGATTGTCTTTGTTGATGACAGTAAGGATAATACACCTGATGTAATTATGGAAGTGGCTAAGGAATATCCACAGGTAAGAATGGAACACAGAAAGAATGGTACAGGTCTGGCAACTGCTGTTCTTGATGGCTTCAAGCTTGCAAAGGGCGAGTATATGGCATGTATGGATGCTGATTTACAGCACCCTCCAATAGTTCTTAAATATATGTACAAGGCTATGGAAAGCGGAGCTGATTTCTGTATTCCGAGCAGACTTATCCCGGGTGGAGATGACGGCGGACTTAACTGGTATAGAAAGTTCGTATCTGGAACAGCAAGAAAGATTGGACAGGTTATGCTGCCATGTCTTAGAAAGATTTCAGATCCTACAAGCGGACTCTTTATGTTCAGAAGAGAGGTTATTGAGAATGCAGACCTTCAGCCTATCGGATGGAAGATTATGGTTGAGGTGCTTGCTATGGGTACATACAGCAAGGTTGTAGAGATTCCTTATAAGTTCCAGCAAAGAACTGAAGGTGAGTCAAAGCTTTCCGGTAAGGTTACATTAGAGTACTTAAAGCAGCTTAAGAATCTTAGAAAGAGATATAACAAGAGCAATAAGTACAAGGTTGAGGTATGGTCAACTGAACGAATGATGAAAGGTGACAAGTAATTAAGGCGTATAGGACAGATGATTAGCCACAGGACGACATGATGAATGCAGTTTTGTGGCTGTCTTAATGTTTAATAAAAAGGACAGGAGAAAAATAATGGCAATATTAGTTACAGGTGGAGCAGGCTTTATCGGAAGCCACACAGTAGTTGAGCTTCAGAACGCAGGCTATGATGTAGTAGTTGTTGATAATCTGGTTAATTCAAGCAGAAAGTCTTTAGACAGAGTAGAAAAGATTACAGGAAAGAAAGCAGCATTTTACGAGGCAGACATTAACGATGCTGCAGGATTGAATGAAATATTTGAAAAAGAAAGCATTGATAGTGTTATACATTTTGCAGGACTTAAGGCTGTCGGCGAGTCAGTAGCCAAGCCGCTTGAATACTATATGAACAACATATCTGGTTCACTTACACTTTTTGATGTAATGAGAAAGCATGGAGTTAAGAATATTATATTCTCATCTTCAGCTACAGTATATGGAGATCCTGCATTTGTACCTATTACAGAGGAATGCCCTAAGGGAGAGATTACTAATCCTTATGGCAAGACTAAGGGAATGCTTGAGGAGATTCTTACAGATATCCAGAAGGCTGATCCGGAGTGGAATGTAATTCTTTTAAGATACTTCAATCCTATCGGAGCACATGAGAGTGGAACTATCGGCGAGAATCCTAATGGAATTCCTAATAATCTTATGCCATATATAACACAGGTTGCTGTTGGAAAGTTAAAGGAGCTTGGTGTATTTGGCAATGATTATGATACTCCTGACGGAACTGGTGTAAGAGATTATATTCATGTAGTTGACCTTGCAATCGGACATGTCAAGGCGATAGAGAAGCTTGCTGACAATCCGGGAACTGCAATATATAATCTTGGAACAGGCAATGGCTATTCAGTGCTTGATATCGTTAAGAATTTTGAGGCTGCCACAGGAATACATATACCATATGTGATTAAGGCAAGAAGACCGGGCGATATCGCAACCTGCTACTGTGATGCCAGCAAGGCAGAGAGGGAGCTTAACTGGAAGGCAGAGCGAGATTTAAAGACTATGTGTGCAGATGCATGGAGATGGCAGAAGAATAATCCTAACGGATATGATGATTAAGGAGCAGATTATGGGCAAGTATTTTGGAACAGATGGATTTCGTGGAGAAGCTAATGTAACTCTTACTGTAGACCATGCATTTAAGGTGGGAAGATTCCTCGGCTGGTATTATGGAAAGAATCACGAGGATGGAAAGGCTAAGATTGTTATTGGTAAGGATACAAGAAGAAGCAGCTATATGTTCGAGTATTCTTTAGTAGCCGGGCTTACAGCATCCGGAGCTGACGCATATCTTCTTCATGTTACTACAACACCGAGTGTTTCTTATGTGGCAAGAACAGAGGATTTTGACTGCGGAATCATGATATCTGCAAGCCACAATCCTTTCTATGACAACGGAATCAAGCTTATCAACAGCAAGGGCGAGAAGATGAGAGAAGATGTCATAAGTGAAATCGAGAAATATCTTGATGGCGAACCAGAGAACATACCTTATGCCACTAAAGAAAAGATAGGCTGTACAGTAGACCATACTGCTGGACGTAACAGATATATGGGATATCTTATGAGCCTTGCAATCTATTCATTTAAAGGAGTAAGAGTTGGACTTGATGCTTCCAACGGAAGCGCATGGACACTTGCAAAGGCTGTATTTGACGCTCTCGGAGCTAAGACCTATGTTATAAATGCAGCTCCAGACGGAACTAATATTAATGAAAAATGTGGTTCTACTCATATCGAGGGACTTCAGGATTTAGTGAGAAGAGAACATCTTGATGTCGGATTCGCATTTGACGGTGACGCAGACAGATGCCTGTGTGTAGATGAGAAGGGTGATGTCATAACAGGCGACCACATCCTTTACATCTATGGCTGCTACATGAAGGATAGGGATAAGCTTGCAGGCAACAAGGTCGTAACAACTGTCATGTCGAATTTCGGACTCTACAAAGCATTTGACGCAGTAGGGATTGAATATGAAAAGACTAAAGTTGGCGACAAATATGTATATGAATGCATGTCTGAAAACGGCTACCGCATAGGCGGCGAGCAGTCAGGACATATCATATTCTCTAAATATGCAACAACAGGTGATGGAATTATCACAGCCCTCAAGATGATGGAGGTTATGCTTGCTAAGAAGAAGACATTATCAGAGCTTGCAGCACCGCTTGTCATCTATCCACAGGTGCTTAAGAACATCAGGGTTACTGATAAGACACAGGCGCAGGACGACGCAGATGTCAAGGCAGCAGTTGAGGCAGTTGCCAGTGCACTTGGCACAGACGGAAGAATTCTTGTGCGCGAAAGCGGAACAGAGCCGGTTGTGCGTGTAATGGTTGAGGCAGGAAGCACAGAGGAGTGTGAGAAATATGTTGACCAGGTTATTGAGGTTATTAAGAGTAAGGGATATGCGGTGTAGGGGTTAAGGTGTAAGGTTTGTATCCGTTGGTATGGTGAGAACATACGCTTCCAGTGTCTGTCTGTGGCGGACGCTTTCAGTATGCCTCGCTTAGTAGGAGTAAATGCCGCTATATACAGAGTCTATTACAGTGCGCGAAAGCAAACGCTCTTCGTTTGAACGAGCTTTCGCGCACTGAACTTATGTATATAGCGGCATTAACTCATACACAGCTCGTCATAATTCAAGCGTATGCCACAGACAGACACTGGAAGCTGGTTGTCATCTTCCCAAGGAACTGTGAAACCAAGTGGTAAGATTGGAGCTAGTACAGCGATTTCTAAATAACTATCCCAATAACTTTCATGTTTTTTGACTGTACATAGCAAAAAACCTCGCTGTAGCCAGCTACGCCTCTTTCCTCCGCCTTGCATACGGAGAAGTTCATCCTGCGGCAATATAGCAGATGTGAAGATTTTTTAGAGAACACGAGCGGATAAGCACTGCAGATTTAATATTGAACAGCAAGCACTTGTTACCGACCAAAAGAGAGGTTAAATAACAGGTGCTTATATTTTTTCAAAAATCAGAACACAAGGGGAAAATCATATTTTCCTACGGGCTATTGGGTAAGAGGTAAAAACTTCTTGCCCTTTTTTGATGCCCCCAGAAGGGGATATTTTTGCTCCTTGAAAACGAATAACAGCAGCCAGAAGGATATCTGCCGCAGCGGACAGAAGAGCCAAGATATGAGCCTGCCCACTGCTTAATCCGTGCATAGCACCGACAGAGAAAACGCCGCTTTTCTTTATCTGTATTGCAAATAATCTAAAAATCGTTTTACAGCCAAAGAAGCAGTCTTCTTATTTCGGAGAGCTAACCCGATATTACGATATGCAGGGACATCAAGCTCTTTTGCAACAATTTTATAGGGTGTTCTCTTTAAAATCAGTTGCGGTAAAATACTGATTCCCAAACCGCTTTCAACCATTGACATAATAGAATAATCGTCCCAAGTTGTAAAATGAGTGTTCGGTGCTAAATTACATCTTTCAAAAATTTCTGAAACTTCAGCTTTGGCACCCTTTTCAAGAAGCATAAATGGCTCATTACAAAGAGCCGCAACAGGAATTTTTTCGAGGTTTGTTAATGGATGATTTTGAGGCAATATAGCAAGCAGTTTGTCTTGCTCTAAAAAAATCGTTTCCAAATCGTGCTGAACAGGTAATCTAATAAATCCGCAATCTACTCTGCCTGTGATGATCCATTCTTCAATCTCTGTATAATCTCCCAGCAATAATTCATAATCAATGTTCGGATAATCCGTTTGAAATGCTTTAATCATATTTGGAAGCCAATGGGTGGCAACACTCGAAAAAGTTCCTATTCGGATAAGCCCAGACTGCAACCCATTGATTTCATCAACCTGCATAAGCAGCTTCTCATATTCGCTGCAAACATTTTTTGCATAAGGCAAGAGCCGCAATCCATCGCTGGTAAGCTTAACGCCTGCTTTTCCCCGTTCCAAAAGAGTTACCTTCCAATCTTTCTCTAAGTCGTTTATCATACGACTGATACCGGATTGAGAATAGTTTAGTATTTCTGCCGCTTTTGTAAAGCTCCCATATTCAACCGTCTTTACAAATGCCATATATTTTTGAATGTTCATATCCATATTTTTGTCCTCAGTGTTTTCTATCTGGAATTGTGATAGATAGAATGATAAATATTCACTTTTGTAATCTCTGCGTTTATGATACAATATAAACAAAGAGATTTCAATAGCAAAAGAGGGAAAACAATGTTTTATGTGAGTGATATTCAGTCTACTGCTCCGCAGGAATATGGGAATGAACTTCAAAAATTAGTTTATTTGGCTCTGGCTCAGCTTCAAATCCCATATCAGCGAGTGGATACTGACGAAGCCATTACAATGGAGGATTGCGTAGAAATCAATCGAAAACTCCAAATGGAGATGGTCAAGACTCTGTTCTTAAGCAACAGACAAAAAGATGATTTTTATTTGTTTATCACCAAAGGGGATAAACCGTTTCGTTCTAAAGATTTCAGTACAGCCTTGGATATTCCCCGTGTGTCTTTTGCTCCAGCCGATTTGATGGAGACAATGCTTGGAACTAAAGTCGGGGCTGCAACTGTATTCAGTTGTTTATTAGATACGCAAAACAAGGTTCGCATTGTTTTTGATGCAGATGTCTTAAAAAGCGAATGGTACGGGTGCAGCGACGGAACGACAACGGGATATATGAAGGTTCATACGAATGACATTGTGCATAAATTGCTCTCATTCTCCAATCATAAGCCATTTGTAATTGAGGTGTGATATCTGACGAAATAACATAAGACACAACGCGCAACTTAATAGGAATATTTTTGACACCTTCACATAAGATTTATTAGGTCTTATTGTGGGGGTGTTTTTATGTGTGGAAAGGTCTGGGGGAAAATATTGGGGGAAATATGGGGAAAGATATGGGGAAAAGTCATGGCTGTGCTGCTTGTGTTGTTGATAAGTGTGCCGGTGTGTGCCATGACTGGGTGCTCTGGCAGTGGCGAGCCGGATAATAAGACTGGGGTTGATTATACGGTGGTTGAAAATGCAGATTTGCCGGAGGAGCTTAGGAAGCTGATTGAAAGCAAGAAGGATAAAGTGATGAGGCTTACATATACGACGAAGGATTATACATATGTTGTAGCCGGGTATGGAACGAGGGAAACCAGTGGTTATTCCATAAGGGTTAATGATGTATATACAGGTGATGATGCGCTGTATGTAGACCTCAATCTTATAGGACCTGCGGCTGGCGAAGCGGTAAATGAGGTGGAAACATATCCGGTAATAGTGCTTAAGATGGAACGGCGCGAGGAGAGCGTTGTGTTTAAGATGTAGTTAAGATGGAACGACGCGAGGAGAGCGTTGTGTTTAAGATGTAGTTAAGATGAAGCGGCGCGAGGAGAGCGTTGGTTTAAGATGTAGTTAAGATGGAACGACGCGAGGAGAGCGTTGTGTTTAAGATGTAGTTAAGATGAAGCGGCGCGAGGAGAGCGTTGGTTTAAGATGTAGTTAAGATGGAACGACGCGAGGAGAGCGTTGTGTTTAAGATGTAGTTAAGATGGAGCGGCGCGAGGAGAGCGTTGTGTTTAAGATGTAGTTAAGATGGAACGACGCGTAGAAAGTGTCGTGTTTAAGATGTAGGTTACTGCTCTGGACAGTAACGAATGTAGAAATGTATGGGAGGTCAGTCTGTGAGACTCAGAACAGAGAATATTCATGAATACCGTTTGAAATGTAATGCTGTGGCGCAGATTACACTGGATGATGACTTTAATGTGCCGGATACTAAGGATGATATTGAGCTTATAGTAAAGGAATGGGGCAATGTCCAGACCGATGGCATAAAGATAAATAAGGATAAAGCAACAGTTGATGGAGAGTTAAAATTTGCACTTCTCTACAT
The DNA here is from genome assembly GCA_963654395.1 of Ruminococcus sp. CAG:382. Classification (GTDB taxonomy): domain Bacteria; phylum Bacillota; class Clostridia; order Lachnospirales; family Lachnospiraceae; genus Lachnospira. The sequence continues at coordinate 13,273 of CAVKBP010000042.1, forward strand.
TGGCGCGTCGTCTGATTCGGAGAAAATGAAGCCTGTCAAGATGACCGGGAAAATGAATTTTTCTGAAAATGTCAATCTTTCATGTGACTGCACAGGGGATTATGTAACATGTCAGGCATCAATTGAAGATTTGAGCATCAAGGCGATTAATTCAAGAAAGATAAGTGTTAAGGCAATTGTGACGCTTAAGCTTATATGTGAAAATATACAGGATATCCAGATGATAACAGGAGCGGAGGAGACAGATGGCACAGATATCCAGATGTTAAAGAAGGAACTGGAATTTGTGCAGCTTGCAGTCAACCAGAGAGACAATTTCAGAATAAGGGAAAATGTGTCACTTCCGGCAGGAAAACCGGAGATACAGGAGATAATCTGGGATGATGTTGATGTAAGAAACTTAAATACGAGACTTGCAGATGACGGGCTGTGGCTTACCGGGGAGTTAGATATATTTGTAATGTATATCGGAAACGGAGAAACAGGCAATGTGCAGTGGTATGAGACAACGGCAGCATTTGACGGAAAGCTGGATATAAGCGGCTGCAATGCGGATATGATACCATATGTCAATTTCCAGATAATCGGAAAGACGATTGAGGAAAGATCAGACATGGATGGCGAAAACCGCGAGGTGGCAGTTGAGGTTGTGCTTGACATGGATGTCAAAGCGTATGAGGAGCAAAAGAAAGACATAATAGCTGATATATATTCGCCATCATATGATATGGAAATTGAAAGCTCGGATACGCAGCTCCGCTGTCTTGTGGTGCGCAACAATATATCAAGCCGCGTGTCAGGCAGTCTGCAGCTTGAAAATTATGCTGACCTTATGCAGATATGTAACTGTACGGCAACGGTGCAGCTTGACGACATTACTTATTCGGCAGGAGAGCTTTTAGCGGAGGGCATTGTCAGTGCAAATGTATTCTACATAACCTCAAGCGACAGCCAGCCGCTTGGCAGTGTGCATACAGTTATTCCATTTGTAAGCAAGGTTAAGCTTGACGGCGTAAGTCCTGACGCACTTGAATATAACATAAAGCCGTCAGTGCAGCAGCTTTCAGCGACAATAAACAGCGCCGGGGTGATAGAGGTTAAAGCCTCGGTATCACTGGATGTAATCTGTTTTAAGAGCTTTGAATATTGTGGAATCAAGAGTGCGTATATCGCAGATGAAAAGCCCGACCTATCGCAGATGCCGTCAATGACAGGGTATATTGCGGATGGCACTAAGACATTATGGGAGGTTGCTAAAATGTATCATACAACAGCAGAGGCAGTAAAGGCAGGCAATCCAAAATATGCTGATATGCTGTCGGAAGCTGTGATTATACCGCGCAGAACGAAGCTGCTGCTTGTAAAGCCATAGATAAAAATATTAAGAACATAAAAACATAAAAAACATAAAAACAGCTTATCAGTCAGAATGCAAGCATTCACAGATAAGCTGTTTTTGTGTGTTATTACATTAAAAAATGGTCGTCAGGCAGAATTCATAAGTGTAAGTCGGGTAATTTTGTCAATGTTAATCCTACTTGTGCAAGTCAGGTAAACTTGTCAATGTTAATCCTGTTTGTGTAAGTCAGGTAAACTTGTTAATGTTAATCCCGCTTGTGTAAGTCAGGTAATCTCATCAAAGTTAATCCCGCTTATGTAACTGCCTGTACATCTGTCTGATTAGTCAGATTCCTTACTGGCAAAGTAGTCATCGAATTTCTTAAGAACAGCATCCCTTGTGTTCTGTGAAATCTCCGGGAGCTCCTTGCCCCAGCTTTTAGTTGCTTCTTTAAAGCCCTTTTCAAATGCTTCCTTCATCTTAGTCATCTGTTCTTCATCATCTCCGGCGAGTGCCTGTGCAAATGAGAAGATTCTTTCAGAGGTCTGCTTAACGCCCCAGTAACCATCCTCGGAAATGTCTTCCTTAGCCTGTGCGATAGTCTCTGCATCTGCTGTAAAATTGCCGCTTGCAAGAGCCTTCCACATATCATCAGCAGTTCCGATAGTGATTCCCTGCTTAGCAAACATCTTAGTAACAAGATCCTGCATCTGGTTCATGCGCGCTTCCTGATCAGCCTTTAACTGTGCAACAATAGAAGCGTTAGAAGCTTTCTTGCTGACAACTGCTGTGGAATCAGAAGAACCTTCGTAGGTTGCTGCTACATCTGAATAAGCAGTAGTACTGGTGGTTTCCTTAGATGAAGCCTTTTTGTCAGTACCTGAATAAATATTGCTGTCATAAGTCTGGTAATTAGTATTAACTCCGTTTAATGCCATAATCCCTCCTTGATTTAATCTCTGGTTTTCGAAGCAAAATCCATGTGCCTGAAAAACACCTCCCTTAAGGCGGGGAGCGGAATTTACCTCTATGATACAGTGAATATTAGT
>CAVKBP010000043.1:0-15572 GCA_963654395.1 Ruminococcus sp. CAG:382
ATGTGGAATATGATGAATATTAGTCAGTGGAAATGAGCATGCATGCGAGGCAGTTGTTTTCGGCAGTGTAAATGCTAGTCCTGCTATAAGAGATGCCTCACACATTTTTTCTCTTGCTTCTTTATCTGTAGGATTCTCATAAGCTCTGTAAAGATACTTAAATACTAGCTCTGCTGCATGCAATGCACAGGCATCGCAGACAGGCTGGTGTCCCTTACTCCAGAAGCCTTCAATAGCATGTGATAAAACATCAATTCCTGTTCCTGCCGTAACCTTAGGCGGCATTGTATAAGTAAGTTCAGGGTCGATAATTGCGTAATCAGGAAAGAAACCATCTGACACAATTGGCGACTTCTTTCCATTGGCATGGTCTGTAAGAACTGCTACACAAGTAACCTCACTTCCCGTTCCTGCTGTTGTAGGAATTGCAATAAGTGGAAGATGCTCCTGTGGCATAGCCACGCCTGTTCCATGATATTTCCTTATTGAATCCTCTGTCAGTGCGATGCTTGCTGCTGCCTTGGCGCAGTCCATTGAACTGCCTCCACCAAGTGCCACTACAAAGCCTATATCCTTCTTTCGTATAACATCTGCACATGCATCAACCTCTGTCACATCCGGATTAGGTGATAATTCACCAAATGAGGCTGTAAGTGTACCCTCGCTATTCTCAATAATCTTATCTGCAAGTCCGTTGGTGAAGAAGAATGGATCCGCAACCAGCAGACCATTCTTTGCTCCAAGTGATTTTGCAAGCTCTTTTATCTCTGCACATCTTCCGGCTCCGAATTTTATCTTAACCGGCTGAATATAATCCCATTTCATAGCACGCATTTCCTTTCACATAATTTTGTCCGATTTTTTCAATCTGATATTTCTCAGTTAATGTCCGATTTATTCAATCATTTATGTTTAATCACAGAATTTTTCATCGGCAAGTGTAAGCACCTCATCAAGAATTGGAAGATACTCCTCAAGCTCATCCTTAGTTATAATAAGAGGTGGGCATATCTCGATAAAGTTTTCACGTCCAAATGTTGCAAAGCCTCTCTTCTTTAATTCTGCGAATATCCACGGCATTGCTGTTCCCGGAATACCATACTCCTGAAGTGGTTCTCTTGTCTCCTTATTCTTAACCATCTCAAGTGCGCCGAATAAGCCTATGCACCTTGCCTCACCAACACATTTATGCTTCTCAACCATCTTATCCATGAATGCCTTGACAATCTCATGCATTTCGGCAACATGCTGTCCGATATTGTGCTCCTTATAATATGTGACTGCTGCCACACCTGCCGCACAGGCAAGTGTATGACCTGAATATGTAAGACCACACTGTAATACATTTTCCTCAAAATACTTTGCAATCTTTTCATTAACAATAACTCCGCCGAGCTGTACATAACCACATGTAACACCCTTTGCAAAGGTTATCATGTCAGGCTTGAAATCAAAATTCTGCCATGCGAACCATTTACCTGTTCTGAAGAAGCCTGCCATAACCTCATCACATATCATCAGGATTCCGTATTTATCACAAAGTGCCCTTATGCCTTCCATATATCCCTTAGGTGGAAGAATCACACCATTCGCTCCTACGATTGATTCCATAATAATCGCAGCCACATTCTGTGGTCCTTCATATCTCAACTGTAAGTCAAGGTCTGCCAGCGCCTTCTTAGTAACGACCTCATCATCAACACCATATGTATAGCCGTCTCTGTACATCTGTGGATTCATAAACTTAACAAACCCATTCGCACCGCCAATCTCTGCTGCGAATCTTCTCCAGTCACCTGATGCGTTAGAAGCACCGAGTGTAGCACCATGATAGCTTCTGTAGCATGAAAAAATCTTAGTTCTTCCAGTTACCATTCTTGCCATCTTGATTGCATTTTCATTAGATTCAGCACCACCATTAGTAAAGAAAACTCTCTTATATGTATCCTCACCGGCAGCTTCTACAAGAAGCTTTGCAAGCTTGCTCTTAGGTTCTGATGCATATGCAGGTGCCATGAAACACATCTTGTCAGCCTGCTCCTTAATCGCCTCAACAATCTCAGGAAGCTCATGTCCAAGATTGGAACATACAAGAAGAGATGCCATATCAGCGTACTTCTTTCCATCATAATCCCAGAAATATATTCCCTTCGCCTTCTCAACTGGTAAAACATCTCCGCCAGCCTTAGACCATGACTGTAAAATATATTTCTTATGTAATTCTGCTACTTCCTGTCCTGTTAAATCTGCCATATTATTGTCCTCCTTTTATTCCATGGACAGATAAACAAAAAAGCGTTCAAACTTCACACCCTGTGCTAAGTTCAAACGCCTTTGTTTGCTCATCTGTTTAATTGTTGACATCATAATATGACACGCAATATACATTTTCAATATACGACACACCAAGTTTATATGTGCAGGTGCACATATGTCAAGTACATTTTTAGGTTTATACTAATTTCTATCATACATAACTTATAAGAATATTGGAAAACAGCTACGGGAGGAATAATCAATATGTTTAATATTAAAGACTTGATTGTGTTTATCATATTATTTGGTGCTAATCTTCTTCAGGCGATAACAGGATTTGCCGGAACCCTGATATCTATGCCTCCTGCCATCAGGCTTATCGGTGCTGGTGAAGCCAAAGCCCTGCTTAATGCAATTGCACAAATTTCAAGCCTGATGATTGTATGCACCGGCTTTAAACATATTAACTGGAAAGAATTTGCAAAAATGTTCATATGCATGATAGCAGGAATGGCTGCCGGTATCAGAATATATGCAAGATTCCCGCTTCACCAGCTTCTTATTCTATATGGAATCATGATTATTGCAATTGCACTAAAGAAGCTTTTGTCTGGCTGCACAAAGACCAGGGCTGCAGCATCAGATGACAAATCTAATGGTAAGCCTCTGCCTTCAAAATTCTTCATGCTTATAATTCTTCTTGGCGCAGGTATAATTCATGGCATGTTTGTTTCTGGTGGTGCATTGCTTGTCGTATATGCCACTGCTGTCCTTAAGGACAAGGAAGAATTCCGCGCAACCATTGCCATGATATGGCTTACAACCGGCTGCTACATGACCGGGACACAGATAATGCTCGGCAATTTCAACACACATGTCATCATGCTTCTCATTGTAGGAATTATACCTGTATTTGCAGGTACATATATCGGAACAAAGCTAGTTAAAAAAATCCCACAGGAGATATTTATGAAACTTACATATGTGCTGCTGCTATTATCCGGCGCAATGGCAATATTATAGAAGTTCATTTATAATTGCTTCTTATCCTCACTACAAAAATGGCACCATATACACAGGAATATAATTAATGCCGTTCTCCCATTTGTAATCCTTCGTGTGAACGACATATTTATCACTTATCCGGCTGCTAAACCGCTCGCAGAATACATCTAGTGACTTATGTCCTCTGTAATTTCCAGATTTTACTTCTATCGGACATATTTTATCTCTTACAGATATCAGAAAATCAATCTCATACAGGTGATTCGATGTATTGCTGTCTAACGTGTAATAAAACAGATTATTGCCCGTAGCTGTCAGCATCTGTGCTGCTACATTTTCATATACATACCCCAGATTGGCATCCAGCTTGTCTGAAAGAAGCTTATTATATATCACATTGTCAGTATAACTCTTATCCTTAAATGCAAGCGTCACAAATAGTCCGACATCAGATAGAAACAACTTATAACGCCCGGTATCTTTGGTTAAGGACATTCCCACCCCCGGATTATTGGCGTGATATGCAATATTTACTGTAAATGAACTGAGCATATCTGGTATTAATTCCCGCACCTGTTCTGCACGGATTCCTTCTCTGGCATTAGACAAAACATACCTTGAAGCATTTCCACTAAGACTGGCTGGAATGGCATCGTAAATATCTCCTGCAAGTCCTGTCCCATCAATTTTAGTGAAATCCTCCTCATATAAATCAACAATTTCTCTTTTTACTTCATCAACCACCTGCAGATTATTCTGCTCTATATATGTTTCTACCGCCTGTGGCATTCCTCCAACCAGCATATATAATCTGAAAATGCGCATAAGATTTCTATGCAGCGCATTTCCGGCTGCTTTTTTATTCTTCAGTAACAGCTTAATCGTGTCAGCCGTTATATCATCTCCAACCGCCCATAAAAATTCCTCAAAATCCATCGGAAACATAGATATCTTATGTTCCTCACTCGGAATTAATATATCTTTTGTATTCTTCTTAATCGTTAAAAGTGAGCCTGTCTCGATATATCTATACCTTCCATCAGCAACAAGATATTTAATTGCCTGCCTTGCCTTTGGAAGAAGCTGTACCTCATCAAATATAATCACAGACTCGTTATTATATAACCTGACACCTGTCAACTGCTGCAATTTTAAAAAGAAAAAATCTAGATTATAAGTATCATCAAATAACTCTATAATGTCCTTACTTGTATGCGCAAAGTCTATTAATATATATGATTTAAATTCGTTCTTAGCAAATTCTTCTGCTATAGTAGACTTGCCTACACGCCTCGCACCTTTGATTAGGAGTGAATATTTATCACTTCTTTTTTCTTTCCATTCAAGTATTTCGTCATATATTTTCCTTTTAAAAACTGGTTTTCCCATAATTCTGTCACCTCCATCAGCTATAATATAACGCAAATCCCCATTCGTGTAAATGCAATTTCCTCGCAAATCCCCATTCATTTTCTTTCAATTATTACGCAAATCCCCGTTCGTGATTAATTTCATGTAAAATCCGCTTCATTGAAACAGCCACCCACAGGTTTCCCCATAGGTGGCTGTTCCATCTTTATATGAAAGTGTTTGAAAGAAAAAAGCTTAGTTATTGGCTGTTATGCCTGCTGTCTTATAGACAAATGTTACACTTCCGGTCTTGTCATCTGACTTGCCTAAGAATGAATTGTATTCCTGACCTGCCTTGACTACTGCCTTGATTGTATCCACCGCTGTCTGTGCATCTGACTCTACCAGCTCTGTGATAGGCTCGATTGCTTCACTGTTAAACTGTGCCATTCCATCCTTTAATGTAATTGCACCTTCATTTAACTGTGTAACTCCGTCAGCAAGTGTTACTGAATTATCCTTTAATGTAGCAGTTCCATCAGCAAGCTGCACTGCACCATTCTTTAATGTATCATTGTTAGCTGTAAGCTGTGAAAGTCCACTCGCAAGAGCTTCTGTTCCTTCCTGCTGCAGCTTTCCTGCATTAAGATTCAATGCATATAAGCTTGAGCAGAGAGTTCCGTCCTTATAAGCCGAGAAAGAACCAACTGATGTGCTGAGTGTGTTAAGACCTGTGCTTAAAGTGCCAAGTCCTTCCTTAAGCTGCTTAGAACCTGCACTTAATTGTCCTGCACCTGCGCTTAGCTGATCGATACCAGCTTTAAGCTGTGTAGCTCCAGAATTAGCAGACTTAATTCCTGCATTAAGTGTTGTCATTCCATCAAAATATCCTGCTTCCTCAAGTGATGTTAATGTTTTATTGCAATTGCTGTATGCCTGATAAGCCTGTGAAAGACCACTTGTCATCGTTACAATCTGCTCGTCTGCCTTAGTACTTAATGTAGCTTCATCAAGCTGTCCACCCGCTTCCTTACTTATTGAAGCCGAAACCACCTGCTTAACAGCCGCATAATTCTGTACTATATAGCCTGTAGCTAATGCATATTGTGTCTCGCTTGTAACATCAGGTGTCTGTGAAATTCCCGCCTGTGCCAGAGCTGTTGCAATTGCTGCCTGCTGTTCTTGTGCAGCAGAATTAGGATCAATTCCCTTACTCATGCATGTTACTGCAAATGCTACCTTATAGAAGCTTCCATAAGCTGTATTATAACTTGTCGCTGCCTCATTCTTTCCATTTTCAAGACTGGTCTTTAACTGTGTAGTTCCTGCTGCCAGCTTTTCAGAACCTGCTTCAAGCTGTGTAAGACCATCCGATAATGATTCCGCCCCCGTAACAAGCTGTCCTGCCCCAGCAAGCGCACTGTCAATTCCTTCATCAAGCGTTGCAGCACCATCTGCCAGCTTGCTGGCACCTTCAGCAGCCTCAACCACCTTCTCGTCTAACTTGTTATCCTTAAGAGTACTATAAAGAGTTCCCATTCCGTCAGCATATGCCTTCATGTTGTCATTAAGCGAAACAGCACCCTCGTATGCACTTGCAGCGCCATCCGCATATGCATTAATACCATCCTTAAGAGATGAGGCTCCAGTATTTAACTGGTCAACACCATCAGTAAGTGCCGGCATTGAATCACTTAACTGCTGGGTTCCATCCTGTAAAGAAACAGTTCCATCCTCAAGCTGTGTAGCTGCATCATCAAGCGAAGCAACCGTTTTCTTTAAATCATCAATAGTAATATCATCAGCATCTATATCTGAAAGAAGATTAGATGTTGCCACAGACATTGTCATATCAAGAGAAAAATCCGTAACATCTGCTGTCAGTTCAAAATATTCAGGAATATCAAGGTCAAGCTCCTTATCGTTAAACTTAAGATTCATAGTATCCTTAAGTCCCGGCATAGTCATTCCGATTGCCACAATATTATCTCCAACCTTAGTAAGCTTGCCGTTAGTAACCTCAACATTAGAGAATACATCTGTCGGAAGCATCATACCTGTAATCATAGTAAATGGTACACATACAGTCTGCTTCTTACCATTAATAGTCACATCCTTCTTCTGATTATTAGTATAGTCAAACCGGATAGTAACCTTTCCACTCTTTCCCGCAAGCTCTTCCGGGCTGATTTCCTTGCCATCAAGCTTGTAAGTAACCTTCATTGTCACAGGCGCATTTTCACTTGACTCAGTCTTGTTAAGAGTCTCATTGCCACTGGCGTCTGTAATCTTTTCATTAACTGTAATGTGATTCTTGTTGCCTGATGCGTCGTTGAATACATATACAGTTTCCTGTCTTGTATTAGTTGCAAGTGTGCTCTTGTTAGACACTGAAAGCTCATTAGTTATTGCCTGTGTAATAGTCGCCTCAGTACTGCCTGCTGCCACATCCGTAACATAAGCTGTGTCTGTTCCTGTATTAGTGGCTGTATTAGAGCCGCATCCGACAAGGCTTGCTGCCGTAAGAACTACACACATTAAAACTGAACTATATTTGAATAAATTCTTCTTTACCATAATAAATCTTCCTTCCTTTCAATTAATTCTGACTGTTCTTCTTAGGCTTGAAACCTAAACTTGTATGAATAATCACCTTATCAAGTAATACGAAAAGTGATGGAAGAACAAATATAACAACAAACATACTGATGATTGCGCCTCGTGCCATAAGTGTACAAAGTGAAGCAATCATATCAACACTGGCTATCATACCTACACCAAATGTTGCTGCAAAGAAACCAAGTGCGCTGACAATAATAGATGGAATAGATGTTCCAAGTGCTATTGATATAGCCTCCTTCTTAGAGTTACCAGCAGCTCTTTCTCTCTTATATCTTGTAGTCATAAGAATCGCATAATCGACTGTCGCACCAAGCTGTATAGTTCCGATTACTACAGAAGATATGAATGGTATCGTCGTTCCTGTGTAATATGGAATACCCATATTAACAAATATAGCAAATTCAATGGCAGCAACCAGAATAACCGGCAGTGATATTGACCTCAATACGAAGAATATAATGAAGAATATCGCAACAATTGAAACTGCACTTACCGTCTTGAAATCCTTATCAGTAATAGTGATAAGATCCTTAGTACAAGGAGCTTCACCGATTACCATAGATTTGGCATCATATTTCTTGGCTATTGCGTCTACTGCATTAATCTGGTCATTGATTTCATCAGAAGCAATCGTGTAGCTTGTTGAAACCATCATAATCTGGTATTCATCACCCTTAAGCTCTGAAACAAGCGAATCAGGAAGAATTTCCGTAGGGACTTCTCCACCGAGTGCTGAATCAATGCCTAGTGCAAATGTGACTCCATCCAAAGCATTTACTTCATCCATCATTGCTTTGGCATCCTCTGCTGAGAGGCTGCTGTCTGCAAGAATCATATATACCGAATTAGTTCCGTCAAAATTCTCTGCAAGCATCTTGTTGGCCTGTGAACAGTTAAGGTCATCAGGAAGTGTATTAGACAGATCATAGTAAACCTTAGTACTGTTATAACCATAGATAGCTGGAGCAAGAAGCAGTACGAATATTATAAGGAATATCCATGAATGCTTTACAATCCATCTTGCCGGCTTATCAAAGTTCGGCATAATCTCTTTATGCATTGTCTTCTCGAGTGCCTTGTCAAATGTAAGGATAAGAGAAGGAAGTATTGTAACACAACCGATAACACCGAAGATTACACCCTTCGCCATAACTACACCTAAGTCCAGACCAAGTGTAAAGCTCATGAAGCACAGTGCTATGAAGCCCGCAACAGTTGTTATTGAAGAACCAACAACTGATGTAAGAGTATTTCCGATTGCAATTGCCATAGCCTCCTGATGGTCATCAGGATGTTCCTCCTTAACCTCCTTATAGCTGTGCCATAAGAATATTGAATAATCCAGAGTAACACCAAGCTGGAGTACCGCTGCCAGCGCCTTCGTTATGTATGAAACCTCGCCTAATAAATAATTAGAACCGAGATTATACACAATCGCCATACCTATACTTATCATAAAGAATACTGGTACTAGGAATGAATCCATAAATATAGCAAGTACGATACATACAAGAACTACCGCTACAAGTACATATAACGGAGTCTCTTTCTCTGACATAGACTTAGTATCAGTAACTACCGCAGACATACCAGCAATATAACACTGATTATCTGTAACATCTCTTACCTCCTGAATAGCATCCATTGTGTCATTACTAGATGTAGTGCCATCAAAGAATACTACGAACAAGGTAGCTCCTGAATTCTCATTTTCAAAGTAAGAACGGAACTTATCAGGAAGAATCTCAGAAGGAACATCATCTCCTACCACTCCGCTATAGGAAATAACTGACGCAACATGGTCAACTCCCTCAACCTTCTTTACCAATTTAGAGACATTTGACTTATTCATTCCGTCAACGACGACCATCGCATATGCGCCTTTGCCGAAATCATCAAGTAAAATGTCCTGTCCCTGCATAGTGTCGATATTGCTTGGCAGATAATACAGTATATCGTAATTAACCTTAGTATTAATGTAACCAAGAGCGGCTGGAATCAACAGCAGGATGCTAAGAACCAGAATTGGAATTCTTAACTTAACAACAACTTTTCCAAACTTTTCCATATAAATAACCACGCCTTTCTGTAAAATACGAACCACAATGACCTTCATTCATATCTGTATTCGCGTCTTTCACAAATATGACCAATAGTCATTTTTAATTCCAGTTGACATTATAGCACTATCAGATGTATAGTCAATAGAAAATTGACCAGAAGTCATTTTTTAATATTTATTTTAGAATTGGATTGGTGTATAATGTACTTACAAATGAGTTGGCATGGTAATCAATTTCATGCACGCTTGCGCTGCTGTTCCGAATCTTTGATTCGGACTTTGCCCGCAGCGGACACTAAACCTGTTAAATGCCGGTGACTCCAATGCACCTGAAATTGATTACCATACCAACACATATACACGATGTGACTAAAAATAACATTATATAAAGGGGTGTGATGTAATTATGGGAAAGCTTGAGGCGAACAAACAACAGAAACTTACTTCTCTGCTGAATACTGCATTTAATCTCTTTACTACCCAGGGGGTTGCGAAGACTTCTATTGCAGAGATTTCTCAGAAAGCAGGTATTGCTAAGGGTACATTTTATCTGTACTTTAAGGATAAATATGATATAAGAAACCGTCTTATATCACATGAATCCAGTAAATTATTCAAGAATGCTGTTGCTGATCTGGATGAGTATTCCAGAAATAGAGACGGACAGGCAGATTTTGAGGAAAAGATTATATTTATAATTAATCACATAGTAGATGCGCTGAATTCCAACCAGACTCTGCTCACATTTATATCAAAAAACCTTAGCTGGGGAATCTTCAAGGAAGCTCTCACAACTAAGGTTGCATCAGATGATATTAACTTTAAAGATGTGTATTATGAAATGATTAACGCTGAGGATATCACTCTCGAAGAGCCTGAAATCATGCTTTTCCTTATTGTCGAGCTTGTAAGCTCAACCTGCTACAGTGCAATCCTTTACAAAGAACCGGCTGACATAGATACAATCAAGCCATATCTTTTCAAGACAGTGCGCGCAATAATCAGGGAGCATACAGTCCAGTAATGCCCTAGGCTTTCCCTTCAAGCTCCTGATATATGTCACGCTTTGACACACCTCTGTCCTTAGCCGCAGCTTTCATGGCTTCTTTCTTGTCCATGCCCTGCGACATATACATCTGCACATGTTCTGCCACGCTCATGGCTTCCCACTGCTTTCTTGCCTCGTCCTTTAGCTGTTGGCGGCTCTTTCCGGCAATCACAAGCACATACTCTCCTCTGGGCTCATTATTTTCATAATATTCACAAGCCGCTTCAAGCGTGAATTCCATGGAATTCTCATACCTCTTGGTAAGCTCCTTACATATAGTAAGCTGTCTGTCACCACCTAAGGTATTCTTCAATTCATCAAGCGTCTTAGCCAGTCTGTGCGGCGCTTCATATATAATCATAGTCCTTGTTTCGTCTACTAATTCCGCAAGAACTTCTTTTCTTTCATTCTTGTCCGATGGTAAAAATGCTTCAAATGCGAATCTTCTTGTCTCGCGCCCTGACATTGTAAGCGCTGTTATGCACGCCGCCGGTCCCGGAAGTGATGTTACCCTTATACCTGCTGCCCTGCATTGCTTCACAAGCTCCTCGCCCGGATCAGATATACCAGGAGTTCCAGCATCAGTAATTACAGCCACATCCATTCCACCTAAGATTTTATCAACAAGAACCTTCGCCTTATCATATTTGTTGAATTCATGATAGCTTGTCATAGGTGTCTTTATTTCAAAATGATTAAGAAGCTTGATACTGTTTCTTGTATCCTCTGCCGCAATCAGGTCAACCTCTGAAAGCACCCTAACAACCCTGTAAGTAATATCTTCAAGATTGCCAATAGGCGTTGCGCACAGATACAGCATACCCGATCCGTCTTTTTTTAATTTATCTACATTCTGGTTATCCATATACTCTCCATTCCTGCCTGCTTTTCAAGGCATCTCAAGTTTGTGCGCAAGCACAAATCTTGTGTGTGAAAAATCTTTAATTTTTCACACTATTCATACATTTTAAGAAGTGCTTCTGTGTAAGTTCCGTCCGCATTATATACAATAAGCGGTTCTTCAACGATAAGCTGTGAATTGCCACCCTTTACCGCCTCGATAAGCACCATATTTGCAGCCTTATTCACATAAGGGTACACAAGCCTCATTTTCTTTGGCTCAAGATGGTACTTTCTCATTGTGTCAAATATGTCAACAAGCCTGTTGGGTCTGTGAACCATATACATTTTTCCCTTGGACTTAAGGCAACGGCCTGCCTCCCTGACAACATCATCCAGACTGCATAAAAGCTCATGTCTCGCAATTGCCTTGGCGCTTTCAGGATTGACAATCCCATGATTTTCATTCATATATGGCGGATTACTCGTCACAACATTAAAAGAAGCCTCCCCAAATATAGTGGAAGCTTCCTTAATATCACCCTTAACAACACTGATTCTGTCCTCAAGATGATTAAGCTCCACATTTCTTCTGGCAAGCTCTGCACTTCCCTCCTGAATCTCAAGTGCGCTGTATACGCTCCCCGGATTCTTGGACTGCATAAGCACCGGGATAATTCCGTTACCGGTTCCCATGTCCAGCACCCTGTCCCTCTTTCCCGCCTTAGCGTAAGTAGACAGCAGCACCGCATCCATTCCAAAACAGAAAATATCCGTATTCTGTATAAGCCTTAGTCCATCTCTCATCAAATCATCAATTCGTTCATTAATCATCATTAATATGGGCTTTTCCTTCTTTTCTTTCTAATTCCTCAAGTGCCTTAAGTTCCTTATCATCATCATAACGAACCTTGTCGTATCGTTTCTTTCTCCTGAACCTAAGCTCCTCAACAGGATATTCCTTAAGCTCCTTCTCGTCATTATCAAGAGTTACCAAAACCTTAACCCTCTGTCTTAACACATTGACACTTGAAACCTCTCCGGTAAGCTTCTCCGGCGTAGTAACAGTATCTCCGACATTAGGAAGATGACTGTTTAACTCCTCATATGTATCCTGCTCATTCTTCAGGCAGCACATAAGTCTTCCGCACACTCCGGATATCTTGGTAGGATTAAGCGACAGATTCTGTTCCTTCGCCATCTTTATAGATACAGGATTGAATTCTGGTAAAAATGTAGCGCAGCACAGAGGTCTTCCGCATGAGCCGATTCCGCCTAAAATCTTAGTCTCATCTCTTACACCAATCTGCCTTAACTCAATTCTTGTCTTAAATACCGCTGCCAAGTCCTTAACAAGCTCTCTGAAATCAATTCTTCCATCAGCAGTAAAATAGAAAAGCACTTTATTATTGTCAAATGTATACTCAGCCTTGATAAGCTTCATCTCAAGCTTATGCTTTGCAATTTTCTCAAGACATATCTTGAATGCTTCCTTTTCCTTTTCCCTGTTCTTAGCTTCTCTTTCGTCATCCTCATGCGTTGCAACTCTTATAATTGCCTTAAGCGGCTGGACAACTGATGTATCATCAACCTCTCTTTCACCGAGAACAACCTGTCCGTATTCAACGCCTCTTGCAGTCTCAACAATAACATGCTGTCCCATCTCAACCGAATATTTTCCCGGTGCAAAGAAATATATCTTTCCAACCTGTCTGAATCTAACTCCTACAACTTTAGTCATCTATAATCTCCATTCTACGAATTTTCCTTAATCGCCATAATAAGCAATTCAATAACCAGGTCAAAATTAACATTTGCCTGAAGTCTT
This sequence comes from Ruminococcus sp. CAG:382, assembly GCA_963654395.1. GTDB lineage: Bacteria > Bacillota > Clostridia > Lachnospirales > Lachnospiraceae > Lachnospira. Next base: position 13,012 of record CAVKBP010000043.1, read on the forward strand.
AACTTAACCCTGTCTATAGAATTAATAATATCCTGCAAACCCTCATAAGACATAGTCTGTGCCTGACTCTTGATAAGTGACATCTGGTCATTGAATATGAGCAGGTTAGTATCATTCGTACTCTTAAACATAAGCACATCCCTGTACCACATAAGCATAAGGTCAAGGTAATCATCAATCGTAAGCTTATAGCTGGCAACTCTCTTCACTGATGCCATAATATCAGCCGAATCCATATCCTTGGCATTCTTAATGACATCCATCACCTCGCGTCTTAATTCAGCAAATTCAGTGGACTCAACCATCGTCATTGCCCTGCCAATCCGTCCTGCTGCGAATCTTGCTGCAAATCTGCACTCATAATCACTGATATTATCATAGTGGTCTTTAAGATATTTAATAACCACATCATCCTTAAGCGGTTTCAAATCAAGCACAACACATCTTGACAGAATTGTCTGTAAGAAAATGTCCGGATTATTGGCAAGCAGAATAACTATTCCGTAAGCCGGCGGCTCCTCAATTGTCTTAAGCATTGCATTCTGTGCTACAACAGTGAGCTTGTCTGCCTCGTCAATAATATATATCTTGTAAGGACTGCTGTATGGCTTAATCTGCATATCCGATACAAGCTGTTCCCTTATATCGTCAACACCGATGCTTCCCGGCTTCTCATGCCCAACCCAGATAATATCCGGCTGGTTCTTACTTGCCGCCTGCACGCAGGAATGGCATACCCCACAAGGTTCTACGCCGCCTGCTTCACACTGCAGTGTCTGTGCAAATGTACTGGCAATAAGCTTCTTTCCTGCGCCAAGTCCTCCACTGATTACATAAGCATGAGATACCTTTCCCATAGATATTGCACTCTGCAGATGTTCCTTGATTGTCTCATATCCATATATATCTGAAAATTTGCTCATACTTATTCCTCTTTTCGCTGCTTATTTTTGCATTATATAAACTGTTCAGAGTTAATCTTTGAACAGTTCACATTATAACACATAATGCTTCTATGTTGAAATATCTAATAATAATCCTCTTATATCATCTATAGTTCCGACTATTGCAAGATGGTCTTTTTCATCCTTTACTAATTCCTTTGCAAGATTGTCAAGATTTTCATCTACCATCTTAACAATGCCATACACTCTGTGTCTTCCTCTTCTATCAAGAAAGTTCTCTCTTGAAAACTTATGTGAACGGCTGACAACTTCATTAAGAAATCCCTTGACCAGCTCCCTGTACTTCCTCATATCCCTTATATCCATATGCTTTGCAAGCTTCTCACCCTGCTCAGTGATTTCCTGCATCATATTTCCAAGCTTTTCCTGAAGGTCTTTCTCCTCAATATTGCTAATCAGAGTGAACTTAAAGCTGTCGTCTGATTTTTCCTGTGATTTCACTGGAACGGCTTGTGCAGCCTTTGCTACATCATTAACCTTAATATCCATACAAACCTCCATTCTTTCCCGTTTTCATGGCATACTGTACTAGGTTATTTGCGGGCACTAATCATGCATACGAAAAATCTCTTATTTTTCATATTAAATCTATGATTCTTCACATTAACCTTCTGCTATGGCACTCTTAACCTCACTGATGCAATCCTCTAATGCCCCATTATTACTGAATCTTCTTGTAATACCAGCCTTAGCAATATTCTCCTCTGAAAAATCCTCGCTGTCTGCAAGGAATCTTCTGCACATTTCCTCATAATGAGGATTATCCTGCTTCTGCTCTCTGTGGATAGCCCTTGTGAGTCTCAATCCATCCTCTACCTCAATGTATATCGGCATAATATGCTCTTTTCCGTAGAATTCACAGAATTTGTCATATGCCTCAAGTGTACCTATAACAAGATACTTTTTACCGCTCTTAAGGTCAATCTGTCCGTCATCTGCCGTAAAATACTTCCACACACCATATACCGTATTATATTCCCGCAGCTCAACAATCCTTCCACTCTCCTGCATCTTAACTGCTGTCTCATCATTTACAAAAAAATACTCAACGCCATCAGTCTCCCCAGCCCTCATAGGTCTTGTTGTATACAATATAACAGTATTAAGCTTCAGGCTTTCATCCTGAATTAGTGATTTATAAATCTTGTCCTTGCCGGACGCGCTTTTTCCCATAATAAATGCTATTTCAGGCATCTTATCTTTCCTTCCTTAAGACCGGGTACCTCAAGCCCTGCATCTACCGCATTCTTAATAATCCTGCATACATCACCAGTAATCCGCTCACCTACATTAACAACAGGCATTCCCGGCGGATATATAAGTACTGACGACACACTTATTCTACCACATATATTGTCTGAATTAACAGACAAATCTTCATATCCGTTTTCATCCATCAAATCAATGGCATCAGCCGGGCACATGCACACCTCCGGCTTATTGTTAATCGCATAATCAGCTTTATTCTGCTTTCCTATTTCCAAGCTTTTATCAATCATACGGCTTTTATCAGCTTCAATTCCTTCATTAACTTCTATACATTCGTCAATCTTCAGGCTTTCATCAGCTTCAATTCCTTCATTAATTTCTATGCTT
>CAVKBP010000044.1:0-15428 GCA_963654395.1 Ruminococcus sp. CAG:382
CTGATCCAGAGAAACATGTGCGCTTCTCATTAAGTTCTTTACATTCTCAAGAGTGTTTTCATTTGCATACTCTTCTGCATATTCTTTGGCATATTCTTTTACATACTCCTCTGCATATTCTTTAGCATATTTCTTTACGGCATCACACATAGTCTCACATTCTCCGCTCCGGTTCGTTCTAAGCGGATGTCCACCGTACATCCAGAACCCTTTCCCGCTTTCTTTAAAATATTTCACACCATCAGCTATTAATTTTTCTTCCCCTCATAATTGCCTTCCTTTAATGTTAAAGTAGCACGAATCAGGCTGACATACTACTAAATCCATCACATCTCGTTCTCCATCATCCCCATAATCTCCCTCATCCTGCACTCCCATGTATCATTCCTTATTGCAGCTTCATATCCAGCCTGTGCAATCCTGCTTGCCTCGTCCGGATTTTCAAGAAGCCACATGACATTCTGCTTCATTTCGTCCATATCATCCAGATTGTAAAATACCAGCTCATTACCGTGTCCAAATCTTTCAAGAAGATACCCACTTGTATCTGTAAGGCACACTGCTCCATTAAGCATTATATTGAATACTCTTTCACTGCAGCCGTCTTTGAACCAAGGCATACAGTTAAGACCAATCTTTGCTTTTCCAAGCATTCTGTTACACTCATCAGAAGATATTCTTGGATTAATGCTCACATTAGACTTCCATGCCTCGTCATACGCATCCCAGCCATTTCCATATATAACTATACCAGCACCTGTACTCTCCAGCGCATGCATTATCCTTAACTTGAAATATCGACGGACATTGTCAGATATTATGAAACAGTATTGTAATATATAGTGCTTTATCTGCTCCTTAGTATATCCACCCTTCGTCTCGAAATACAATTCCATGCCTTCTTCTATAGTCAATCCTGGATTCTGGATAAGTATATTATACACCGTCGAATACAGCTCAATCCCCTTATCAGCCATATCAGGAATTTCAATGAAAGGTGTAGGTGGATTACAGTCTCCCACATACAATATATCTATAGGTCTATCCTTATACTGCATTTTTCCTGCAGCCTCATTGCCACCATTAGGCATGAAGTATATATTCTTTATTGCCGGATAATATTTCCTTATGAATTTCTCATGATTTCTGTCTATAACAATTACGTTCATATCTGTCGGTGGGCAATCCAATGCATCATAAAAATTATATGGGTGGTCAACAATCAGATCATATACCGGAATATTTCTCTCTTTCCAATAATTCTTTCCATTTTCATTAAGCAACAGTCCTATCTGATTAATCATAACGACAGCACATCTGCCTGCTTTCACATATTTTTCAAGAGCCGCACCATAGCTTTCAGGAATCCGGGTATTGATAACATAATATTCAATTCCCATTTTATCTGCACCTGCTATGAGCTGGTCTACAAAATAATCAAGCGTTTCTAATTCACCTTTGATGAATATTATTCTCTTACAGGGATTCATATATTTATCTATCATTCTAATCATTTCAGATTCCACAGCTTCCCTTGAAAAATGCTTCATATATGTCTGATGTCCATTTTTTCCAATATTCTTCCAGTTATCATAATCATCTATAACTCTCATTATACTTTCTGCAAGCATTTGTGGGTTATTAGAGCTTGTAATATAACCATTCTCACCATCTTTCAGATAATAAGCAATCCCACATACATCTGTACACAACACTGCTCCACCTGTCATCATCATCTCAATAGACACTGTGGGAAGCGGTTCTATTCTTGAGGGAACTATCAGGCAGTCAGCAGCTTCCATACAAGCAATTGTCTGCTGCCTCGTAAGCTGATGCAGCAGATGAACATTATTATAATCCTTTTCAAGCCTACACACACTTAAATATACTTCCTCATCAACCGCAGCTTCATTGCCACAGAAGCCAAATTCTGCTTTTTTCATATATTCGTCTGGAAGCATCCTTATTGCCGCCGCAAGTATGTCCTGCCCCTTTATCTTAGAAAATGTTCCTGCTGTAAGAAATTTCACCACATCCCTTTTACGCGCATAATGCTTATCTGCTTCCCCCTCATATCCATCAACAGCAAAATGTAATATTGGAACATCACATTTATATATGTCTTTGATTACAGCTTTAACATATGGACTCACAGCATACGCATGAATGTTACTGCCTATAGTCCCAAAATGCGGTATTACACTTGCAAAATATTCAAAATACTGTCTTCCCTCATGAATCCACCATATCACAGGAATGCTGCTGCCATTGAGAACATGTATTGCCTCATATGTTACTAATGTATTAGCAATCACAAGATTATATCTGCTCCATTCAGATAGCAGTCTGTCTTTTTCTGGATAGAATCTTTCCATAATCTTATAATCAATTCCCATGCTATGAAGCTGTTCTCCAAGTTCTCCATCCATCATTGTTATAACATCTATATCAGCACCCTCGCGCTTACACAGCCTCATCACATCCACCAGCACAATCGGCGCTCCCGTCCTCGACAACTGATGTGTTATGAATAATATTCTACCCTTCATCCAGCTTCCCCGCTTTCCACTCTCCCCCTAATATACTTCCCAACCTCACATATCGTCCTAAGCACCTCTTCCTTAGTTCCATATGGGAAGCTGTTCACACAAGGAAATGTCTCAAAGCTTAAGGTTCCATCGAATCCAGTCTCAGCGAGCGCCATAGCGAAGCTCTCCCAGTCAGTGCCGCAGGTCTGGCTGCCGCCAAATGTGTAAGGCATCTGGTGGATATCGGCATAAGCATCATTTTCATGCATATGTAAAAGCTTCAGGCGGCTGCCAGCCTTTCTGATATAGTCCGCCGGCTGTCTGTGTACAAGCTGGATATGTCCTGTGTCAAGACATATGCCGAACCTCTCTTCACCAGCCATCGCATTAAGCATATCAACATAAAATATCGCATCATCCGGATCAGCGCATGTGCCCTCTGTTATTCTTCCACCGACGCTTTCATAGAGATTCTCGACACATATTCTCACATTATGCTTCTTAAGCTCCGGTATAAGAGATGAAAAATACTGGATATTCATCGCCTGCTCAGCCTCAAGCCCATACTTATACTGCATTTTAAATGGATGCATGACCACCCATGGAATCTCAAGAAATCCGGCAATCTCAATACTCTTCGGAATTACAACCTGCTGCATATAACGACTAATATCGTCACGATTCGGCACATATACCGGATAAGGTGCATGCATCTGTGACGGCTTGATACCATATTTGTCCCATGCCCTCTTATATTCACCAAAATACGCTAAGATATCCTTAATATCTGCTTCAAAGAACTTATTAATTCTTCCCTCATAGACATCTGAATTCTTTAAAAATGTATCAAGATTAAAATCAACTCTCTCAAATCCTGCCCTAGCAATCAGCGCAACGCCATCATCCACTCCCATCTCCGGCAGAATTCCTTTAGTCTGTACACCAACTTTTACCATTTTCCTTCCTCCACATGTCTATACAAAATATCTGTCCTGAAACTCGCTGTGCTCTACGCCCATATCCTTAAGCTGCGCTGATATGGAATCATAATACATACAGCATATAACAACATTGCGCTCATCTGCCGGAACATCCAGTATTGCTGACGGTGCTTTTACATCAACACCGCATACCTTAGTTCCCCATCGCATTTTTCCATTGTCAACTGCAAAATATGGCGGATACTTCTCGCCCAGCACCTCCATATAATCCCACAGCATCTGTCCTGCACCGAACAGAATCAGCTTCTTGTCCGGCTTGTTAAGCACTCTTTCAACAAATGTGAACTGTCCCTGCCACTCCCCTGCAATTGCATGTAACAGGCGCACATACTGCGTCTGCAGCACCTCTGGAACTCTTGCAAATGTGCCATTGTTATCAAATATCAGCCAGCCCGAGAATTCCAGCTTAATAAGTGCGCCAATAATATGATACCAGTCGGTTATAAGACTTCCTCTTCCCTTAGTAAATGTGAATGGCATCTGTTTTTCGTTGTATCTGCCACCGTTATCATTGACATGAACCATGCACAGATATTCGCTGCACTGGTCAATCTGGTTTCTTACATTTTTCGCAAGAAGGTTACTGTAACCTACATTAATCGATATTCCGACTATCGGTGTATCACAGAGCCTGTTGCAGTATCCGGCAATCGATTTTAATGAAGCTATATCAGAATACGCACTGTTTACATATCCTGCTTCATCACTTCCGTTACAGCCGTTCTCTATGAATACCGGAATCCTGTAATCAGCCATCATCATCGAGCACTCTTCCACAACATTTTCAAGGATGCCTTTCTCACAGTTCATCGTATCAAGCACTATATAATTACCCTGATATCTTCTGCAGCTCTCTAAAAGCTCATACATCTTATCCGGATTAAGCTTAGCAAGAGGATAAGAAAATCCGGAAACCTTAAGCACCCGCGAATCTCCTTCCTTCTTCCTGTATGTCGGAAGCTCATTTTTTTCAATAATCTCATATGGTATCTCGGCATATGAAAATCCACCGTCCGCAATCGCTTCAAACCTTAATCTGTCACTTAACTGTACGCCTGCTAACATTCCTTTATCTCCTGTTCTCACAATACTTTTCCGCTACATTAGTAAATATATCCGTCGCACCAAGTCTGTAATATTCTCTCAAATCCCTGTCCGGCAATGTCCTGCACTGTCCATATAAGGGCTCGCTTCCATTCCACATGCGGACACTAAGCCCTGCTGCCTTCAAATCTTCCACATCACTCATATTGACAGGCATTCCCCACTGTGCCGGATGAATTGCCGCACCACCGTAGCTTCTTAATCCGTCCATGCACCTGTGATAATCGCCAGCCAGATATGCCACCTCTGCGTCTGCCTTGAGCTGTCTTACAAGCCCTATCGAATCATGGTTAAAGGATGAGTACACCACATAATCCTCAAGCCCGAATTCCGAAACCATGTCGATAACCTTCTGCTCCATGCCCTCATATCTTACGACACTGTTCTTAAGTTCAATATTAAGACGGAGGCCATTGTTCCTGCAGTAAGGCTCCAGCAGTTCAAATGTTTCCCTTAATGTAGGAATTGTATGGATTTCATCATCTCCTGCTATAAAGAATTGTTTCAGCTCATTTAGTGTGTAGTCTCTTACGTTGCCATGTCCATCTGTGGTTCTGTCGACTCTTTCATCATGTATCACCACAACCTCGCCATCCTTCGTAAGCTGCACATCGAATTCAATTCCGGTAACTCCTTCCAATTCCGCAGCTTTCCTGAAAGCCAGAAGCGTATTCTCCGGATTCATCCTGCTGCAGCCTCTGTGCGCCCATATCCTGACACTCTTTAACGCCTCTTCATCTACTGTCTGCGCATAGGGTGTGCGGTCTGCAAGAAACCGCTCCATCATCCCCGAAAGCCATATGCTTTCCTCGTCGGTCAGCTTCCTTTCACATTCCGGATTATTAATACATTTTACAAATTCTGCTATCTCATATCTAAGTCCGCCGCCGGCGAATTCTGCCTCATAGACCTCAACCTGTTCAGGATTCTCATGATGAACCTCTATCCTCTTAGTAAGCCACCATGGTGAAGGAACTCTTATATAGCCATCATCTCCTGCCACAATAAGCTCACCTTCTGTCTTCACTCCAAGACCTGTCTTAATCGTGGCAACACCTTCCTCATAGGTTATCATCATCTTGGTGTATGAATCAGTTCCAAGCGGACTCTCCACTGAATATGAATGGACATCCTTAACATCCATGCCAAGCAGCTTCATAACAGGAAGAAGACAATAGCTTGCAAGCTCTGTAAAGCTTCCGCCTGACCTGCCCCACATTTCTCTTCCTGCCTCCCTGCCTATCTTTGAAAATGCTGCTTCAACATCTCTTGCTTTTCCAATCGCGCCACTCCTGACGATATCAAGAATAAGCTGGAAACCCGCACAGTATGCTGTCTTAATCGCTTCCATGCATACCAGCTTTCTATCCTTGGCAATAGAAAACACTTCCTTAATGTCCGATTTTTTCAATCCCATAGGCTTTTCAGATAGCACATGCTTTCCCCTGTCCAGCGCCTTACGGATATATTCTGTGTGTGTCTCATGTGGCGTTGCAATATAGACCGCGTCAACTGAATTATAGAATGCGTCCTCATCATCTGTAAGAATCACCGGACCATCAATATCAATTCCGTTATTCTGCGCAAACCATATCACACTCTCAAGATGCGGATTATATACTGCCACTACATTTATTCCACTGACATATCTGCTCTCCGCAAAGAATCTGGCAGCAATTCGCCCTGTTCCTATTATTCCGATATTAACTACGGCTGATCTTGTTTTCTCATGGATAAGCCCCATAACCTCATCCGTAGTAAATGTTCTGCCTAAATTCCGTTCCATTACAAGCCTCAATTCTTCAATCTGATTTTTATAGAAGGGGTAGTCATGTGAGCTTCCGGTATTCCGCGGTGTCATATAATCCTCCCCATATTTTATCTTAAGCAGCCCATCATAGCCTGCCGGTACTGGAATCGTCGTATTTTCAAATGGCAGCTCGCATATATCGTCATACCATTCTCTTTTCGCATGATAATCCCAGCCCTCTGCAAAATCTATCATCGAGCATACTTCTTCTGTATTCTCATTCTGATAAAGTGCACATACAATATCATATATTTTCTTTAATTCATGTCTTAATCTGTTGTTATAATCGATTGGTATTCCAAATGTATTCTCTACTTTTTTCATAAGTTCAAGCACAGCTTCACTATAAGGAGCTTCCTCCGGAATACTCTGCGCTGTTTTCAATAAAAACCTAAGCCCATTAATCTGCCTTTCCATCCGGTCTTTATCCTCAGTTATATTATCAACAGGAAATATATCAATCCCCACAACATACGGACAGCCATGAAATCTTGCAAGAAAATCCGGCTCAAAATTAATATGCCGCCCATTAATTATTCTTGCCTTAATAATGTCATCTTCCGGATCATTATACACACTCTTTATTTCATAATATTTCCCAAGAAGTTCCGGCGCTTCGGACAGAAACCTCATATAATCCTTACGGAGCATCGCTATGTCCATATCATCATCCCACGGTATGAAACCGTGATGTCTTACAGCGCCGAGCAAGGTTCCCCAGTCTGCAAAGAACCGGATTCCAAGAATTCCACATACACGCTTAATCTCTTCTAATACTTCAAGCTGCGCTGCCCATGCGCGCTTCATATCCTGCGAAACAATGAATCCGTCCTGCTTCTGTTCTTCATAGTATTCATCCTTAAGAAACATATCCCTCTCCCTTCAGGCTGGTACAGCAGTTTCTCTTCTGCTTCATATAGGCTTCCGTAACCTCAGCCATCGCAATCGCTTCCCTGGCAGTAAGCTTATATCCGTTCTTATCTATTCCATTAATCTTAGACACGAAATCACTTATCTCATACCTGAAGCCATCCCCCTGAAATACAGGCTCATAGACTTCAACCCTTGACGAATCCTCATAATGCACCTCAAATCTTCTCGTAAGCCACCATGGGGATGGTGCAAGTATATATCCCTTCGTACCTGCAACGACAAGCTGTCCTTCTGACTTCACAGCCACTCCGTTCTTTGACAGCGCCATGGCATTATCGTATGAAAGATATATCTTGGTATACAGGTCGACACCATTCTCATCATATATTGTGTCAAAATGTATATCCCTGTAGTCCGTTCCAAGAAGCTTGATAATAGGAAGAAGAGTATAGCTTCCGAATTCAAGAAATGCGCCACCATACTCTGCATCCGTTCGCTCCCTTGAATTATCATTGGCAAGCCTTGTAAAGCACGCTTCCACATCACACACCTTACCGATTTTCCCTGACTGCACCATATTGATAAGCTGTCCGAAGCCCGGGCAATAGGCAGTCTTAACAGCCTCCATAAGCACCAGCCCCTTATCCATTGCATACTGATAAAGCTCCTGCGCTTCTTTTTTAGTAAATGCTGCCGGCTTCTCGCACAGCACATGCCTGCCGTTCTCTAATGCTTTTCTCGCATATTCATAATGTGTTGCATTAGGCGAGGCAATATACACTGCTTCTACCTGACTAAGAAAATCTTCATATCTGCCGCTGTAATTAGGAATATCATGTCTGTTGCCAAAGGCCTGTGCGCTCTGGTTTACCGGATTATATGTACACGCTATATTAATACCACTCACATACTTAGCCTCTGATATGAACCTTGGGACAATTCTTCCTGTTCCGACTATCCCTACATTTACAATCTGGAACTTGCTCCTGCGCTCAAGAGTAGAAGATACATCCGGTGTCCTCTCAAGATACACAACCTCACAGAACTGCTTAAGATAATCAAAGGTTCCTGTCCAGTCTGAGCCGACAGTAAATATATCAACACCATAACGCTTGATATCCTCTATCTTCTGACCCTCATGATCCTCCACAATAATCTCGTCAGCAAAGCCTGTTTTCCGCACATTCCCAATCCGCTCCATTATGGAATCGACTACATTAACCTTGCCTCTCGCCTCGTCAAAATGCTCCGTGGTAACACCCACAATAAGGTAATCTCCCAGTGCCTTCGCCCTCTGTAACAGCTTATAATGTCCCTCATGGAACAGATCATATGTACCGTAGGTTATCACTTTCTTCATAAGCTAAATCCCTCCAGTATGTTCTGCTTCTATCTTATCTTCCCATTCAGGTCTTGTTTCCTCTCCAAAGAATTCAGTGAGCTTTCTTACATATAACCTCCTGATATTCTCTGACTGCACTATCACCTTATCCGCATATACAACGCCCGGCATAGTCACATACTCCTGCGTCCACTTATATGCCCTCATATCATTTTCGTCAATTTCCTCTGTCTTAAAATACGGCACATATATAAGCTCATCAGTATGTATTGCCAGATTCCTGCTGTAAAACAGAGGATGTACTGTCACCGTCATGTTGAAGCCGTCATACGGATTCTGGATAATAATTTTATCAGGATTCATCTGGTCAAATCTGTAATCCTCATATGCCGTAAGCTTCACATAATCCGGATATGCGTCCTTATCCTTGCAGTAATCTGCTGTTCCATCGTAATTCTTGTAATAATATGAAAGTGGCATGACAATAACATCATACTCATCATTATCACTATATTCTCTCCACAATGACTCCATATTCTCCCAGTATTTCGCTTTATACGGCATGAAGACTACTGTTTTCTTATCTGCACTGTTCTTTTCGTCAGTCTGCTTAAGAATACTTCTCGCTCTCCTAACAGTACATTTCTGCTCTCTAAAGTTCTCATATTCCTGCATGCTGCATTGGAACTCTTCTCCTGTAGCAATGCCTTCTTTTTTCAGTATATCTATCTGTCTTTCATAAAATGGATAATCATGTGTCCCCCATTGATGGACAAATACACTATAATCTCCATATTTTTTCTTTAATATTGCTTCATAGGCATATGGAACCGGTATGGTAGTATTCTCGAAAGGAAGCCTGATTGTTTTACTATAATAGTCCTTAGGGAATCTGTACCTTTCACCATCTCTCCATATTCCATTCTCATCACACCACAATGTCATTAATGTTATATACTCAGCTTCTTCCTCTGTGTATACTCCACATAATCTGTCTACAAGTATGTTAAGCTGCTGTACAATATCCTTATTCTCATCTATAGTGACATTACATAACTTCTCAATCTGTTTAATATTCTCTTTTACATTGGCTATCGTCTCTTCTGTCATGAGGCTCTCATCTGCCCGCATGCCCCTTATTGATTTAGCAACAGTATTGACGATATCTATTATCTCTCTTTGAAACGCATCATCCTCTTCGTCTGGCGCAATGAAATCCAATGGAAATATATCTATTCCGGATACATATGGAAAGTCATGATATTTTTCAAGATGAATTTTGTCAAAATTAATCGTTTCGTTGTTAATAATTCTTGTCAGTAAATTATCATTCTCTGTATCTGTAGTAAAATTATATATCGTGTAATTAGAAGGCATGATTTTATCATATATGCGCAGGAACTTCTCATAATCAGCCCTCTTCATGCATATATCCAAGTCATCATCCCATGGTATGAAGCCGTGATGTCTTACTGCTCCAAGCAGTGTTCCCCACTCTGCAAAATATTGTATTCCATTCTCACTGCATGCTTTATCTAAATCATTAAGAACCTCTAACTGTGCTGCCCACGCATGCTTCATCTGTGCCGGCACATAGAACCCTGCTCTTACCTCGTCCTCAAAAAACTCTTTTTCAAAATTCATATTATGGCTCTCCCAACTCAATTAATAATCTGATTAAAGACAAAAAGAGCCGGTGTAACCACCGACTCTTCTGCTTATAGTAGTAATTATTATTAACCGAGAAGTGACAGTACTCCCTGTGTCTGCTGATTAGCCTGAGCAAGCATAGACTGTCCAGCCTGTGAAAGGATGTTGTTCTTGCTGTACTCAACCATCTCTTCAGCCATATCTGTATCACGGATTCTAGACTCTGCTGACTGAGTATTCTCAGAAGTTGTATCCAGGTTGTTAATAGTATGCTCAAGTCTGTTCTGGAAAGCACCTAATTTAGATCTCTGCTTTGACACTCTTTCAATAGCAGTCTGAATCTTTGACATTGAACTTCCTGCATCACTATTAGATTTCACTGTAAGTATATCAACAGATAATGATTTTGCATCCATTTTACCAATGCTGATTCCAATTGTCTGTCCTTTAAGTGCTCCCACCTGAAGATTCAAAGAACCCTTAGCTGAGAAGCTACCATCTAACAGATTCATTGTATTAAACTGTGTTGTTGAATGGATTCTGTCGATTTCTGATGCTAACTGATCTATCTCATCCTGGATAGATTCTCTATCAGTAGTTGTATTAGTATCATTAGCTGCCTGTGTTGCTAATTCATTCATTCTCTGGAGAATTGAATGTGTCTCATTAAGAGCACCTTCAGCTACCTGGATAAGTGAGATACCATCCTGTGCATTATCAGATGCCTTATTAAGACCTCTGATCTGGCTTCTCATCTTTTCTGAGATAGAAAGACCTGCTGCGTCATCACCTGCACGGTTAATCTTGTAACCTGATGATAACTTCTCTGTTGACTTCTGGAGTGCGCTTGTAACTACGCCCATCTGTCTGTTTGTGTTCATTGATGCTAAATTGTGTTGTACTACCATAATATTGTTCCTCCTTGAAATTTTAATTCAGCGCAGCGTCCATGCTACACTGTGTTATGGTTTTACAGGAAACTAAACTGTTTCCTCATGCTTTATATATCGGACAATAGTTTCAAAACTTTAGCCCTGTATATAACTTTTTTCATCTATACCAATGACAGTCCTTTCATATACCCGCTTATGCACTCTTCTAAATGTTTATCATCCAGATTCAGTTTATCGATTAAATCCAGACACTTCATTTCTTCCTTAGCTCCTGGCAAATCAATATATGGATTCTGCTTGTAATCCGGAACATACTCTTTTAGTATCCTTGCCATATACCGGAACATAACTGCTATCATCGGCATGCCTCTTCCCGCCATAAAGAAAAATACCTCTGCATAAAAAGAGTGTATGAAATAAAAATCAATCTCGTCTCTATACTCCATATAAAACTCGGACTGTCTCATTCTTAAATACACATCAAGCTGTACCTGCAGATGTTGCACCATTGTTGACGGATTATTCATATATGATAGCATTGTACCATTCTGGTTATATCTGTAATAATAAAGCTTTGCATCGGTGACAGCCACTTTGTTCACATAGAATTTTAATGGATATGTAAAGAGAGGCTCCTCATATGCAACGCCTTCTGCGTATTTCACATTGGCTTTATCAATTAATGATTTGCGGTATAATTTAGACCAACACGATTCGTTTAATATATTAGAATTAAACAGATATTCTTTTCTTTCTGCAGCATAATCATATAGCTGTATCTCCACATTATCAACTGGTATATATTGTACCCTTTCTCCCATAGCAGCATAATTAAATCCAAACTGTACAATATCACAATCACTCTTATTCATTATAGCCACCAGCACTTTATACATATCTGGATGAATCCAGTCATCCGAATCGACAAAGCTTATGAAATCTCCGGTTGCATATGATAAACCTATGTTTCTTGCTGTTCCCTGTTTTCCATTCTTATCACACAATACAAGCATAATATTATCTGGATATTTTTCCTCATATTTTCTTAACACATGCACAGTATTATCTGTGGACGCATCATCAACCAGAATAATCTCTAGATGCTCAAGACCGATTGTCTGATTTACAATACTTTCAATGCACTCTGATACCATGTTCTCAACATTGTAGCATGGTATAATAACTGATATCTTTTCTCCACTCATATAACGCTCCTATAACTCTAATATAGTCTTCATCCTGTCATCAAAAGAAAATCCTTCACATACCTTCCTATTTCCATTCTCTGCTATCCTTACGCGCTCCTCCTCGTGTTCCAGATAATACATAACTTTCACGACCATATCCTTCATATCATCATACACAACAAGGTCATTACCAACATCAAAGTAATCGAACAATTCAGACTGTGCATTGGTTAATACAAACCCTCCGCATGCCATAATATCAAGAATTCTTAATGGAATGCCTGTCTGAATAGTGCATAAGGATACATTAAGATTAATCCGGCTCCTTCTGAATATATCCGGCATCTGGGTATAATAATCTGCATATCCACAGAAATTCACATTTCCCAGTCTCTTATCAAAATCTTTAGAATATACATTTACATTACACCTGTTCTCAAGTAGTGCCAACGCAGTAAATCTCTGTCTACCTGTAACCTCTTTAGCTATTGTATAAGAAAGCTCCCTCTTAGACGCTTTAAATGTACCATCTCCAGCTTTACTGAAATCATCATTGATATTACTAACCAGTTCATCGCTTAGCATTTCGTCTATAATATAACCTCCAGATATCTGACTCTGAGCACCAATGATACCCTCAAGATACCCTTTGTTATACATACTCAAACCGCCACATATATCAGAATACTCCGACTTATACAACTGTCCAAGAAACGACACATCGCATATATATTCATCTGCATACGAGCCACCGAATACATACGGATCTGCTGCCAGTGGCAGATATTCTGCACCTTCTACTCCCTGGCTTCTGAATCCCTCTGCCTGTACCCTGTCAAAAAAATATATCTTATTGCACGAATTTTTCATAGTATCTAGGCGCCTTATATGCAGCGGAGAATCATATACCCACGAAACATATTTTATCCCACGCCTTTCACATATGTCTGATATTATAGGCATAAAATTAACTGACAACACACATGAATAGCTTCCACTTTTAAGCCTGTTAATAAATCTTTTCTCAAATACCCTGTCTTCATCCCAGTTATCAGCTATATCATAATACACCTCATATCCTGCCTTAAGATTATTTAAAGCCTTCTCCATCCCCTTCTGCATAAATGCATTCCACTGATAGAATAATATCATTTCCTATCCTCCAACACTGAAATTCATAATGTCGCTTTACATCTTAAACAAGCCATCCGTAATATCCATATACACATATTCCGATGCCTTGATTCCGTTTTCTGAATAATAATCCAGTTCCTCTAGAAATATAGACTCTCTTTCCTTTTTCATATAATCATTGCCATTAATTACAACATCATTAACAAAGCAGTCTATTCCCATATAATCCTCTCCACTCACTTTGTAATGAGCCTTAATCAAAGCTTCCCCAAGCTCATTAAACCTCTGCTCCGGACGCTCAAGAAACAGCATAGGCTTATCAACATACATATACTCTCCAACAAAAGATATTGAATCATTAATAATACCATCGGATGTATCAAAAAGTGCCCGATAGTCTGCCTCTTCACAAACAGATGCATTAGGCAGTCTTCTGAATTCGTCCAGATATGCTTCATATTCTTCAATAGATTTCATGTATCCATACTTAACCAATCCATTTCTAAGATTAGGATGCGGCTTAAATATAAATGACACACTATCTTTATACTTCTTTGCCAGATAGACATAGAAATACATATTCTTATCAAATGTAGAGAATGACAATACATTTGTATCGCCAACCGAAAAATGTGGTGTTATAAGAACCTTTTTATAACTCTGTATATCTGCCTCTTCCGGAACAGACCACATATTTCTAAGCTTTTCCTCTGCATAATCATGCTTTTCTAAGAAATAGTCCATCTTAATATATCCACTTTTAATTACATTCTTAGCTTTTAATGCCTGATACTTCTGAAATCCCGCATAATCTTTCTTAGTTTCTGTGTATACCTTCCACATTATATTCATGAATTCATGATTGTACATGCATCTTTCTGCAAATGTACCTTGTTGTGAATTTCCTACTGTAAGACCATATGAAATATATACATTAAGCACATGCAATGGCATATTGACAATTTGATAATTCCTAGCAACATCAAGATACCATGGTGTAACATGTATTACCACATCAGGCCAGCCGCCTATATCCTCCCAGCCTGTTATCTCCTCAGTCCTGGCATCATATATTTCCCTGACATTGTAGCCTCCATCAGCAAAGAACTTATATGTCTGTGAATACATTTTTCCTCTTTCTTCTTTAGTCCTCCCTATTAATGGCACAGGGACTATCAATGGCTCATACCTGTCATCTTTTTCCAATTTCCTATATATGTATTCTGCTGGCCATTCAGCAGCAGATATTGGCAGGAACACTACTTTGATTTTTTCTTTTGCCTCAAGTTTGCGTTTTATGTTAACATCGCCACAATTAATAGCAGCATCATAACAATAGTTAAATAATATATTCCCATCTTTCATGCCGTCTGTTGCCAAAAACATTGCAATAAGATGTCCATATGTATACCTGTCTGCCTTATCAAAATCATTAAGCCATCTATTATCTACTGCCTCTGCCAGTTCTGTTGCCAGAGATATTATCTCATCCTGAGACATCATTCTCTGTGTATTGTCAATTATCATCGTTTTCATATCTCCTTCTTGAATCAATTAAAAAGCTATAAATCTAATAATATAAAACATTTTCCCTTAGCTCTTCCATTCTCCTACATGCAAGAGAATATCCCGCACACTTTTCATAATATTTCTTAGCATTTTCCACATCTCCAAGGCATTCGTATATAACTCCGATATTATAGTTTGCCAGATAAGAATTGGTGCCAACAGTATGTCCGTCTGGCATACTGGCAGCCTTTTCAAATTCACATACAGCTTCTTTATACATTTCATTATTCATATATATAAGTCCCATGAGAAATTTAAAATCAGCCGACTCGCCAAATTCTCCATATATGTTTTCCATAAGCAAAGCCTGCCTTGCCTGACCCGAATTAATCAGAGC
>CAVKBP010000045.1:0-15422 GCA_963654395.1 Ruminococcus sp. CAG:382
GAATGTATGATATATGCTCAGGATTAATAAGCATAATAATACAGGCGGCTCTTCCATCAGCCGCCTGTATCACTATATCCGTAAGGAATTCGTCAGTTATCTGCAGACCTACTCCGCTCATAAGAATGACATCTCCACCGACAAGCCATTCCCGTATGCTTACTGTCTGCGCCACATTGGGCCATGAAACTCTTCTGTCAAGCCCGCTCTCTCCACTCACAAGAGTGAAATCCTTAAATGTGTCAAGCTTCAATAGATCCATTACATATACCATTATTCAATTACATCTCCCTTTGCCAATCAGCATGATAAGCCATGTTCTTAGAAATCTCCTTGGCGTAAAGGTACTACCAATGGATTTAATTGTCAATCCTGGTGAGGGAGAATATTAAGGTGCATTACGAAATCATCCTAGATAAAACTTGTTTTATGGGTGTTTAGATGTTAATATAAAATCGTAACTTTATAAGGACTGTGAGGCACAAAATGCATATTTCTAAAATTAAGATAAAAGAACTGATGGAGACTAAAGGAATACGGACATTTACAGAACTAGCCAATGAACTGGGAATAACTAAGAACCAGCTATCACTGATGCTATCGGATAATTATAATCCAATAAAGACAAGAACAGAAGAACTTTGCAATATATTAGGCGTTACTCCGGAATATATAATGGAAGATGAAAATACTAACAAGGAAGAAAGCGTATTAACGATGTTAAAAGATGAAGATGTCACATCCATTGAATTATTTGCTGGAGCAGGCGGTTTAGCACTTGGCATGGAACAGGCCGGGATAAAAACCTTAGAACATGTTGAGTTAGATAAGGCATGTTGTAAGACATTACATACAAACAGACCGAACTGGAATGTGGTATGTAATGATATTCATAATGTTGATTTCACTGAATTTGCTGATAAAGTGGATATAGTGACAGGTGGATTCCCATGTCAGGCATTTTCATATGCAGGCAAAAAATTAGGATTCGAGGATACCCGCGGTACTCTATTCCATGAATTTGCAAGATGTGTAAAAGAAGTTAATCCTAAGATGTTTCTTGCAGAGAATGTGAGAGGGTTAGTTTCACACGATGAGGGACGCACGCTTTCGACCATTATAAATGTTTTTGAGAGTCTAGGATATAAAGTACAGAAACAGATTCTTAATGCCTGCTATTATGGTGTTGGTCAAAAAAGAGAAAGAATAGTTATAATTGGAATTAGAAATGATCTTGATATTGATTTCGAATATCCTGAGCCTGATAAACAATGGACTACATTAAGAGAAGCATTAAAGAATTGTCCAGTTAGTGCAGGTGTCCAATACAGTGAAAAAAAGAGAAAGGTTTTAAGCCTTGTACCTGCAGGAGGATGCTGGGTTGATCTACCTGAAGATATTGCAAAAGAATATATGGGAAATTCATATAATTCCGGTGGTGGAAGAAGAGGAATGGCAAGAAGAATCAGTTGGGATGAACCTTGTCTTACACTTACCTGCAGTCCTTCACAAAAGCAGACAGAAAGGTGTCATCCGGATGAGACAAGACCATTTACTGTAAGGGAATACGCCAGAATACAATCATTTCCAGATGACTGGACTTTCTGTGGTGGAATAGGGGATCAATATAAGCAGATTGGAAATGCTGTTCCTGTTGAAATGGCTCGTAGAATTGGTGTTCAACTCGCTAAAGCCATTTCAACATACAAACAAAAGCTGGATTAATCCTGCTCTTTAATCTCCTCTGCAAGATATTGGACAGTCTGTTCTAATAAATCAGAACTGTCAAATTCTTCTGCAACCTCGCCAAAAGCAAATTGTGCCAGATATTTTTCAAGAAATGGGTTTACATTAAATTCACTTAAAGAACGCAGTTTTCGCGTATTAGTAATATGATTAGGCGCAATTCGTTCTCTAACGAAATCTTTAGCAGCATCTAGAATAACTTGTTTTTCCTCGTCTGTCATATATTCGTCCCCCTTGTAATAAATTAATTTTATTATATTACGACAAACTAAATGGGACAAGAAAAAACCCCCTAGATAATCCAGGGAGTCTCCAGAAGTTATACCTCGCGGTCATACAGCTTCTATTAAGTCTTTATTAATACTCACTGTATCCTGCCCTGCAGGTGTGAGACTTAATTAATATCAAAAAGGAAAAAGACATCGCCTTGGCAGATGTTCATTTTCCTTTTTTATGATTGATTTTTCTGGTGTCAATCACCCAACCGCTCTTCAATATATCCACTCCCTTCTTGCTCTGCTTAACAGCTAATGGTCCTTTCAGAAGCACGACCGTCGCCTTTCTGCGTCTATTCTCCTCGCTACTCGCGCAAAAAAAGAAGCGATTGACTTTGAAAACAATCACTTCCTTTTGAAATAGTTTCTTCCCTTTTTTGAATGATTTTTGAAAAATGAGATTCGCGGGATACACAAACAACTATATTACATTTTAAATCTATACCCTACGCCCCATATAGTCTCTATATACTGCGGCTTACTGGTATCCAGCTCAATCTTTTCCCTGATTTTCTTTATATGGACTGTTACAGTTGCGATGTCGCCGATTGAGTCCATATCCCAGATTTCTTTGAAAAGCTCTTCCTTGGTAAAGACATGATTCGGATTCTCTGCAAGAAATGTAAGGAGGTCAAATTCCTTTGTTGTAAATGGCTTCTCCTCGCCGTTGACAAATACTCTTCTTGCTGTCTTGTCAATCTTAATTCCCCTGATTTCGATAACATTATTGTTATGCTTGGAATTGCTTACAAGTCTGTCATATCTTGCAAGATGTGCCTTAACCCTTGCGACAAGCTCGCTAGGACTGAAAGGCTTAGTCATATAATCATCAGCGCCTACGCCAAGACCTCTGATTTTATCAATATCCTCCTTCTTGGCAGATACCATGATAATAGGAATATCCTTGACCTCTCTTACCTGCTTGCATATCTCAAAGCCGTCAACTCCGGGAAGCATGACATCAAGAATACACATGTCAACCTCCTCATGCAGTGCTGCTGCAAGTCCGCTCGTTCCATCATTGCATACCTCAACCTCATATCCGTTAAGTTCAAGGTAATCCTTCTCAATATCTGCAATACTTTCTTCATCTTCAACAATTAATATCCTGCTCATAGCCAGTCCCCTTTCATGTTAATTCATTATGCATTCTCAGGATTTTCTTCATCCTTAGCCTTCAGCAGATTAAGATGCATGGTCGTTCCTTCGCCCTCTACACTCTCTGCCCATATCTTTCCCTTGTGATCCTCAACAATCTTCTTGACAATCGCAAGACCAATACCACTTCCACCATGCTTGCTGTTTCTCGATTCATCAGTTCTGTAGAATCGCTCAAATATTCTCTCGACATCCTTGGCAGCAATACCAATTCCATTATCAGAGAATACAGCATGAATGTAGTCGCCTTCATCATACAGGTCAATCTTAATCTTTCCCTGCCGTCCCTCAGCCATATACTTGACCGAGTTACTTATAATATTATTAATAACCCTCTTCAACTGCTCCGGATCAACATTCATATATGCCGGCTTAGTCAGATGGTCATTATATTCCAGCTCAATCTGTCCTGCCTCAAGCTCAGTGCCTATCTCCTCACAGCAGTCCCCAAAGTAGTCACTTACATTGCATCTTACAAATGTATACGGAACCCTGTTAGTATCAAGCCTTGAATATATAGTAAGCTCATCAATCAGCTTATCCATGTCACTGACCTTGTTGGCAATAGTCTGGATATACTTAGCCTGCTTCTCCGGTGTGTTGGCAATTCCGTCACGAAGACCTTCCACATATCCCTTGATAGCAGTAAGCGGAGTCTTTAAGTCATGAGAAATATTTCTTATAAGCTCCTTCTCCTCAGCGTCGGACTTAATCTTATCCTCTGCACTCTGCTTAAGTACAACCCTCATCTCCTCGAAGTCGCGGCACACATCCCCGATTTCATTGTTAGACACCTTCGGCATCTCGAAATCCATGTTGCCTTCCTTAATATTGTCAGTCGCTAGCTTCAACTTGTTAAGCGGCTTGACAATAGAACTGTATATCCACAGAGTAAGTCCAAGGCTCGTAAGGACAAGTATGACGATTATAACAAATATAACCTCTGTTATAAATGTTTTAATCTGCGGAAGAATCTGATTCAATGAAGTAACAATTGAAACACTGTAATAATTGTCCTCTGAATCCGTAAAATTAAGCTGCTTGATAAGGTTCTGGTATTCACCGCCCTTGTAAGTTCCGACATCTGAAACATTTTCTTCATCAGCCGAATAATCAGGAAGAATCTTTAAAAGCTCACCATCCGGTGAATTCGTGGAATTATATATAATCTTACCATTCTTTCTTACAACAAGACACGACATTTTTAATGACAATTCTTCTGAAAGCCCGTCAAGATATTCCTCATCATTAAACTGCTCCGGTGCAGCTTCTGCCTCCGTCTTCATATCCTCGTATATGCCATTCGTAATCTTTCCAAAAAGAATAATCGGCGAATACACACCTATAAACACAGCACCGTCATCAACATCATATGTCTTCTCAATACTTTCCTTGTGGATATGGTAAAGCCCTCCCATGGCAATTCCGCTTAACAACACTGGAAGTATAACCATAATACAGAAAGAAATATACAACTTATTCTTCAGCTTCATACATTAACCCCTTTTCCTCTCAATACTACCATATACAGGGATATTTGTAACATTACAAATGTATTAATTTTATAAAATATACCTAAAAAAGAATCCTTGCAAAGTAATTTACTAAACTTAAAAAGAGCTGTAACGGAATCCCGCTACAGCCTGCAATTAACCTATTTTCAGCTTGAACTTCTGAAGCTCTCTCTCTGAATCAACCCTCTTAATTATTCCACCAAGGTTAGAAATCTTGCTTTCAAAGTCCTCATAGCCTCTCTGGATATACTCGATATCATCAATCTCCGAGATACCATCTGCCGCAAGCGCAGCAATAACAAGTGCTGCTCCAGCCCTTAAATCCGGGGCATTAAGCTGCACGCCGCAGAATCCTTTAACACCTTCAATATAGGCTGTGTTACCCTCAACCTTAATCTTAGCGCCCATTCTTCCAAGCTCATCAACATATTTGAACCGGTTCTCAAATATACTTTCAGTAACCATGCTTGAGCCTTCTGCAAGCGCAAGCACAACTGAAATCTGTGGCTGCATATCTGTCGGAAATCCCGGATAAGGCAGTGTCTTTACATTAGTACTCTTAAGAGTGCAGCCTTCTGCAATAACTCTTAAGCTGTCATCGCCTTCCTCAATCTTACAGCCCATCTCAATTAACTTGGCAGATATTGATTCCATATGCTTAGGAATAATATCCTGGATAACAACATCACCATGTGTAGCTGCTGCTGCCATCATAAATGTTCCAGCCTCAATCTGATCTGGAATAATAGAATAAGTACATCCGTGAAGCCTGTCAACTCCCTTGATACGGATTACATCAGTTCCTGCACCTTTAATATTAGCTCCCATGGCGTTAAGGAAATTAGCTACATCAACTATATGTGGTTCCTTAGCCGCATTCTCTAAAATAGTGTCACCCTCTGCCATACATGAAGCCATCATAAGATTAATTGTTGCACCAACTGTCACAACATCAAAATACACATGTGCTCCTGTAAGCTTCCCAGCTCTTGCATGCACAACTCCACAATCAATATCAACATCAGCACCAAGCGCCTTAAATCCCTTGATGTGCTGGTCGATTGGACGGCTGCCGATGTTACATCCACCTGGGAGTGCAACATGCGCCTCATTGTACTTTCCAAGCAGAGCACCTAAAAGATAGTAAGATGCCCTTATCTTCTTAATATAATCATATTCAACATTGGTATCACAGATTGAACCACCATTTATCTGAACGGAATTGTTATAAACATACTTAACCTTAGCGCCAATTCCCTCTATAGCCTGAAGTAAAACTCTTGTGTCTCTAACATTAGGTACATTTTCAATTGTTACAGTATCATCTGTCATAATTGCTGCTGCAAGAATACCTAAAGCTGCATTCTTAGCACCGCCAATGGAAACCTTTCCTTTAAGTGGAACACCACCCTTGACAACATATTGTTCCATATTGCACCTCTAAAAATAATAGTCATATCTTATAAAGTATAGCACAGAACTTTTATTTGTAAAGATTTTCATTGAAAATACATTTATTAAATTATATTCGCGGATTTTATCTAATACGCACATTTTATCAATTCTTATTGACATAATTAAGCGGATTAACAGGAGAGCCATCAACCCATATCTCAAAATGCAGGTGCGGACCTGTACTGTCGCCCGTATTACCGGAAGCTGCAATAGTCTGTCCCTGTGTGACACTCTGACCTACAGTCACCTTTACAGAACTAAGATGTCCATATCTTGTCATAGTTCCATTGCTGTGTGTGATATCTACACAGTATCCATAATCAGAGAACCAGCCTGCTCTTGTTACAGTTCCATCCGCTGCAGCAGTAACTGTAGTTCCCTGCGGAACTGACCAGTCAACGCCCTTGTGAAGTGCTCCCCATCTGTAGCCGTAACCAGATGTGAATGTACCACCTGATATAGGCTTTAAATATGTCGGCGGTGTAAGCGTTCCAACTGCAATCGTCTTAGGTGTCGACTCCTTAATTATATTCTCCTTAACATATGTTCTTCCAGTCTCATTACCATTGCTATAAGTGACCTCGGCTATAACCGCTCTGTGACCTGTCGTTCCCTCTGAAATAACAGTATTAGTTCCACGATAATTAGTATCATCATCCTGATAATCCGGTTCTGCCTCATAATCCTCTTCGTAAGTCATCTGATATGTTGTGATAACAGATATCTCTGACTTAGGAACAGTGATTGTTATTGAATCTCCCGGTGCAATCACACTGTCCTCTGTAAGATTAGAATTAAGCTCCAGTAGCTCTGACATTGAAAGTCCGTTATTCTGGGCAACTACTGATAAGGTATCGCCTGACTCTACAGTATATACAGTCTTTTCTGCATGCTCCTTAGTTATATTTTCATAGGCGGCATCAACTGTTGTTGTGACAGCATTATCTGCCGGAACCTCGATTATAACTACATCAACATCAAATCCAATGCCTGTAAGTCCGTCTCCGTTAGCAACAGTCTGACCATCCTGTGAAACAGCCGTACCGCTGATAGCAGATGAAACAATCTCTGCTGCGTTGCTTTCTGTAGCCTTCTCTTTAATTGCAATAGTGTAAGTTCCTGTCGCAGCATCAAGCGTATCAAGCGATACAGAAAATGCCTTGTTAGGATCATACTTTTCTATCAGCTTACTGAAGAGCTTTATTACATCATCCTCAGACTCAAGTGTAACAACGAAATCTCCGAGTCTTACCATATAATCCATATGGAAATCAACATCCATAACATTATCAAACATATAGCTGTAGATAGCTCCTGACAGCTCATCCACGCTCATTCTCTGTGCAACAGTCCTGTTTTCCTTATTAATCTCCACATCAGGATCCATATACACAACTTCACTATACTGCGCACTTAATTCCTGTCTGGCTGAGGCATACGCGATAATAACCTCCTGCTCTGTGTTGGCTGCACCAACCTTCATGCCATTAATAGTTATGCTGTAATAATTGGCGTCATTCTTTAATAAATTCTTAGTCAGAAATGGAATAACTATAATACAGACCAGACTCGCAACTGTCATTGTGTTAATCAGTGTAAGTCTCATTCGTCTGCCATATCTTGACAAGCGTTCCATGGGTTCCTCCATATATTGTGTTAATGTATAATCATCTTCATTCTTGCCTGCTTTTCAAGGCATCTCATTGCGTGTGAAAAATCTTTAATTTTTCACACCAATCTTCTTGTAATATCTTTGTAACATTTTCGTAACAATTATACTAGCACAAGTGATTAGGTTTGTAAACCCTGTTTTTTCTTTCCGGAAGCCTTCACCTTGCCCGGTTTCTGCACAGAATAGCCGAACTTTCCTATGAAATCACCAAGTCCATAATACCTTCCATGTGAGTATGCAATGAGGTCTGCGTCTGACAAATGTAGTGTTCCCTTCTCATCTAACAGGCTTTCATCCACATTTACAGCAACAACCTCTGCAACGAACATATCGTGGCTTCCAAGCTCCAGCACCTGCTTTACCCTGCATTCAATATTAACAGGGCTTTCCGCTATCGCCGGAGCTTCTAGCTTAACAGACGGCGCTGCTGTAAGGTTCATCTCTGCAAATTTATCAACATCCCTGCCAGACTTTACACCACAGTAATCTGTGGCTCTCGCAAGCTTTCTTGTTGTGAGATTGATAACGAATTCGCCTGATTCCCTGATGATGTCATGGCTGTAGCGTTCTTTTCTTACTGATATTGAAACCATTGCCGGATCAGAGCACACCGTTCCAGCCCATGCAACAGTGATAATATTCGGCTTCCCGCCTTTTCTTGCACAGCTTACCATAACCGCCGGAACCGGATAGAGCATGTTGCCGGCTCTCCATGTCTGCTTCTTGGCAGTTGCTTTGCTCATGTCCGATTTTTTCAATCTGCCACTCATCTTTTCTCCGCCAGTCGTCTTTGCTATGTCGCCCTGCTGTAGTCTGTCATTCATCTTTAATCTATCTCTCGTCTTTTCTCCGCCATTCTTCTTTAGCCTGTCACTCGTCTTCAATCCGTCTCTCTTTTCTACTCTGCCACTGTTCTTTAATCTATCATTCTTCCTTGTGCTGCCATTTTTCTTTGACTTCCCACTCATGCAAGCGCCTCCTTAACATGATGATATCCTTCCAGAATAATAGCTGCATGGTCTGCTGCCAGTCCGTCTCCATCAACAACCCTATAGGTGCGGTTCTTAAGGATTCCCTTTCTGTAAGTAACCTCTACCCTCGCGCATATATTAATATTCTTTTCAGCATTAGACAGCCTGCACAGCCATTCTTCCCTGACAATCGATTCATCCTCTGTTTTACCAGCCAGCTCATCAGATATATCAAACCATCCGGCTTCTCTCGCGTCATCCCCAGCCTGTGCCCTCTGGCTGCCCTCATCTATCAGCGCAACAAATGCTGTCGTGATAATTCTCGTTCTTGGATCGCGGTCATAATCCCCATAAGATTTAAGCTGTTCTGCCTCAATATCATGCAGACCAGTTTCCTCCTGTAGTTCTCTCAAAGCAGCATCATAGAGATTCTCCTTAAATTCAACAAAGCCTCCCGGACACGCCCACAATCCGATACATGGATGATTCCCTCTTTTAATAAGGAGAATTCTCTTAACCTGTGAGCCCTCCTTAGTAAATACAAGCGTATCCACAGTATTACATGGATTCTTGTATTTATCCGGATCATATTTATCAAGAAATACCGCAAGACTCTCGCCTGCCTTGTTAAGCTCTCCCGTTCCTATAAAACATTTATTCTGTTCTTCACTTAAATACTTCATCTCTTCTCTCCCTTAGCCGCGCCAAACCATTTAATCCTTGTATCCTTCGCACCACAGAATTTCCTGTGGATAAAATCATCCAGCACCTCGTTAAAGCTGCAGAATTTGTCCACAAGCACTATAACAAATGTTTCTTTATATTTAGGCGGTGTAATCGTCAGCGGAAACATATGCTTTGCAATCATGTCTCCCTCTTTTTCTGTTATATCAAAATATTTTCCTGCGTTCTTAAGTGCCTTAGTCGGGTGCTCAAAGCCATGCAGCCTCTCGCCCTCCTTAGGCGTATACTTGTGCCAGTCGTACAGGAACAGGTCGTGCAGAAGTCCTGCCTTAGCGCCTGCATTTTCATCAAGATGCAGTTTCCTGCACACAAGATAATTATAATAGGAAACATGTACGCTGTGCCCGAACAGGCTCGTCCGTCCATGATGTGAATACTGCTTCATGCTCTGAATCACATCATCAGAAAACAGCTTCTCCATTTTCCTTTTATATTCCCTGCCGGACTCATTCTGCTTAATGTGTCCAAGCTTATATCTGTTGCTTATTCTGTCTATTGCGTTAGAATATTCATCTCTCTTGATTCTCGCCCTATATACCGGTCTTAAGCTTCTTCCTTTGCTAGAATTAATCTTTACTGACATCCCGATAACCAACCTTTCTGCGTTGTTATTCATTGTATCATAAAAACCTGCACAATTACATATAAATAAATATACATAAATGTGGAACTTTTAATTAATATATTCAACATTTGGTTGTATGATTAAGTAAAATGTGCTAAACTATGTGTAAAGAATGCTGCATTTTTTATGCAGAAATATGATTCGGAGGAGAATAAAATATGGATGGTAATGTTATCGTTGGACAGTCAGGTGGACCTACCTCTGTCATCAACTCAAGTCTTGCTGGTGTTTATAAGACAGCTATAGACAGAGGAGCTAAGAAGGTATACGGAATGCTTCATGGTATCAAGGGACTTCTTGATGGTCAGTATGTTGATCTTTCAGAAAAGATTAAGACAACAATGGATATTGATTTATTAAAGAGAACTCCTTCATCTTATCTTGGTTCATGCCGTTATAAGCTTCCTGAGATAAGCGAGGACAGAGAGACATTTGACAAGATTTTCAAGATTCTTGATGAGCTTGAGGTCAAGTATTTCTTCTACATCGGTGGTAACGATTCAATGGATACTATCAAGAAGTTATCTGATTACGCAATCGTTACAGGCAGTGATATTAAGTTTATGGGTGTACCTAAGACTATTGATAATGACTTAGCTGTTACAGACCATACACCAGGATTTGGTTCTGCTGCCAAGTTCATCGCAGCTACTATGAAGGAAATCATCAGAGATGGTCTTGTATATGACTATCCTACAGTTACTATTGTCGAGATTATGGGACGTAATGCCGGATGGCTTACAGCCGCTGCAGCTCTTGCCAAGAGTGATGACTGCGAAGGTGTAGACCTTATCTACCTTCCAGAGAAGGTATTTGATATCGACCATTTCATGGCTCGTGTTAAGGAAATCGCAGCTAAGGGACGCTCAATGGTTATCGCTATCTCAGAAGGTATCAAGGTAGCTGATGGAAGATATGTATTCGAGCTTTCAGACCATGTAGAGTTCGTAGATGCATTTGGACATAAGCAGCTCGCTGGTTCAGCTAAGTTCCTTGCTAACAAGATAGGTGCAGAGCTTGGAATCAAGACTCGTGCTATCGAGCTTTCAACACTTCAGCGTTGTGCAGCTCATATGACAAGCCGTACAGATATCACAGAAGCATACAATGTTGGTGGTGCTGCTGTTAAGGCTGCATTTGAGGGCGAGACAGGTAAGGTAGTAGTTCTTAAGAGAGTTTCTGATGATCCATATATGTGCATCACAGAGACTAACGATGTTCACCAGATTGCTAACATCGAGAAGAAGGTTCCACTTGAGTGGATTACAGATGATGACTTCGTAACAGACGACCTCATCCACTACATCAGACCACTTATCCAGGCAGAGCTTTCACCAATCATGGTAGATGGTCTTCCAAAGCATCTTAATGTTAATACACTTTAAGCATACATAAAAAGATTCTTACATAACAACCTACAAAAAGCAGGTGATGATTAGCTATGTGCTAATTAGCACCTGCTTTTTGTTTTAAACTTCTTCTGGCTTTCCACCTACGCCGATATGCTCTTACCGGTATAGAGCTGATAATATCTTCCCTTTTCTTCCATAAGCTGGTCGTGTGTTCCACGCTCGATAATTCTTCCCTGCTCCATAACCATAATGCAGTCTGCATTACGGACTGTAGAAAGTCTGTGGGCGATAACGAAGGATGTTCTTCCTGTCATAAGTGCATCCATACCCTTCTGTACAAGGCGCTCTGTTCTTGTATCAATAGATGAAGTAGCCTCATCAAGAATAAGTACCGGAGGATCTGCAACGGCTGCCCTTGCAATTGCAAGAAGCTGTCTCTGTCCCTGGCTTAGGTTAGCTCCACCGCCATGAAGCACAGTATTATAGCCCTCCGGAAGTCTCTTAATGAATCCGTCAGCATTGGCAAGCCTTGCTGCTGCCATACATTCAGCATCACTCGCCTCAAGTCTTCCGTACCTTATGTTATCCATAATCGTACCTGTAAAAAGGTTCGTATCCTGAAGAACAATTCCGAGGCTTCGTCTTAAATCGTCCTTCTTTATATTATTGATATTAATTCCATCATATCTTATCTTACCATCCTGAATATCATAGAATCTGTTGATAAGATTAGTAATCGTAGTCTTTCCAGCTCCGGTGCTTCCGACAAATGCAATCTTCTGTCCCGGTGTAGCATACATTTTGATATCGTGAAGTACCATCTTGTCCGGATTGTAGCCAAAGTCAACTCCGTCAAATGTTACATCTCCGGCAAGTCTTCTGTACTCCGCACTGTTGCCATCCTTAGCCGGCTTCTTCCATGCCCACATTTCAGTCTTCTCATCTGTCTCAACAAGTTCATTCTTGTTGTTATACCTTACATTTACAAGCTCGACAAAGCCCTCGTCAACCTCTGGTATCTCGTCACACAGGTCAAATACTCTTCCGGCACCAGCCATCGCCATAACAATACTGCTCACCTGCTGGCTTATCTGCGTTACAGGCTGTGTAAAGCTCTTATTTAAGCTTAAGAAGGCAACCAGAGTACCGATAGTAAGTCCTGAAAAATCGCTAAGTGCAAGAACACCGCCAGCTATCGCACATAATACATAGCTTATATTACCGATATTACTGTTGATAGGCATAGTTATATTTGCAACCTTATTGGCATTGTTGGCACTTTCACGGAGCCTGTCGTTAATCTCCTTAAACTGCTCAATACTCTTATCTTCATGACAGAACACCTTGACAACCTTCTGTCCTTCCATCATTTCCTCGATATACGCATTAACCTTACCGATATCCTTCTGCTGCTCAACGAAATATTTTCCGGAAAGTGCGCTTAGCTTAGAAGTTACATAAAGCATGATAATTACCATCACAACCGATACGATTGTAAGCGGAATATCAAGCACTATCATACTAACAAATGTAGACACAAGTGTAAGGCAGGAATTGATTACCTGAGGCATACTCTGGCTTATAAGCTGTCTCAATGTGTCTATATCATTAGTATATACTGACATGATGTCGCCATGTGCATGAGTATCAAAATATCTGATTGGAAGTGACTCCATGTTAGTAAACAGCTCTAATCTTAATTTCTTTAAGGTTCCCTGACCAACATTTACCATAATTCTGTTGTAGCCATACGCACATAATACTCCGACCACAAGCACTGCAGCCAGTTTGATAAGCGCTCCTGCAAGCGGTGAATAGTCATGTACTGCCGACTGTGTCAGCGGAATAATGTAGCTGTCGATAAGCTTCTGTATAAAAAGCGTTGCTGTCAGTGTTGTGAGTGCTGAAACTAATATGCACACAAGCACTGCTATACATGAAAACTTATAGTTTTTTAAAATATATCCAAGCAGCCTCTTCATAAGAGGGAGTGGATTTTCTTTATTTTTCTTATTCTTCATATCAATATTCTTATCCATGTTCTGCCTCCTATTCTCCTGCCTCATCAAAATCACCGCCGCCCTGTGTCTGGACATCGTAGATTTCGCGGTAAACCTTATTACTTTCAAGCAGCTTTTCATGAGTGTCAAAGCCGCTCACAGAGCCATTCTCAAGCACTAATATTCTGTCCGCATCCTGAATACTTGAAATTCTCTGCGATACGATAAGCTTGGTAGTTCCCGGTATCTTTGTTGCAAATGCATTCTTAATCTTAGCATCTGTGGCTGTATCAACAGCACTTGTCGAATCATCAAGAATAAGAACCTTTGGATGCTTAAGCAGCGCCCTTGCGATACAGAGTCTCTGTCTCTGTCCACCGGATACATTGCTTCCGCCCTGCTCAATCCATGTATTGTATCTGTCAGGCATTCTTTCAATGAATTCATCTGCACATGCCTGACGGCAGGCTTCAATACACTCTTCCTCAGACGCATTTTCATCGCCCCATCTTAAGTTATCAAGAATAGTTCCCGAGAAAAGCACATTTTTCTGAAGAACAACCGAAACCTCATTACGGAGAGTTTCCAAGTCGTAATCTCTTACATCAATTCCACCTACGCATACAGCGCCATCCTTGACATCATACAGACGGCTTATCAGATTGACAAAGCTTGATTTACCACATCCGGTTCCGCCAATAATACCGATTGTCTCACCCGCATTTATATGAATATCAATATCCTCGAGTGCGTCTTTATCACTGTTCTTTTTGTAGGTGAAATTCACATGGTTGAAATCGATTCTTCCATCAGGAACCTCCATAACCGGATTCTCTGGATTAGTGATATCAGCCTTTTCATTTAAAACCTCAGCAATTCGTCTCGCACTCGCCACACTCATTGATATCATAACAAATATCATTGAAAGCATCATAAGTGACATCATCATGCTTATTACATAACTAAACATTGATGTAAGATTACCTGTTGTCATAGTTCCATCAGCTATAAAATGTGCCGCAAACCATGCAAGCAGGATAATACTTGCGTATATGACAAACATCATAATCGGGCTGTTGTACGCAAGCCATGATTCT
Organism: Ruminococcus sp. CAG:382; assembly: GCA_963654395.1. Classification (GTDB taxonomy): domain Bacteria; phylum Bacillota; class Clostridia; order Lachnospirales; family Lachnospiraceae; genus Lachnospira. Next base: position 14,610 of record CAVKBP010000045.1, read on the forward strand.
GCCTTGACAAATGTGTTATAGAGGTTCCCAGCCGCCTTACTGAATTTCTTATTTTCATAGTCTTCTCTTACAAATGCTTTGACAACTCTTATTCCAGTGACATTCTCCTGCACACTTGCATTCAGGTCATCATACTTAGAAAAGCCTTCTGTAAATATAGGAGTTACCTTGTATATAATAAAGAAAAGCGCGAACCCGAGAATGACAAGTCCCACTAAAAATATAAGGCTTAATGTAGGATTGATGATGAAGCACATAATCATGCTGCATATCATCATAAGCGGTGCTCTTACTGCAATTCTTAAAATCATCTGGTATGCATTCTGCACATTTGTAACATCGGTAGTCATACGGGTAATAAGACCTGCCGTACTGTACTTGTCAATATTGGAAAATGCGAAATTCTGGATATTCGCATAGATTCCCTCTCTTAGGTTACAGGCAAAGCCTGTAGACGCAGATGCCGCATATTTTCCTGCCTGTATTCCACAGAACAGACTTATAAATGCAAGCACAACCATAAGTCCGCCATACATAAGCACCTTGCTCATGTCGCCAGCCTGAATACCCTTATCAATAATACTTGCCGTAACAAATGGGATAAGTACTTCCATAAGGACTTCAAAAATTATGTACAATGGCGTCTTTATCGAATCTTTCTTATATTCGCCAATGTAAGCTGATAAAGTTTTTAACATTTCTTGCACTTCCTTTCGCTATAATTCATATCGTAACTATTACCTCATTCGCAAAACCATCATATTGACTTGTCTGATTTTTCATATGCTGCGTTGTTGTCAATCGCCGTAGCCA
>CAVKBP010000046.1:0-15099 GCA_963654395.1 Ruminococcus sp. CAG:382
GGTCTATGCGCAATGGTTTACGCGTAATGATTTATGCACATTTGATTATGATTTCCTGCTGATTACCAAGAATGGAAGAATATAGTGTGAAAAATCAAAGATGTTTCGCACGCTGCTCTGAAAAACAGGCGAGAATGGAGGGGTAGTGTGGAAAATCAAAGATGTTTCGCACGCTGCCCTGAAAAACGGGCAAGAATGGAGGATTATTATGGAATACGCAACACAGATGGATGCTGCAAGAAAAGGCATTGTTACTAAAGAGATGGAGATTGTTGCCAGAAAAGAGAATATAGATGTCGAGAGCTTAAGACAGCTAATAGCCAAAGGACAGGTCATTATTCCAGCCAACAAGAATCATAAGTGCCTTGATCCTAATGGTATCGGCAATAAGTTAAGAACCAAGATTAATGTTAATCTTGGAACTTCAAGAGACTGTGTGGATCTCGATATGGAGCTTGAGAAGGTTAATAATGCCGTAAAGATGGGCGCAGAGGCTATCATGGATCTTTCTTCATTTGGTGATACACAGAAATTCAGAAGAAAGCTGACAGCAGAATGTCCGGCAACAATAGGAACTGTTCCTATATATGATGCGGTTGTATATTATCACAAGGCACTTAAGGATATCACTGCACAGGAATGGCTTGATATTGTGGAAATGCATGCTAAGGACGGCGTGGATTTCATGACTATACATTGTGGCATCAATAAGTCTACAGCGAAGAAATTCAGGGCTGATAAGAGACTTATGAATATTGTGTCAAGAGGTGGTTCTATCATATATGCATGGATGGAGATGACAGGCAATGAGAATCCATTTTTTGAATATTATGACAGGGTGCTTGAGATATGCAGAGAGTATGATGTTACAATGAGCCTTGGAGATGCGTGCAGACCGGGCTGTATCATGGACGCTTCTGATATTTCACAGATTGAAGAGCTTGTTACACTTGGAGAGCTTACAAGAAGAGCGTGGGAAAAGGATGTACAGGTAATGGTTGAAGGACCGGGACATATGCCGATTAACCAGATTAAGGCTAATATGGAGATTCAGCAGACGATATGCAAGGGAGCACCTTTCTATGTATTGGGACCTCTTGTTACTGATATAGCTCCAGGCTATGACCACATCACAGCAGCAATCGGAGGAGCTATCGCAGCTACCTATGGTGCTTCGTTCTTATGCTATGTAACACCGGCAGAGCATTTAAGATTACCTGACCTTAATGATGTCAAGGAAGGTATTATAGCTTCTAAGATTGCAGCACATGCGGCTGATATTGCAAAGGGTGTACCGGGTGCTATAGACTGGGATTACAAGATGGACAAGGCTAGAAAGGTTCTTGACTGGGAGGCAATGTTTGATGTTGCAATTGATCCTGAAAAAGCAAGAGCCTACAGAGCTTCTTCTAAGCCTGAAAAAGAGGATACATGTTCAATGTGCGGTAATTTCTGTGCGGTAAAGAACATGAATAAGATTATGGAAGGCGAGATTGTAAGCATATTTGATGAATAATAATTGTGAGCGGTGCTGATAGAGGCATGAAACAGCAGGCTTTCATTAATGTAAAAAGCGGAATGTGTACGGAAAGTGCATGTTCCGTTTTTTGCATCAGCACAGCAAAAATTAAATATCTGCTATATTGGCGCAGAATGATTTTCTCATATGCAAGGCGGAGGAAAGAGGCGTAGCGGTGGCTGTGGCGATTTACAACAACGCAGAAGAAAAGGCAGGTTATTCAGAAATTACTGTACCAGTGACGGTGCAAGATAGAATTATAAAGCTGGCAGATATGCTTTGTATATTTGCCTTGATGTAAGATAAATGTTATAATGCTTTGATGCGTGATGATTTTATGAAGGAGTGAAAATGTATGGCAAAATCAGCCGGCAGTAATGGGAGAAGGAACAACACTCAAAGCAGAAAAACTAATACTAAGGGGAAGAAAACTAATTCTCAGGGAAGAAAGAAACAGACTAAGAAAAATGTCACGAATCAGAGTAACCAGCTAAGAAACGACTGTATTATGCTTTTTTCAATTGCCTGTGCAATAATAATGATTTTAAGCAATTTTAATATTGCCGGAACATTGGGAAGAGGGATTAAATGGTTCATGTTTGGACTGTTTGGAATTATGGAGTACATTTTTCCTGTACTGTTTGCAGCAAGCATAATCTTTCTTATGGTTAATGCCAGATTGCTTCGTGTTGCCAGAATCAAGACGGCAGCAGGATATGGACTGTTCATTGTATTATGTGCAATGATACAGTGTGTGTATAATAAGCCGGATATAGCAGATAACGGAATAGGAAGTATATTTGTATATTGTGCTGATAATAAAGCAGGGGGCGGATTCTTTGGCGGAGTGCTCTGCAAGGTGCTCAGTCCTATAGGTTCAATCGGCACATTTGTAATACTTATGATACTTGCGATTACATTAATAGTCATAATTACAGAGCGTTCTTTTATTTCAGGACTTAAGCGGGTTGGGAACAGCAGCCAGCGTATCATGAAGGAAGCGAAGGAGGACTATTCGGCATACAGACAGCATTCTGCGGACAGGTATGACAATGACCTGTCTGATGATGAATACCGCAGATTAAGAGAAGAAGAACGGGCTAAGGCGAGACTTAGAAGGATTGAGAAGAAAGAAAAACAGCTTGCAGAAAGAAAGGCGAGAGAAGAATATCTTGCCAATGCCAGAATGAATAATGTTGTAAGAGGTGTGACATCTGATACTCTTATAACAGGAGCGCCTGAAGAGCCGTTGCAGGATATTGACATACATGAAATTCAGGTTGATACTGAACGCAACGACCAGTATACACAGGATATATATGAGCCGGAGGAGGACGCATTTGAGCTGGAGTATGATATGGACGGAAATGCAGGTGCAGTGATAAATGTGCCTGAAGAGCCGGTAAATGCTGGCTATGAGTCTCATATGACGCAGGTACAGCCGGATGATTATATGATTGATGATGAAGTATCAGGAAGCTTGTCAGAGGATGAGGGTATTTCTTGTGCTGACAGTATCTATGACAGCAGTTCATATGATGATATATATGAAAATGATGTGACTAATGAAGAAAGCAGGGAAGACACAGAAAAGCTTATGGATTCTGCTAAGCAGCCTGATGAGCAGAAAACTGAAGAGCAGAGGGCAGATGAACAGCAGGCTGCTGTACAGGCTAAGCCAGCGGGTGAACATAAGAGGGTGTGCAGATTTCCTCCGGTTAATCTGTTAAAGAAGAATCCGGGAGCAGCTTCTGGCGGAAAGGCTGAATACAGAATGACTGCACAGAGATTACAGGAAACTCTGCTTACCTTCGGAGTTAAGGTTACTATAACTGATATAAGCTGCGGACCTACTGTCACAAGATATGAGCTGCAGCCTGAACAGGGTGTCAAGGTAAGTAAGATTGTGTCATTATCGGATGATATCAAGCTTAACTTAGCGGCGGCTGATATAAGAATTGAGGCACCTATTCCGGGCAAAGCTGCTATTGGTATTGAGGTACCTAATAAGGAAGCCGGAAGCGTGTATTTCAGGGAGCTTGTAGAGTCTAAGGAATTCAAGGAAAGCCAGTCAGCAATAGCATTTGGAGTGGGTAAGGATATTGCCGGTAAGACTATTATTGCCGACATTGCTAAGATGCCTCATATGCTTATTGCAGGAGCGACCGGTTCAGGTAAATCAGTATGTATTAATACAATAATTATGAGTATTCTTTATAAGGCAAAGCCGGAGGATGTAAGGCTTATTATGGTAGATCCTAAGGTTGTGGAGTTAAGTGTATATAATGGAATACCACATTTGTTATTGCCTGTTGTGACTGATCCTAAGAAGGCTGCCGGAGCGCTTAACTGGGCTGTCAACGAGATGACGGACAGATATAAGAAGTTTGCGGCAATGCAGGTGCGTAATATCAAGGGATATAATGATGTTGTTGTAAAGAAGAATAAGGAGGGCATAGAGCCTCCAATGGAGAAGCTTCCACAGATTGTTATTATTATAGACGAGCTTGCCGACCTTATGATGGTTGCGCCGGGTGAGGTTGAAGATGCAATATGCCGTCTGGCACAGCTTGCAAGAGCCGCCGGAATACATATGATTATAGCGACACAGCGTCCGTCTGTTAATGTAGTAACAGGACTTATTAAGGCAAATATTCCGTCTAAGATAGCATTTGCAGTATCTTCGGGAATTGATTCAAGAGTTATCATTGACATGAATGGTGCTGAGAAGCTGCTTGGAAAGGGCGATATGCTTTACTTCCCATCTAATCTTCCGAAGCCGCTCCGTGTACAGGGCGCATTCGTATCTGACGAAGAGGTTGAAAAGGTTGTAGCATTCTTAAAGGATAATGCTGAGGAAGTATCTTATGATGAGAGTATTGCGCAGGCAACTGTCAATCAGGAGAGCATGCCGGGAAGCGGCGGAAAGAGTGATGACGAGAGGGATTCGCTTTTTGCTGACGCGGGAAGATTTGTTATCGAGAATGAAAAAGGCTCAATAGGAAGCCTGCAGAGACACTTTAAGATTGGCTTTAACAGGGCAGGGCGGATTATGGATCAGCTTGCGGATGCGAAGGTAGTAGGACCGGAGCTTGGAACTAAGCCTAGAAAGGTCGAGATGACAATTGAGGAGTTTGAAACACTTCTAAAGCAGCAGTGAGGTTAGTAATATATACTATAAAGTTAGGAGACAGAGATTATGAAGCTTTCAGAGATATTAAAGATATGTTCAGAAAATGAAGTCGCTGATTTCAGATACAGTGTTGTAAGCGGCAGTACTGATGTGGATGTGACAGGGATTACATCTGATTCGAGAAATATGCAGGATGGATACGCATTTGTATGTATTAAAGGTGCTGTTAGTGACGGACATAAGTATATTGACCAGATTAAGGATAAGGCATCTGTTATTGTTGTCCTTGATGGTGAATATGAGGCTGGCGCAGACAGTAGGGCGGCAGTTGTAAGCACAGATAATACAAGGCTTGCACTTGCGCTTATGTCGGCTGCAGTTTATGGAAATCCTGACAAGAAGCTTTTTACAATAGGAATAACAGGAACTAAAGGAAAGACTACGACTACTTATATGGTTAAAAATGTGCTTGAGGCATGCGGTATTAAGACAGGTCTTATCGGAACAATCGAGACAATTATCGGTGATGAGGCAGTTCCGGCACACAATACAACACCTGAGTCAATAGAGATTCACCAGTCCTTTGCGAAGATGGTGGAGGCTGGCTGTAAGGCGGTTGTTATGGAGGTGTCTTCACAGGGACTTAAGCTCGACAGAACAGCAGGCATTATGTTTGATATAGGTGTGTTTACTAATCTTGAGCCTGACCATATCGGACCTAATGAGCATGAGTCATTTGAGGATTACCTTAACTGCAAGGCTAAGTTATTCAAGCAGTGTAAGGTTGGCATTGTAAATGCGGATGATAAGCATACACAGGATATCCTTAAGGGTGCAATATGCGAGGTTGAAAGCTATGGCATCGGAGAGGATGCTGATATTAAGGCTGAAAATATCGAGCTTTTACATGAGCCGGGTAAGATTGGTCTTACATATGACTGCACAGGACTTGTTAATATGAAGGTTGAGCTTAACCTTCCGGGTAAGTTTTCTGTATATAATTCATTATGTGCAATTGCTATTACAAGACATTTTAATGTTGACAGCGGGGCACTTAAGGAAACTCTTAAGCATGTCAAGGTTAAGGGAAGAATTGAGCTTGTAAAGGTTTCTGATGATTTTACCCTGATGATAGATTATGCGCATAATGCAATGGCTCTGGAGAGCATTCTTACAACTCTTAAGGAATATCATCCACACAGGCTTGTATGTCTTTTCGGCTGTGGTGGAAACCGTTCTAAGGAGAGAAGATTTGAGATGGGCGAGGTTTCAGGAAAGCTGGCTGACCTTACTATTATCACATCTGATAATCCAAGATTCGAAGAGCCGGAGGCAATTATAGAGGATATCAAGACTGGCATTGCTAAGACAAGCGGAAAGCATGTCGATATTACAGACAGAAAAGAAGCTATAAAGTATGCGATAGAGCATGGCGAGCCAGGAGATATTATTGTCCTTGCTGGTAAGGGACATGAGGATTACCAGGAGATTAAAGGCGTGAAGTATCCTATGGATGAGAGGGTTCTTATCAAAGAGGTGCTTGAAGAATTGAAGGGTAATTAATGTACGCAGATGTAATTATTGACATTTCAATTGAACAGCTTGACAAGACCTTCCAGTATGCAGTGCCGGATGAGCTGGCGGATATAATTGAGCTTGGGATGTCTGTGGATATTCCATTTGGTCATGGAAACAGGCAGATAACAGGATATGTTGTCGGCTTGGGAGAAAAGGCAGCATATCCTGTTGAAAGGATAAAGTATATTACTGGAATTACTGAAGGCAGGGTAAATGCAGTTGGCAGGATGTTAAAGCTTGCGGCATGGATAAAACATAATTACGGCTGTACCATGAATCAGGCGATTAAGACTGTTATTCCTGTAAAGGATAAGATTAAGCAGAAGGAAAAACGCTCGGTTAATCTTATTATAGATAAGGCACAGGCACAGGAATATCTTGATACATTTGCAAGGAAAAATGCAAAGGCAAGATACAGGCTGTTAGAGGCGTTAATTAATGAGCCTGTAATAGATGAAAGCATTATTAAATCAAAGCTGAATATTACGGCACAGACTGTCAAAGCCTTAGAGGATATGGGGATTGTTGAAGTCAGGTCAGAGGATATGTACAGGAATCCGGTGAAGAATATCACAGGGGAAAGAAAGCATATTGAGCTTAACAGGCAGCAGCAAAATGCTGTGGATACTATAATATCTGACTATGATAATAGTGATTATAAGACATATCTGCTGCATGGTGTTACCGGAAGCGGTAAGACCGAGGTGTATCTTGAGACAATTGAGCATGTGTTAAATCAGGGCAGGCAGGCAATTGTGCTTATTCCGGAGATTGCGCTTACATTCCAGACAGTGCAGAGGTTTTATCACAGATTCGGTGATAAGGTGTCTGTTATGAACTCCCGTATGTCTAAGGGAGAGCGGTATGACCAGTTTCTCAGGGCACAGAGAGGCGATATAAGCGTAATGATTGGACCGCGTTCAGCGCTGTTCACACCATTTTCAAATATAGGGCTTATAGTAATAGACGAAGAGCATGAGGGAGCATATAAGTCAGAGACTGTTCCAAGATATCATGCAAGAGAGGTTGCATGCCATATTGCTAAGGAGGCTGGTGCTTCGGTGATATTGGGTTCTGCGACTCCTTCAATGGAAAGCTACTATGCGGCAATGAATGGCACATTTGAGCTTATTAAGCTTGACAGCCGCGCAGGAAGCGGACGGCTGCCAGCGGTTGATATTGTAGACTTAAGGGAAGAATTAAGGCTTGGCAACAGGACGATATTCAGCAACAGGTTAAGAGAGCTGATGAAGGACAGGCTTTCTAAGCATGAGCAGATAATGCTTTTTCTTAATAAAAGAGGTGTGGCAGGCTTTATATCGTGCCGCTCATGTGGAAAAGTCATGAAATGCCCGCATTGTGATGTTTCACTTACGGAGCATGCTAACGGAAGACTTATGTGCCATTACTGTGGATATACAGCGCCTAAGATAACGGTATGTCCGGCTTGCGGTTCTAAGTATGTGTCCGGCTTCAGGGCAGGAACGGAGGGCGTTGAAGCACAGGTCAGGAAAACATTTCCACAGGCAGGAGTGCTCAGGATGGATATGGATACCACAAGAGGCAAGGATGGACATGAGAAGATTCTGTCGGAATTCGCCAATGGTAATGCGGATATTCTTATCGGAACACAGATGATTGTTAAAGGACATGATTTTCCAAATGTGACGCTTATGGGCGTGCTTGCTGCTGATATGTCACTTTATGCAAGTGATTACAGGGCTTCTGAGAGAACCTTCCAGCTTCTTACACAGGCTGCGGGAAGGGCAGGAAGAGCGCAAAAAAGTGGTAATGTAGTCATACAGACTTATACACCGGAGCATTTTAGTATTGTTAGTGCAGCCAATCAGGATTATAATGCTTTCTATGAGCAGGAGATTGCTTACAGGAAGCTGTGCGGATATCCGCCGGTTGAGAAGCTTATGAAGATTATATTATCGTCACCGGATGAGGCGGCACTTATAAAGGATGCGGAATGGGTTAGGGAATATGTGGATAACACCTGTAATACAGACGGGCTTATGTGCATAGGTCCGGCAGATGCGCCTGTTTATAAGATTAAAGATGTGTACAGTAAGATAATCTATGTGAAGCATAAGGACAGGGAAGCTCTTACTGATATATATGAAAGGCTTGATGCTGTTATCGTTGGAAATCAGGCTTTCAGAAATGTTTTCGTACAATACGATATTAGTGGATAACAGCGTGCAATAAATGCGTAGAAAGGATAAAGTTATGGCAATTAGAAATATTAGGACACTTGGAGATGATATATTAAGAGCTAAGGCAAAGGAAGTTACAGAGATAACACCAAGGCTTGAGGAGCTTATTGATGATATGTTTGAGACTATGTATGAGGCTAACGGAGTAGGACTTGCTGCACCTCAGGTTGGAATCAGAAAGAGACTTGTTGTTATTGACTGTGGAAATGACCCGATTGTTCTTATCAATCCTGTTGTGTTAGAGACAAGCGGAAGCCAGACAGGAATGGAGGGCTGCCTTAGTGTGCCGGGGAAGACCGGCGAGGTTACAAGACCTGATTATGCCAAGGTTAAGGCTCTTAATGAGGATATGGAAGAGATTATAGTTGAGGGAGAGGGACTTCTTGCAAGATGTCTTCTCCATGAGATTGACCATCTTGACGGAATAATGTATGTTGATAAGGTTAAAGGGGAGCTGATGTCTACTGACGACCTTGAGGACTAGAGGAAAAGGGGGAACAGAATGCGAGTAGTATTTATGGGTACACCCGATTTTGCGGTGGGGACACTTAAAGCAATAATTGAAGCAGGACATGAGGTGGCAGCAGTTGTCACACAGCCTGATAAGCCAAAGGGAAGAAGTAAGTCACTTGTATTTTCACCGGTTAAAGAGGAAGCTGTTGCACATGGTATTACAGTTTTACAGCCGGAGAGGGCAAGAGATGAAGCATTTGTTGAAAATTTACGGACATATAATGCAGATGTAATTGTAGTTGTAGCATTTGGACAGATACTTCCGGCAAGCATTATCAATATGCCAAAGTATGGCTGTGTCAATGTACATGCGTCACTGCTTCCTAAGTACAGAGGTGCATCGCCAATACAGTGGGCAGTTATTGACGGCTGTGAGTATTCAGGTGTTACTACCATGAAGATGGATGAGGGGCTTGATACAGGTGATATACTGATGGTTGAGAAGGTGAAGCTTGATGCTAAGGAAACTGGCGGAAGCCTTTTTGACAGGTTAAGTGAAGTGGGCGCGAAGCTTTTAGTAAAGACACTTGACGGACTTAAGGCTGGAACTATCACTCCGGTTAAGCAGGATGATTCAGAAAGTACTTATGTAAAAATGCTGCATAAGTCCTTCGGTAAGATGGACTTTAGCAGGAGTGCAGCAGAGCTTGAAAGATTAATAAGAGGCTTGAATCCATGGCCTAGTGCATTTACTTATATAGACGGCAAGATGTTAAAGATATGGGATGCAGATGTGGCTGAAACAATCGATGGCGTGCAGGCTGATGAGGTTAAGCCGGGACAGGTTGTAAATGTAGGAAAGAATACATTTGCAATCAAATGTGGTCAGGGCTGCTTAATTGTCAACGAGGTTCAGTTAGAGGGCAAGAAGAGAATGGATAGCGGTTCGTTCCTTCGGGGCAGCCACTTAGAAGCAGGTGTTATATTAGGAGAACGGTGTGAAAAATAAAGGATTTTTCACACACAAGATTTGTGCTTGCGCACAAACTTGAGATGCCTTGAAAAGCAGGCAAGAAAGGAGATTAGTGTAAAAAATCAGATTGATATCTGATTTTTTACACGGCTATTTGTGACGCAGGCATCACAAATAGCTTTTATCGCGAGCCAAATCTGACATTTGGCTCGCGATTCCTCCGGCACTTTGTGCCTGCGGAATGGAGGAATATTATGGCAGCTTTATATGGTTATTATGGATATGGGTATGGATATTACTTTGATCCGATGTACATTCTGATTATAATATCATGTGTTATTGCGTTGATAGCACAGGTAAAGGTAAAAAGCACATTTAATAAGTATTCAAGGGTTTCTTCTTCAAGGGGCATGACTGGCGCAATGGTTGCAGAGCAGCTCTTAAGAAGCCAGGGAATATATGATGTATCTATTCAGAGAGTATCAGGAAGCCTGACAGATAATTACAATCCAAGAAATAAGACGCTTAATCTGTCAGATTCGGTGTATAACTCAACATCCGTTGCAGCTATAGGTGTTGCGGCACATGAGACAGGACATGCAATACAGCATGCGTACGGATACGGTCCGTTGAGCTTTCGGACAGCGCTGTTTCCGTTAGCTAATATCGGTTCACAGGCTTCATGGATACTTATTGTGCTTGGTCTTATATTGGGTTCGACTAATATATTAGTTGATATCGGTATTCTGATGTTCAGTCTGGCTGTACTTTTCCAGCTTGTGACATTGCCGGTTGAGTTCAACGCTTCTGCAAGGGCATTAAAGCTTCTTGAGTCAGAGGGCTTTCTTCGTGGTGATGAGAACAGGCAGGCGAGAAAGGTTCTTTCAGCAGCAGCCATGACATATGTTGCAGCAGCAGCTACAGCAATTTTACAGCTTTTAAGACTGATTTATTTATTTGGAGGAAGACGCCGTGACTGATTCGGTGAATTTAAGGGAAATAGTACTTGATATACTTATTGAAATCAATGAGAAGGGTGAATTTTCACACCTTCTCATTAATAATGCACTGACAAAGTACCAGTATCTTGATAAGAATAAGAGAGCATTTATAAGCAGATTGTCGCTTGGAACGATTGAGAACAGGCTTGAGCTTGACTATATAATAGACCTGTTTTCCAAGACACCGGTAAGGAAGATGAAGCCGCTTATAAGAAATATATGTGAGATGTCTGTTTACCAGATAATGTATATGGATAATATACCTGATTCAGCAGTGTGCAACGAGGCTGTCAAGCTTGCGGTAAAGCGCGGATTCACAGGGCTTAAGGGCTTTGTAAATGGTGTCTTAAGAAATATTGCAAGAAATAAGGACAATATTACATATCCGGACAGGGATAAAGATATCGAACAGTTTCTTTCTGTAAAATACTCTATGCCATTATGGATAGTTAAAATGTGGCATAAGCAGTTAGGCATTGATAAGACAGAAGAGATTCTTGAAGGATTTAAGCAGGAGAAAAGGACTTATATAAGATGCAACACTACAAAGGCAACGGTAGAGGAGATAAAGAAACAGCTTTTACAGGAGAATGTAACGGCGGTGGATGTAGAAGGCATACCGTATGCATTAGAGATTAAGGATTATGACCATATAGCAGGTCTTAAAAGCTTCAAGGACGGACTGTACCAGATACAGGACATAAGCTCAATGACAGCAGGATATATGACAGGCTTTAAAGAGGGCGACACAGTAATTGATGTGTGTGCAGCGCCCGGTGGCAAGAGCATCAATGCAGCAATCAGCGTGGGTGCTGCCGGTAAGGTATATTCAAGGGATGTATCGGATTATAAGGCAGGACTTATCAGAGAAAATGTGTTAAGGCTTGGACTTGATAATATAGAGGTTCAGGTTAAGGACGCGCTTGTGATGGATGAAGCCATGAAAGAGAAGGCAGATGTTGTTATAGCAGACCTTCCATGTTCCGGGCTTGGCGTTATGGGAAGAAAGCCTGACATCCGATACAACATAACAGAGGATAAGCTCATTTCCTTAAAGGAGCTTCAGCAGGGCATACTTTCTGTTGTACAGGCATATGTTAAGCAGGGCGGTATATTGATGTACAGCACATGTACTATTAATTCGGAAGAAAATGAAGCTAATGCAGACTGGCTGTGTGAAAAATACGGCTTTAAGAAGATAGAATACAGACAGCTTATGCCGGGCAGGGATGGCGGAGCTGATGGATTCTTTGTTGCAAAGCTTAGGAGAGAACAGATATGACAGATATTAAGTCGCTTAATTATGATGAGCTTATTGAATATATGGCAGGGCTTGGCGAGAAGAAGTTCAGGGCAGGACAGCTTTATCAGTGGATGCACGAAAAGCTTGCAGACAGCTTTGATGAATGTACCAATCTTTCCAATGCGTTAAGGCAGAGGTTAAAGAAAACTTCAGAATATGTATGCTTAGAGCCTGTAAGGGTGCAGCATTCCAAGCTTGATGGAACAGAAAAATATCTTTTCAGGTTAGCAGATGGCAATTATGTTGAGAGTGTGCTTATGAAATATCATCATGGCAATTCTGTGTGCATATCCTCACAGGTAGGCTGCCGCATGGGCTGCCGCTTCTGTGCCTCTACTCTTAATGGCAAGGTCAGGGATTTAAGACCATCTGAAATGCTTGACCAGATATACAGGATACAGAAAATTACAGGTGAGAGAGTAAGTAATGTTGTTGTCATGGGTTCAGGAGAGCCTATGGATAATTATGATAATCTTATTAAGTTCATAGAGCTTCTTAATGATGAGAGAGGACTTAATATAAGCCAGAGAAATATCACAGTTTCATCATGCGGAATAGTGCCTAAGTTAAAGGAGCTGGCTGACCTTAAGCTGCAGATTACACTTGCTATCTCGCTTCACGCACCTGATGATGAATTAAGAAAGACGATGATGCCGATAGCTAATAAGTATTCAATTGAAGAGATAATGGATGTGTGCAGATATTACATAGAATGTACAGGAAGAAGAATCTCATTTGAATATAGTCTTGTTAAAGGTGTAAATGATTCTATGGAATGTGCAAGTCAGCTAATTAAGCTTGTTAAAGGCATGAACTGCCACATTAATCTTATACCAGTTAATCCGATAAAGGAGCGTGATTATAAGCAGACAGGAAAGGATGATGTCTACGCATTTAAAAATAAACTTGAAAAGAACGGAATTAATGTTACAATTAGAAGGGAAATGGGCAGAGACATTGATGGTGCCTGTGGACAATTGAGAAATAAGTATATGGAGGATATTGATGAGAGCGACGGCAGTTACTGATATAGGCAAGACCCGTGCCGTTAATCAGGATTATGTATATACATCAGTTGACAGTGTAGGCTGCCTGCCTAATCTTTTCATCGTAGCAGATGGAATGGGAGGACATAAAGCCGGGGATACAGCATCACGGTTTACTGTCGAGACTGTTAAAAGACTTATTTCTGAATCAGAGCAGACTGATGCAATATCAGTCATTAATCAGGCAGTTAAGGATGTTAATGTCCTGCTGATAGAAAAGGCATCTGAAACGGAAGAATATTATGGAATGGGAACAACTCTGGTCATGGCAAGCATATTCGATAATGTATTGAAGGTTGCGAATGTAGGCGATAGCAGATTGTATGTTATAGATGATAATATTACCCAGATAACAAGAGATCACTCTTTAGTAGAGGAAATGGTGCTTGCCGGTAAGTTAAGCAAGAGTGAAGCGAGAACACACGAAAAGAAGAATGTTATAACAAGAGCAATAGGAGGAGAGGAAGAGGTAGATCCTGAGATGTTTTCTATTGATCTTAAAGAGGGTAGTAAAATTCTTATGTGTTCTGACGGACTTACGAACATGCTTGAGGATAGTGATATCTTAAGCATTGTAAAGCGATATGCCGATATAGAGGAAGCCGCAAGGAAGCTGGTGGACAAAGCCAATGATAATGGCGGCAGGGATAATATTTCGGTTATAATTGTAGAGCTGTAGTGGAAGGAATAATATTTATGTTAAGAAAAGGAATGTTTTTAGCAGACAGATATGAAATAATTGAACAGATTGGCACTGGAGGAATGTCTGATGTGTATAAGGCAAAGTGCCATAAGCTCAACAGATTTGTTGCTATTAAGGTTATGAAGTCTGAGTATAGTGAGGACAGGACATTTGTATCTAAATTCAGGGCAGAGGCACAGTCAGTCGCTGGATTTACTCATCCTAATGTTGTTAATGTATATGATGTCGGAGATGAGAATGGCATATATTATATAGTTATGGAGCTGGTAGAGGGTGTTACGCTTAAGAAATATGTTGAAAAGCGTGGCAGAATACCTTTTAAGGAAGTGGTCAGCATTGCAATCCAGATTGCTAATGGCCTTGATGCGGCACATAAGCATAATATTGTTCACAGGGATATCAAGCCACAGAACATTATTATATCCAAGGAAGGCAAGGTAAAGGTTACAGACTTCGGTATTGCAAAGGTTGCTTCCTCAAGCACAATTAATTCTTCATCAACGATGGGCTCTGTTCATTATATTTCACCTGAACAGGCAAGAGGCGGATATTCTGATGCAAGAAGTGACCTGTATTCACTTGGTATCACTATATTTGAAATGCTTACAGGAACAGTACCATTTGACGGGGATTCTACAGTTGCAGTTGCAGTACAGCATATACAGGATGAAATTCCTGCGCCGTCTACTGTTGTCAACGATATACCGGTAAGTATAGATAAGATTGTGATTAAGCTTACACAGAAAAAGCCAGACAGAAGATATCAGTCAGCAGCAGAGCTTATTGCAGATCTCAAGAAGTCGCTTGTGATGCCGGATACAGATTTTGTAGTTATGGCACCTTTATACGGAACTAATGGGGCAGCAGCCCAGGTTATGTCTTCTGATAATAACAATAATGCCGGACAGGTGGCGGATAATCAAGCAGATGATGTATTGTCAGATGATGATTTCCTTGAGGATTCAGATGAAGACGATGAGGATGATGAAGATGCCGGGGATGAATTAGAAGATGATGACGATGATTCAGATATAGATGATGAGAATAATGATAAGCTTGACCTGATTATGAAGATAATCGGTGTAGGAATTGCTGTTATTATACTTATAGTGACTATATTTATAATCGTTAAGCTCGTTGGAAGCACTAAGTCTAACAAGGATAGCTC
>CAVKBP010000047.1:0-15017 GCA_963654395.1 Ruminococcus sp. CAG:382
TCTCTCTCTTGATAGCACCCATAGCTGCGAAGCAAGGAGCGCAGAGAAGGTTGAATGCAAGGAATGCATATCCGCTTACTACTGTAAATGTTACTGCCATGTTAGCATATACTGTTCCCTCACCTGCTGAGTAGAGGATACCCATTGTACCAACGATATTTTCCTTAGCAACAAGACCAGTAATAGAAGCAACAGTTGCCTGCCAGTTACCGAAGCCTAAAGGAGCAAATATCCATGCGATTGCCTTACCAACTCTTCCGAGGATAGAAAAGTCAATCTGATCCTCTGAAAGCATCTGGAATGAACCGTCAACGAATCCGAAGTAAGTTGTAAACCAGATAATAATTGTTGAAAGTGTGATGATTGTTCCTGCTTTCTTGATGAATGACCAGCCACGCTCCCACATGCTTCTTAATACTGTACCAACTGTTGGAAGATGGTATGCTGGAAGCTCCATAACGAATGGTGCCGGATCTCCAACGAATAACTTAGTCTTCTTTAAGATGATACCTGAGCATATGATTGAGAATATTCCAAGGAAGTATGCTGATGGAGCAACCCAAGGAGCTCCGTCGAAGATAGCACCTGCAACCATTGCGATGAATGGAAGCTTAGCTCCGCATGGAATAAATGTTGTTGTCATAATTGTCATCTTACGGTCTCTGTCGTTCTCGATTGTTCTTGATGCCATGATACCTGGAACACCACAGCCTGAACCGATAAGCATTGGAATGAATGACTTACCTGAAAGACCGAATTTACGGAAAATTCTATCCATGATAAATGCTATACGAGCCATATAACCGCAAGACTCAAGGAATGCAAGGAATATGAATAATACGAGCATCTGTGGAACGAAACCAAGTACTGCACCAACACCGGCTACAATACCGTCAAGGATAAGTCCCTTTAACCAGTCTGCGCATCCGATTGCATCAAGTCCTGACTCAAGTAATGATGGGATACCTGGAACCCATACACCATAGTCAGCTGAGTCTGGTGCTGCACCATCATTTTCAATACATTTTTCAATAGCTTCCTTAACACCAGCAGCATCAGTTGTCTCTGTCTCCTGGCTGTAGGTCTCTTCATCAGTTACCTCGTAATCTAATGAAAGCTTTGCTGGAACTGTCTTCTCAAGCTCCTTTAATGCTGCTACTGCTGCGTCTGAATCATAGTCATCTGCTTCTGTATCAATAGCGTCTGCATATTCTTCTCCCTCGTCACCAAGGCTCTCGATATATGCTGAGATGATTGTATCTGAATCGCCATAATCCTCTGATGCTTCTTCATAAGCTGATGTGCCGATTCCGAAAAGATGCCAGCCATCACCGAATACGCCATCATTTACCCAGTCTGTAGCTAATGAACCAATTGTTGTAACTGATACATAATATACAACAAACATAACAGCAGCGAATATTGGAAGTGCCAAGAATCTGTTAGTAACTATTCTATCAATTTTATCTGATGTAGAAAGCTTCTTCTCAGACTTCTTTGCAAAGCATCCGCTGATGATTGAAGATATATATGTATATCTTTCATTAGTGATAATACTCTCTGTATCATCGTCAAATTCCTTCTCAAGAGCTTCAATCTCTGATGAAACATCAGGAACATCCTTCATAAGTACCTTAATCTTATCATCCTTTTCCAGAAGCTTGATAGCAAAGAATCTCTTCTGCTCCTCAACAATATCAAGACCAAGCTTATCTTCAACTGCTGATATAGCTGCCTCAACCTTGTCATCAAATTTATGGACAATTGTATTAACCTTCTTGTTCTCTGCAAGCCTGACAGCCTTTTCTGCTGCTTCCTTGACACCAGTTCCCTTAAGAGCTGATATCTCAACTGCCTCACAGCCAAGATTCTTTCCTAACCTGGCAAGGTCAACCTTATCTCCGTTCTTTTCCATGATATCAACCATGTTGACAGCCATAATAACTGGAATACCAAGCTCCATAATCTGGGTTGAAAGATAAAGGTTTCTTTCAATGTTAGTACCATCAACAATATTGATGATTGCATCAGGTCTTTCGTTAATAAGATAATTTCTCGCTACAACCTCCTCAAGAGTATAAGGAGAAAGTGAATAAATACCCGGTAAATCCATGATAGTGACATCCTTATGTCCCTTTAATTTACCTTCCTTCTTCTCAACCGTAACGCCTGGCCAGTTACCAACAAACTGATTAGATCCGGTCAAAGCATTAAACAATGTTGTTTTACCGCAGTTTGGATTACCTGCTAATGCAATTTTAATTGACATTTGACTACCTCATTTCTTTTATATAAATGCTTATGCATTTACTAACATACATTTGATAATTCTTACATTAATTAGATTAATCTAACCTTTGTACAAAAAATAATCAGCCTACCTCAATCATTTCGGCATCTGCTTTACGAAGTGATAACTCATAGCCTCTTACTGTTATCTCTATAGGATCGCCAAGAGGTGCTACCTTTCTTACATAGACTTCAACTCCCTTAGTAATTCCCATATCCATGATTCTTCTTTTTACCGGACCATCACCATTCAATCTGGTAACCTTAACAGTCTGGCCTACAGATACATCTCTTAAAGTCATAGTTTTTCTCCTTCTAAATTCTTAGTTTTATATAAGGGCTGACATACGCAGCTCTTTATACCATAATTTTGTTAGCCATATCTTTTCCTATGGCAACCCTTGATTCTTTAATGTTAACTATAACATTACCGCCAGCCCTGGAAACAACTGTTACTACCGCACCAGGTACAAATCCAAGGTTTTCAAGAAAGCGTCTGGTATCTTCCTTTCCACCGATACGCTGGATTGTATATGGAGTTCCTTCATCAATCATAGTTAATGGCATAAGCTCATCTCCTCTTTTTAGCATATTGATAATGTTTTTCATTACCACCGGAAGTTAGTGTACTCTAATGTCCATTAGATGTCAACGACTTTTGTTATATTTTTATAATATATTTTAGAATAATATAACCCCTGATTGATGTAACCAACCAGGGGAATGTGTGCCGCTCCAGTATATTATATGCAGGTCTGCCTACGCTAATGCTGCTCCAAGCTTTCTACAGTTTTCTACCGCTTCATCATCTGGTGCTTCCTGACATATAACGCTGTCTGTTGCAAGCACTGCGCCGGCAGCCTTGCTTCTTTCATCCCAGTCTGCCATCCATTCGCCGCTTCCCCAGCCGTATGAACCGAAAAGTGCAATTTTCTTTCCGCTAAGGCTTCCTTCTACCTCTGTAAACATTGGCTCGAATTCTGACTCCTCAAGATTCTCTGCTCCCATTGCAGGGCAGCCAAATGCGATTCCGTCGTACTCTGCGACCTTTCCTGAATTAAAATCTGACGCTGTAAGTACATCAACCTCTGCTCCGGCGCCCTTAGCACCCTCTGCAACTGCATCAGCCATCGCCTGCGTATTACCTGTTCCACTCCAATAAACTACTGCTACTTTACTCATTACACAATCTCCTTTTCCGCTTTTAATATGCTAAAATATATGCTTAAACCGTCAATGCAGATATGCTTCTGCCGCGGTCAAAGACTCTTAAATAAACCTCTGTACATTTTCTGTACCTTGCAAACATTTTCTGGCTGAAGGCTTCATCACAATACACCTTCCATACGCCACAGCATTTGTAATTACAGCCCTTCTGCCTTATGAACTGAATCACATCCCCCACCGGATAGCTGAGAAACAGCCCTATTTCATGCGGAAAGCATGTGCTTTCTCCCACTCTCCTTTTAAGCTGCTTAATACATGCCCCGACCTTATAATCCGTATAACCAAATGCTTTAAGAACCCTCTGTGCCTCCGGCTGTGACAGGTCATTTTCCAATCTGTCCGGTCTGAACACATATAAAAGCGCACTCTTTTCGTTTCTCTTTAAAAATGTTACATACACTCCTTTGGCATTGAGCTTCCTGTTGACACTCGCAAGCTCCGTCTTAAAATCAGATAAATCATCATATCTGTAATTAAACAGATTACCTGTCTTTAACCCAGCCAGAGTAGGTGAGCACTCCTTTATAACCTCACGCTCAATTCTTCCCAATACATCAGTACAGACCATTTTCTTTCCCTTCCATATCACATTAGTTACTCGCTTATTAGCATGCCTTATCTTCGCCTAAATATGTCTCTAACACATTAGTAAGCGATGCTGCACTGCTTGAATGCGTCCTCACTATATCAACATCATTCTTCTTCGCCTCTGTAACGGCTGACAGCACCATCTTGTGTGAAACAGTATTCGTAAAAAGAATCATCAGGTCAGGACTTCCAATCTGCTTGGAAAACCCGCTTTTTTCCTTGACAAATACCTTCGCCTTACATCCATGCTTCTTGCATATCTGCTGATACTGCCTTTCCATACATTCATTACCACCAATAATTACTACACTCATATCTTCATCCTTTCCTATAACTCTTATGTGTATTTTACACTTCTTACTTTTGTTAGTTTTATCTAACCTTTATCTATAAAATAACGGGTACCCTGACCGGATACCCGTTATGTCAGTTAGCTTTAGCTAACTATAAAATACCACCTTTATCTGTGTATGTCAATACATTTTTTTACTTGAAGTACTTAACACCAGATTCAAATATCTTAATATCCTGCTCTCCATAGATGTTAATAGCAACACTGTCGCCGCGTCTTTCAGAATGTGCCATCTTACCGAAGCATCTTCCGTCTGGGCTTGTGATACCTTCAATAGCCATATATGAACCGTTGATATTCCACTCTTCATCCATAGATACATTACCATCAAGGTCACAGTACTGTGTAGCAACCTGTCCGTTAGCAAAGAGCTTATCAAGCCATTCCTTAGGAGCAACGAATCGTCCTTCACCGTGTGAAGCAGGGTTGCAGTATACTCCGCCAAGTTCAGCATTAGCAAGCCATGGGCTTAAATTGCTGACAACCTTAGTGTATACCATCTTAGATATATGACGGTTAATTGTATTAAATGTAAGTGTAGGTGACTGTGAATCCTGTCCTGTAATCTTGCCATTAGGCACAAGTCCAAGCTTGATAAGTGCCTGGAATCCGTTACAGATACCAAGTGCAAGACCATCTCTTTCATTAAGGAGCTTCTCAACTGCTTCCTTCATCTTAGCATTACGGAATGCTGTAGCGAAGAACTTGGCAGAACCATCCGGCTCATCACCTGCTGAGAATCCACCTGGGAACATGATAATCTGTGACTGGTTAATAGCCTTCTCGAATTCATCTACAGACTCTCTTATGCTCTCGGCATCAAGATTCTTGAATACCTTAACAATTGTATCAGCACCGGCTCTTTCAAACGCTTTGGCACTGTCGTACTCACAGTTAGTTCCCGGGAATACCGGAATAAATACTGTTGGCTTAGCAACCTTATTCTTGCATACATATACGCTTGGCGCTTCATATAAGCTGCTTTCAACCGGAGTAGTTTCCTTAGAAGCCTTTGTTGGGAATACACCCTCAAGAGTATCAACCCATACGCTTAATGCTTCTTCTACATTAATTGAAACTTCCTTGTATACGAACTTTCCATTATCCTTAACAGTACCAACCTTAGTGTAAGCCACATTTATCTCAGAAAGCCTGTCTGCCGGAACCTCTGCAACGATACAGCCATAAGCTGGTGCAAAAAGGTCATCTTCCTTAACATCAGAACTAATCTCGAAGCCCATCTTATTACCAAATGCCATCTTGCTGAGTGCTGGTACAAGTCCGTTGGCATCTAATACATATGCAGACACGATTGCCTTCTTCTCTATAAGCTCATGTATAGCACTGTAAAGTGCCTTAACCTGCTCGAAATCCGGAAGGTCATACTGATCCTTCTTAATATCGAATCTTACTAATACATCACCATCATTCTTAAGCTCAGGAGTGATAATATCGCTCTCCTTAGCTACATCAATGGCAAATGAGCAGAGTGTTGGTGGAACATCAATATGTTCAAATGTTCCTGACATACTGTCCTTACCACCGATTGATGGAAGTCCGAAGCCCATCTGTGCTTCATATGCACCCAGAAGTGCAGCAAATGGCTGGCTCCATCTTTCCGGATCCTCTGTCATTCTTCTGAAGTATTCCTGATAGGTGAATCTAATCTTACTGAAATCACCACCGGCAGCAACAATCTTAGCTACAGAATCAGTTACAGCATAGATTGCTCCATGATATGGACTCCATGATGAAAGATATGGATCAAAGCCATAAGCCATCATAGTTACTGTATCACATTTGCCCTTAAGCACTGGAAGCTTTGCAACCATGCTCTGTGTCTCTGTAAGCTGGTACTTGCCACCATATGGCATATATACTGAACCTGCTCCGATAGAACCATCAAATCTCTCAACAAGTCCCTTCTGTGAGCATTCGTTAAGGTCTGCTAAAGTCTTTAACCACTTGCCGCGTACATCTGTAACCTTGACTGGCTTAAGGTAATCCTCCTCCTGTGAAGGGATGTCGACTACAACCTTAGTCTCCTGGTGTGCTCCGTTAGTATCCAGGAATGCTCTTGAAATATTAACGATATCCTTGCCTCTCCAGCTAAGCACAAGTCTTGGCTCTTCTGTTACAACAGCAACCTCAACTGCCTCTAAGTTCTCTTCTGCTGCATACTGTAAGAATTCCTTAACATCCTTAGGATCTACTACAACAGCCATTCTCTCCTGAGACTCTGATATAGCAAGCTCTGTTCCATCAAGACCCTCGTACTTCTTAGGAACTTTATCGAGGTCTACCTTAAGACCTGCTGCAAGCTCACCAATTGCAACTGATACACCACCTGCACCAAAGTCATTACATTTCTTAATAAGCTTAGTAACCTCTGGTCTTCTGAAAAGTCTCTGCATCTTACGCTCTGTAGGTGCATTACCCTTCTGAACCTCAGCACCACAATCCTCAATAGACTTCTCTGTATGAACCTTAGATGAACCTGTAGCTCCGCCACAGCCATCGCGTCCTGTTCTTCCACCAAGAAGAATAATGATATCTCCCGGATCAGAATTTTCTCTCTTAACTGCACTTCTAGGAGCAGCGGCTATAACTGCGCCAATCTCCATTCTCTTGGCAACATAATCAGGATGATAGATTTCCTTAACATATCCTGTAGCAAGTCCGATCTGGTTACCATATGAGCTGTATCCATGGGCTGCACCTGTAACAAGCTTTCTCTGTGGAAGCTTTCCGTGAAGTGTCTCAGATACAGGAACTGTAGGATCTGCTGCACCTGTAATTCTCATTGCCTGATATACATATGTACGGCCTGACAATGGATCTCTTATAGCACCACCAAGACAGGTAGCTGCGCCACCGAATGGCTCAATCTCTGTCGGATGGTTATGTGTCTCATTCTTGAAGTTAACAAGCCACTCCTCTGTCTTTCCATCAATCTCAACCGGAACAACAATTGAGCATGCATTAATCTCATCAGATTCCTCCTGATCAGCTAATTTGCCCTCAGCCTTTAACTTCTTAGCACCCATAAGTGCTAAATCCATAAGGCATACGAACTTATCCTTACGGTCTTTATAAATCTCTGCCCTGTCTGAAAGATACTTGTTATATGTAGCTTCCATCGGCGCTCTGTAAAATCCGTCCTTGAACTTAACATCTGTAAGCTCTGTTGCAAATGTTGTGTGACGGCAGTGATCTGACCAGTATGTATCAAGCACCCTGATTTCAGTCATAGATGGATCACGCTTCTCAACCTCAGCAAAATGCTCCTGAATGAACTTGAAGTCCTTAAATGTCATGGCAAGTCCTAAGGAATCATATAATTCCTTTAACTTATCCTCTGGCATATCCTTGAAGCCGTCAAAATAAATAACATCAGCCGGAGTCTTGAACTCAGTAACTAAGGTTTCCGGAATATCCTCTGCTGCCTGTCTTGAATCAACAGGATTGATGCAATGTTCCTTAATCTTATTCTTTTCATCCTCAGTAACAGCTCCTGTCAATACATAAGTTACAGCAGTCTTAATAACCGGAGTTTCATTCTCATTGAAGAACTTGACACACTGCTCTGCAGAATCAGCTCTCTGGTCGAACTGTCCAGGAAGATACTCTACAGAGAACACGAAATCATCCTTTCCTGCTGGAAATGTTCCCTCGTAAACATCATCTACCGGTGGTTCAGAAAAAACAGTAGTAAGTGCTTTCTTATAAGTTTCTTCTGAAAGATTCTCGATATCATAACGGATAAGAACCCTTACATCAGTAATAGTCTTTATTCCAAGATATCCGCCTATCTCTTCAAGTAATTCTTTCGCATTAACTGCAAATGGTTTCTTTTTCTCGACAAAAACTCTCTTAACGCCGCTCATATCTTCCTCCTGAGATTAATTATGTGTAACTATCCAGGTCACTTCAGAATGCTTCACATTTGCATGGCTCTGAACAGCTACATATGAATATTAACACATTGTATCACAATAAAACGCATTTTCAAATAACTATTCATGCATTCTTCTTATTATCTTATATACAACCTGGTTTCCCATTACTGTCGGTCCGGTGTGTGCAAAGAAAACAATTCCGTCTGTCTGTGATACCAGCTCACTTTTCACAGTTCCCTCACACGGATCAAGAATCTGCGCAATAACCTCACCATGATGCACCGGATCACCCGGCTCTTTAAGCCTCTTATAAAATCCTGCATCATAGGTCTTTACAGATGTCAGGTCGAATTCATTAATAACACTCGCAATATATCCGCTGTGATTGTTGTATTTAAGAATACCCATTCTGGTTAAGAATCTTAATACCGACGATACAGCCTGTCTTGCAGACTTCTCATCAATCATATCAGTGCTGTTGGTATATATTGAAAATGCATTAGTGCCATTCATCTGCCAGTTATAATTAAGTGTAACTGTATCCATCGGCTTAGGCTTTCTGATAACAACATACTGCAGTCCGAAAAGATTGGCAAGGCTCGCGTTCTGGTATCCTGTATCCATCATCTTGACATGTGGAATAAAATCTCCCGGCATATAAAAGCTGGCAAACTGTATTCCATAGCTGTAGCCTTTAATCCTCTCAAAGACAGTTCCCGCTATCTGCTTAGTCGTATCGCCATTGACATCTCCCGGAAAAGCCCTGTTAATATCAGAATTATCTGTCGGCCAGAACCGCTTTCCAACATTCATGGAAAATCTGTTGACAGAAGGAATGACAAGGATTTCATGATTATGTGATATTGCGCCATGAGCCTCAAGCTCCTTAAGTGCCTTAACAAGCTGTGAGCATATATAAAGCTGCTGTATCTCATTGCCTCTTAAAGCACCTACAATACACGCTGATTTTTCACCACCACCAAACCTGTAGCCCTCTATCTCATAGTCTTCCCTGTATATACCCTTTAACGAATAAATAATCTCTTTCTTCATCATCTGCCACCATAAACTCTTGCGATAAGAGCTCCCTTATGCACTACCGGATTCTCTCTTAAGGTAAATATAATTCCATCCGTAGGCGATTCAATTCTCTGGATTATCCTTCCCTCAATAGGCTCAATAATATCACCTATGTGTGTTCCGATTCCAATTCTTCCCATAGAATCAACTGCCGACACGAACATTCCACTTTCCTTAGCTGTTAAAAATGTGACCTCACCCTCTGTTGAGATAATAGGCTCGTTGACAACCTTCGGTTCATCATCCCATATTCCCATATGAGACATAAGATTAAATATGCCATCAACAATATCCCTGCAGTATTTAGGCGTAATCCTGTTTCCAACTCCCATCTCTGTAACAAGAGTAGGCACACCAAGATGATTAAGGCTGTATGCCAGTGTCGCATCAAGAACCGTAATTGATGAATATATCCATACAAACTGCGCATTCATCATCTTCGCATAAGGAAGAAGCTTCTCCTGCGTATCCTCATTAATCCTGACCTGTGGCATCTCATTGACGAATATATTACTTGAATGGATATCAATGCACAGATCACTTCCGATAATATTTTCAATAATGTTGGCTGCCACATATTCAGCCATAGCCCCATTATTATCGCCCGGAAAAACCCTGTTCATATCAAGGTCAAACATAGGAATTCCCCTTGAACCCGTATCAATGCCAAGCGGATTAATATCTGGATAAACATCGACTATTCCTTTAAGCTTGTCCTTTTCCCTTTCAATTCTTCTTATAATCTCATAGCAGACTAACTGACCGTCCAGCTCATCCCCATGAGTGCCTGTAACTATAGATATTCTAGGCACATCAGTGCCTGCCTTTTCATTCATAAGTCTGTTCTTCCGGATAACCAGCTTCTCATGAACCGGCAGCTCCACTGAAACAACTTCTTCTATCATAATATTCTCCATTCTTGCCTAGTCTAGTCTTCATAATCCCTTAAGATAATCGTACTAGGTGTTTTCTTAATAGTAATGTGTGAAAATACTGAGCTTGGCATATAAGTTTTATCATCCATGTATACCCTGCTGCCAGGATAAATATCCTTTCTTACCTTAACCACTGCTCCCTCTGAATCCTTAATAAGATTGTAGAGCTCCTTGCTTCTCTCCTCAAGTCTGGCTTTCTCTGCTTTTTTAACAATCTTAGACTGCATAAGCCTTATTACCATGGCAGAATCATACTTCTCCGGCATACTCTGCTTAATTGCCTCGTACTTCTTAAGAGCCTGTTCAAAGGTTTCAACCTGGGTATTAACATCCTTAAGCTGCATAATAAGCTCCGCATATTCCTTTCTTATCTCCTTGGTTGAGCCAACCCTTAAACTGGTCTTTACATTGCTCACATGTCCGCAGGAGGCTGTGCAGATTCCCATAACAGCAGTTACCTCACCGCCCATGATAGAGCCTCTTGAGCCTTCAACGAATACCTTGCCATATGTAAACACCTTACAGTTAAGAATATAATCACACTGCAGATCTCCCTTTGCAATAACCTCTGTATTCTCAAAGAACCTGCCTGATATATTACCATCTGCCTGAATCTTTCCGGAATTCTTGGTATTGACACCATCCTTTAACACAATATCCTTACCTGCAATAAGCGTCGCATCCTCGATAAAGCCACCAACGAATATACTTCCCATCGCATGGACAGTCACACCGCTTCTTATACCACCTGTAATATTGACATCCCCATTAAAATCAATATTGCCCACGCTCATATCAAGATTGCCATCCACCATATATACATTGACAACATTCAGATCATAGTTGAAGTATTCAACCTTTCCTGATATGGCAGCATATATCTCACTGCCATCCTCGGAGGTCTTAAAGCCCTTTCCATGAAGTCTTGGCATCGGCTTTCCCGGCTTAGGCACAAGAAGCTTTCCACATACATCAAAGCCAAAGCCACCCTTGGTAGGCTCATGATACCGTGCAAGCAGATCTCCCTCATTAACCATTTCGAACTTCTTCTGGTTAAAATAATCAATAGATCCGTCTTCCCTCACAGCAGGCCTGTTATTATTAAGCTTGTCCGTATCGAAAAAGAATTCATAATATCCATCATTTCCAGTCACAACCGGCTTTCCGGAAGCCACCTCAACCTGCTTGTTATATATTTTTTCTGCAATCATATTGCGTATCTTTTTCTCATCTATTCCGGCTCTGATGCCATTCAGTGAAAGCTCATTCATAATCTCTTCATAAGTATATCCTTCCCCGCATCTGCTAAGCCTCACTGACGCACTCATATTGTCGTCCGATATATGCACCATAATATCATGCATTTCTATATCATCTATGTTAATTGTATCTTCAACAATTTCTGTATTACTCATGCCGCACTTCCTTTCCAAAGGTTTACCCACTCATAACCAAAACATTTCCAGAACTGCTGCCAATGTCAGCATCCATACTTAAGCAGCCCGTCCAGATTGCTTCCCCTTTCAAGTGCAAGCCTTATCTTCTCCATCTCCTTAAAGGTATATCTCGGATCAGCGTACAGTGAAACATCTACCCCGCTTGTAAGTCCAAGAAGAATCTCCTGAGTCTGCAGTTCATTAAGGGAAGGCTTTTCGTCGTTCCACTTATCAGAAAGTCTGTGCCTTTCTTCCTTCATTCTGACTGCGTCTATGAAAGGATCTGCATACTCTGTGACATCAACCCCTTCTTCAATTCCAAGCCTTATCTGCTTCATCTGTCCTGACGAGAATCCAACCATGTTATACGGAGTTACATCTATGCCTTCTTCCAGTCCGATTCTTATCTGTTCCATCTGCTCACCATTATACTCGTGAAGCATATATTTAGTTATATCAACACAACTGTGTATTCCAAGCCTGATCTCATTAAGCTGGTACTCATCATAATTGTCCTCAACGAAAAATGTAAGGTCAATATCTTCTTTCTTGGCAAGCCTTATCTGCCTTAGCACCTCTCCGGGATAACCCAGCTTCGCGTATCTTGTCAGATCATATTTCATAGCGGCTGCAAGCCTTATCTCCCGCATAACAGAATGGTCAAACTTAGGATTGCATATTTCATCCATATCCATTCCCATGCGCATAGCCTGCTTTAACTCTTCCATCTGCATATAATCATATTCCGGCTGTGCAATTCTGCTTACATCCAGCTTTTCCTCAAGCCCCAGCCTCAATGCTTTCATCTGTGGAGCACTGAATTCCTCTTTGCAATACACTCCCACATCGATGCCATTCTCGATGCCCTTTATAATCTCAATAGTCTGTAATTCGTCAAATCCAAGTGACTCCCAGACCTGCCTGTCCACGGTTTTCTCTTTTATATTCTTATTAATCTCTTCCACGTTCTGCATAAGCCCATCTCCCATAATTCTGCCAAATCATCATATATCCTGAACTTAATAATATCTGCCTAAATTTTATCACACAAAAAGACCGACTACAAGTTCTAAGCTTGTATAAATTTTGTCAATCTTTCACCATGGCAACTGTCCAGAAATCCTTGATACATCTGTCGGCATTGCCCAGATTGACAGGATATATCCTGTTCCACTCCCGCGGATACATGCTCTCATACTCGCCAGTCATGAACCGGTCATCCAAAAGTGCAATCACGCCCTTATCCGTATCAGTCCTTATAACTCTTCCTGCCGCCTGTAAAACCTTGTTCATTCCCGGAATAACATAGGCATACGAATATCCATTTTTCCCATACTCATCAAAATAATCCCTTAAAATGTTGCGTTCCCTGCATACCATAGGAAGCCCTGTTCCGACAATGACAGCACCTATAAGGCTCTCGTCTTTTAAGTCAATCCCTTCCGAGAATATTCCGCCAAGCACGCAGAAGCCCACAAGCGAAGCGCCCTCCGGCAGCTCCCTGTAAAATGCTGATAAGAAATTCTCCTTGTCTGCCTCCTTCATAAATCTCCCCTGAACAAGCACATTTATACCTTCTTCTGGTAAAAATGTATCTTCTCCACCACCTTCAGCCACATTGATTCCACTTTTCCACCTAAAGCTCTCTAGAACCTTTTCCATGTAAGAATAGGAAGGAAAGAACACCATATATCTGCCGCTTCTGCCAGACACCATATGTATAATGTAATCGTGTATCTTGGCAAATTCCCGCTGATTTCTTCTTGTGTAACGGCTTGTCACATCAGTAGCCACCACAATTCTTTTATTATCCGGTTCAAAGGGCGAATGCGCATACACTGCCCTTTCGGACACATCACCCGAAAGCATTTCCTTGAAATAATTCACTGGCAGCAGCGTCGCCGAGAAAAACACAGTACTTCTGCCTTGGGCAAGTCTCTCACTAATATTGCCTGACGGATCAACACAATACAGGTGTACAAGAAAATCGCCATTGTCATCATGCTCATTATAATAGACATATTTTTCATCAGCACAGTCATACATATTAAGAAAATGTCTCACTGAAAAGAAAAACTCCAGCAGCTCATTAGTCACAGGCTCACCCTTATGCCTCTCCATGAATTTCTGCATAAGAGCCATGACGCGCTCAAGGCTTGCCGGAAATGTGCCAAGTCCGTCCACAACCATGAAAATATCACACTGTCTTTTGTAATCAAGCAGTTGTTTGTTACATTTGTCAAGCGCACCTGCAAGCCGCTTGTCCATATCCTTAACCAGCTTCTTTGCCGCCAGAAAATCCTCTTTTTTTAGCACAGCGCTGTACATTTCCCTTGCCCTGTCCACAAGGTTATGCGCCTCATCCACCAGAAATACATAATCCCCCTTCGCGCCATTGCCAAAATACCGCTTAAGCGACGCATCCGGATCAAATACATAATTATAATCACATACAATTCCATCACACCAGTACGAAACATCAAGTGACATCTCAAAAGGACAGACCTTATGCCTGTCCGCATATTCCATGACATTATCCCTGCCAATAACCATCCGGCTCGTAATTATGTCATACACCGCATCATTAATCCTGTCAAAATGTCCCTTCGCATAAGGGCATGCCACCGGATTACAGTTACGCTCATCAAGCGGACATATTTTATCCTTCGCCGTAAGAGTGGCCGTTCTCATATGAAGCCCATTATTTCTAAGTATCTCGTAGGTATCCTCTGCAACCGTCCTTGTAATCGTCTTGGAGGTCAGATAAAATATCTTGTCTGCCATCTGCTGTCCAAGCGCCTGAACAGCCGGAAATACTGTAGAAAGCGTCTTGCCGACACCGGTAGGAGCCTGTATATACAGATTCTCACCATCCTCAATCGCCCTGTATACGCTCACGCACAGATTTTTCTGCCCATCCCTGTATTCATACGGAAACCCAAGTCCCTTGATTGATTCTGTTCTTCTAAATCTTTCGTCAAATGTATAATCAGTCCATTTTTTAAAGCCTGCAATCAGCTTATTAAACCATTCTTCTATCCGTTCAAATGTGTACTCTTCCAGAAACTTATTAACTGTCTCCGGCTCTGGAGTTACATAAGTCATCTGAATTCCAATCCTGTCAAGCTTCTTCTGGCTCGCATAGATATAGCCATATACCAGCGCCTGCGCCTTATGCACATAGACCGGCTCTTTAAGCAAGGAAACATCT
>CAVKBP010000048.1:0-14924 GCA_963654395.1 Ruminococcus sp. CAG:382
TTTCAGAAGAGGTCGTGGACATGGTTCAGGTAACGGCAAGACTGCTGGTAAGGGCCATAAGGGACAGAAGGCTCGTTCAGGAGCACCAAGACCAGGCTTTGAAGGTGGACAGATGCCATTATATAGAAGAATTCCTAAGAGAGGCTTCACTAACAGAAACCGTAAGGAATTCGTTGCTATTAACATTAATGTATTAGATCGTTTTGATAACGGTGCTGAGGTTACTGTTGATACATTAATCGAGTCAGGAATCGTTAAGAATCCTAAGGATGGAATTAAGATTCTTGCAAACGGCGAGCTTACTAAGAAGCTTACTGTAAAGGCTAATGCATTCAGTGCTGCAGCTAAGGAGAAGATCGAGGCTCTCGGCGGAACCTGCGAGGTGATCTAATATGTTTAAAACACTTGTAGGCGCTTTTAAGAACAAAGATATAAGAAAAAAGATAATATATACATTATTAATTCTTGTTGTTGTCAGAGTTGGAAGTTTGCTTCCAATCCCTGGAGTAGACACCAATTATTTTAGTAGCTTACTTAGTGGAATTAATACTGGTGATTTAAGTTACCTCAGTGCATTTACAGGAGGTTCATTTGAAAGAATGTCCCTCTTTGCGCTGAGCATAACACCGTATATCACATCTTCAATTATTATGCAGCTTCTCACAATTGCAATTCCTAAGTTAGAGGAAATGCAGAAAGAGGGCGAGGATGGCAGAAAGAAGATTGCTTCAATTACCAGATATGTAACAATCGGTCTTTCATTAATAGAGAGTATTGCAATGGCTGTTGGATTCGGCAGGTCTGGTCTTATCAAAGATTCAACACAGTACAGTACAATACATTATGTAGTATGCATAATTGTAGTTGTAGCTGCACTTACGGCTGGTTCAGCAGTATTAATGTGGCTTGGTGAGCGAATCACTGAGAAGGGTGTTGGAAATGGTATCTCAATTGTACTTTTAATTAATATCATATCTGGCATGCCTAGTGATTTTGCTACATTATACAGCACATTTGTTGCACCAAAGACACCTGCAAAGGGAGTATTAGCAGCAGCAATAATATTAGCAATACTTATAGTTATGGTTGTTCTTGTATGCTTCCTTCAGGATGGAGAGAGAAGAATTCCTGTCCAGTATTCACAGAAGGTCAGCGGTAGAAGAACAGTTGGCGGACAGTCAACAAACATTCCATTAAAGGTTAATACTGCAGGTGTTATGCCAATTATTTTCGCATCATCACTTATGCAGTTCCCAGTTATAATTGCACAGTTATTTGGTAAATCATATGAGTGGACCAGATATCTCAGCTCATCATACTGGTGCAGAGTTGAGGCTCCTAAGTATTCAATCGGTTTAATAGTATACATAGTACTGCTTATCATATTTGCATACTTCTATACATCAATAACATTCAATCCGGTTGAGGTAGCTGATAACTTAAAGAAAGCGGGTGGAGTTATCCCAGGAATAACACCTGGTAAGTCTACAAGCGACTATCTTAACAAAATACTTAATTATATCGTATTTATTGGAGCGATAGGACTTTTAATAATTGCCCTCATTCCAATAATGTGTACAGGATTCTTTAATGCTTCTGTTTCCTTCGGTGGAACATCAATCATCATTATTGTTGGTGTTGTACTTGAGACATTAAAGCAGATTGAGTCACAGATGTGCAATCGTTATTATAAGGGATTCTTAAGTGAGTAATTCCTTATGTCTCGGATGATATTAGTATAGAATATTGACTTGCCTGGCTTTTGCCGGGTAAGTCCTTTGTGTATTATGATTTATTACGGATATTTATGATTTTGGAATGGAGAAAATGTTATGAAGATAATTATGTTAGGTGCTCCAGGAGCAGGAAAAGGTACACAGGCAAAGAAGATAGCAGCAAAATATGCTGTACCACATATCTCTACAGGAGATATTTTCAGGGCTAATATTAAGAACAATACAGAGCTTGGACAGAAGGCAAAGACATACATGGATAAGGGTGAGCTCGTACCTGATGAATTAGTAGTTGATTTAATCATGGACAGATTCAAGGAAGCAGATTGTGCTAACGGATATGTCCTTGATGGATTCCCAAGAACAATTCCTCAGGCAGAGGCTCTTGATAAGGCTCTTAGTGCTAATGGAGAGTCAGTTGATTATGCAATCAATGTCGAAGTTCCTGATGAAAATATAATAAACAGAATGTCTGGAAGAAGAGCATGTGTAGGTTGTGGAGCAACATATCATATCCAGTTCAATCCAACAAAGGTTGAGGGAATATGTGATGCATGTGGCGAAAAGCTTATCTTAAGAGATGACGATAAGCCAGAGACAGTAAAGAACAGACTTTCAGTATATCATGATCAGACACAGCCATTGATCGAATACTATTCAGGAAAGGGTGTACTTAAAGAAGTTGATGGTACACAGCCTATGGATGATGTATTTGCTGCAATAGTTAAGATCTTAGGTTAATTATCTATGAGTGATATAAAAGGATATTTTGCAAGTTCTAAAGCAGGCCATGACAAAGGTACTGTGTATATGATTCTCGAATCTGATGATGTATATGTTTATCTGTCGGACGGCAGGTTAAGGCCGACAGATAAACTTAAAAAGAAAAAGCTGAAGCATGTCCAGCTTATAAAACAAAAAGATAGTGATCTTGCAGAAAAGATAGAGAAAAACCTGTTTATAAGTAATGAAGAAATAAAGTATGCGATTAAGCAGATTAAAACCAGTGCCAAATAATAGGAGGTAAGCTTATATGTCAAAGGCAGATGTAATTGAAATCGAAGGAAAGGTAGTTGAGAAATTACCTAATGCATTTTTTAAAGTAGAACTTGAGAATGGACATCAGATACTTGCTACAATCAGTGGTAAGTTAAGAATGAACTTCATCAGAATTCTTCCTGGTGATAAGGTAACAATCGAGTTATCACCATACGATTTAACAAAGGGAAGAATTATTTGGAGAGATAAATAAAAAACAATAGGAATATATGTACAAAATATTCTATATAAATTTTGTAAAATTTTCCTTGCGTTGATAGAAAAGGTTGTGCTATAATAGCAACCGAACTTGTCTGAAAGGAGGCTTTTGCAGTGAAGGTTAGATCATCAGTTAAACCAATTTGTGAAAAATGCAAAGTCATTAAAAGAAAGGGCAGCATCAGAATTATCTGTGAAAACCCTAAGCACAAGCAGAGACAGGGTTAATTTCCCTGAGGCAGAGAAGTAGAAGTACTTCTCATATTTCTGCGTTATAATATCAATCTCACTAGTTGGTATTGTAACTTATTCTGTCTGGATTATGATGGACAGAGAACAGTTTTGCGGCTGCAGCGATGACACATCCGGATAAGTTGATGGTGTTCATTGCTATTTAATATAGTAGACTGAAGGTGACGCACACATTTCAGGCGTTCGAAGCGGGGGATAGGGCATAGAACGAGCTGCGTAGGAATCGGACTACATTTTTCTATCTATAATTAATATTAATGAATTGATCAAACGGAGGTTAAAGGACACATGGCTCGTATTTCAGGTGTAGACTTACCAAGAGAAAAGCGTATTGAAATAGGACTTACTTATGTTTACGGTATTGGCCGGGTAAGATCATCTAAGATTCTTGAAGAGGCTGGCGTTAATCCAGATACACGTGTTAAGGATCTTACAGATGAAGAAGTAGCAAAGATTGCTAAGGTTATCGATGCTGATCCAGAGCATTTAGTAGAGGGTGACTTAAGAAGAGAAGTTGCCATGAATATTAAGAGATTAAAGGAAATCGGATGCTACAGAGGAATCCGTCACAGAAAGGGACTTCCATGCAGAGGTCAGAAGACTAAGACTAACGCAAGAACATGTAAGGGTCCTAAGAAGACTGTAGCTAATAAGAAGAAATAATTGAATTGTTAAACTCACAGGAGGTTAGTTATCATGGCTCAGAAAGTTACAAAAAAAGTGACAAAGAAGCGTGTTAAGAAGAATGTTGAAAGAGGACAGGCACATATCCAGTCATCTTTCAATAATACAATAGTTACTTTAACAGATGCAGAAGGAAATGCTTTATCATGGGCATCAGCAGGTGGACTTGGATTCAGAGGATCTAAGAAGTCTACTCCTTATGCAGCACAGATGGCAGCAGAGACAGCAACTAAGGCTGCATTAATTCACGGATTAAAGTCTGTAGACGTTATGGTTAAGGGACCTGGTTCAGGTAGAGAAGCAGCTATCAGAGCACTTTCAGCAGCAGGTCTTGAAGTTACAAGTATCAAGGATGTTACTCCAGTTCCACACAATGGATGCCGTCCACCAAAGCGTAGAAGAGTTTAATTTAGGGAGGTAAGATTACAATGGCAGTTAATAGAACACCTGTCCTCAAGAGATGTAGATCTCTTGACATGGATCCTGTATATTTAGGAATAGATAAGAAATCTAGAAGAAAGGCAAAGAACGCTGGTAGAAAGGTTAGCGAGTATGGAATGCAGCTTCGT
This sequence comes from Ruminococcus sp. CAG:382, assembly GCA_963654395.1. GTDB lineage: Bacteria > Bacillota > Clostridia > Lachnospirales > Lachnospiraceae > Lachnospira. The sequence continues at coordinate 4,496 of CAVKBP010000048.1, forward strand.
GAGAAGCAGAAGGCTAAGTTTATCTACGGTGTATTAGAGAAGCCTTTCAGAAATTACTATAAGAAGGCTGAGAGACAGAAGGGTATGACTGGTGAGAACCTTATGATCATGCTCGAGCTCAGACTTGATAATGTTCTTTTTAGATTAGGATTCGCAAGAACAAGAAAAGAAGCTAGACAGATTGTAGATCACAAGCATGTATTAGTTAATGGTAAGTGCGTAAACATCCCTTCATACCTTGTAAAGGCTGGAGATGTTATCGAAATCAGAGAGAAATCTAAGTCATCAGCAAGATACAAGGAAATCCTTGAGTCTACTAACGGAAGACTTGTTCCAGAGTGGTTAGAGGCAGATGCAGACGCCCTTAAGGGATCAGTTAAGTCAATTCCTACAAGAGAAGTTATTGACGTTCCTGTAAACGAGATGCTTATCGTCGAGTTATATTCTAAGTAATCCGTACCGGAAGTATAGAATAAAACTTATAAAACCCATAAAAAGGAGGGACTATACATGGTTGATGCAGATTTTAATTTCAAGATGCCAAAGATTGAGATGACAGAAAAATCAGAAGATGGCAAGTATGGAAAATTTGTTGTTGAACCACTCGAAAGGGGTTATGGTTTAACATTAGGTAATTCTTTAAGAAGAATTATGCTCTCTTCATTAGTTGGTACAGCCGTAAGCAGTATCAAAATTGAAGGTGTACTTCATGAATTCAGCTCAATTCCAGGTGTTAAGGAAGATGTTACTGAGATCGTCATGAACATCAAGCAGTTATCAATCAAGAACAACGGAAATTCTGTTGAGCCTAAGGAAGCCCACATTGACTTCGTTGGCGAAGGTGTAGTTAAAGCATCAGATATACAGGTTGATCCTGATATTGAAATAATTAATCCGGATCTTGTTATTGCACATCTCAATGGTGCAGACAGCAAGCTTTCAATGGAACTTACAATCACTAATGGTCGTGGTTATGTAAGCTCTGAAAAGAATAAGAGAGAAGACCAGCCAGCAGGCGTTATCGCTGTTGATTCAATCTACACACCTGTAGAGAGAGTTAATATGGTTGTCCAGAATACTCGTGTAGGTCAGGATACAGATTTTGATAAGCTTACACTTGATATATTCACTAATGGTACAATAGAACCAGACGAGGCATTAAGTCTCGCAGCCAAGGTTTTAAGTGAACATTTAAAGGGATTCATCAATCTTTCAGAGAATGCTCAGAAGGTGGAAATCATGGTTGAGCAGGAAGAGGATGAGACTACTAAGGTCCTTTCAATGAGCATTGAAGATCTTGAATTATCTGTCCGTTCATCTAATTGTCTTAGAAGAGCCGGTATCAACACAGTTGAAGAGCTTTGCAACAAGACATCAGATGATATGATGAAGGTAAGAAACTTAGGTAAGAAGTCTTTAGATGAGGTTCTCCTTAAGCTTAAGGAAATGGGCTTACATCTCAGACCTAATGAAGATTAATTTGTAGATACGGCGGCTGTACAGTAAGTCCATAAGCGCATGTATGGCTGTTACAAATGGAGGTAAATCATGGCAAAATATAGAAAGCTCGGCAGAACATCAAGCCAGAGAAAGGCTTTATTAAGAAGCCAGGTAACAGCATTAATCGAGAATGGCAAGATTGTTACTACAGAGGCAAGAGCCAAGGAAGTAAAGAAGATAGCTGAAAAGCTTATCACACTTGCAGTTAAAGAAAAAGACAATTTCGAAACAGTTAAGGTTTCAGCTAAGGTTCCTAAGAAGGATGCTGAAGGCAAGAGAGTTAAGGAAGTTGTTGATGGCAAGAAGGTTACTGTATATGAGACAGTAGAGAAGGAAATCAAGAAGGATCTTCCTTCAAGACTTCATGCAAGAAAGCAGATGGACAAGGTTCTTTATACAGTTACAGAAGTTCCTGCACAGGCTGCTGGAAAGAAGAAGAATACTAAGACTGTAGATCTTACTAATAAGTTATTTGATGAGATCGCACCTAAGTATGCTGGTCGTCAGGGCGGTTATACAAGAATCGTTAAGATCGGTTTAAGAAAAGGTGATGCAGCAATGGAAGTTCTTCTTGAATTAGTTTAATTTCAATTGCAATCTAAGCGGGTAAGGAAACTTATCCGCTTTTTTTGAAATCTGCGGTAAGACTTAAAAGGGCAGGAGGTCATATGGGAATAGTTAAAGCTAAAAACCTCACATTTGAATATATAAGACGCGATGAAGACGGCAATGTTGAGGGAATAACTAAGGCTGTTGATAATGTGAGCATTGACATTAAACAGGGCGATTTTGTTGCTGTGTTAGGTCATAACGGCTCCGGAAAATCAACATTTGCAAAACATTTGAATGCACTTGTTATGCCGACAGAGGGAACTGTGTGGGTTGATGGTATGGACACAAGAGAAGACGAGAATACTTTGAAGGTCAGACAGACAGCCGGAATGGTATTCCAGAACCCTGACAACCAGATAGTTGGAACTCTTGTTGATGAAGAAGTTGGATTTGGACCGGAAAATATTGGTGTTCCAACAGAAGAAATATGGGAACGGGTTGAAAAGAGCCTGAAAGCTGTTGGAATGTATGCTTTCAGAAACCAGTCGCCTAATAAGCTGTCTGGAGGACAGAAGCAGAGAGTGGCGATTGCAGGAATTGTGGCAATGAAGCCGAAATGCATAGTACTTGACGAACCAACAGCAATGCTTGATCCGTCAGGAAGAAAGGAAGTACTTAAGGTACTTCATGAATTAAACAGGCAGGAAAATGTAACGGTTATCCTTATTACCCATTATATGGAGGAAGTAATCGATATAGATAAGCTCTATGTCATGGATGGCGGAAAGCTTGTTATGTCGGGTACACCCCGGGAGATATTCTCGCAGGTGGAGAAGTTAAAGGAATTAAGGCTGGATGTGCCGCATGTTACAGAATTAGCCTATGAGCTTCAGAAGGAGGGTGTTCCGTTAAAAAATGGAATATTGACCTTCGGGGAATTCACAGAGGAACTCATTAGAGTTAGAAATGAGGGTTTCAATGTCAATAATAGTAGATAATATCAGCTACATTTATGAAAAAGGTACTGGCTTTGAGAGACAGGCTTTGAAAAATGTGAGCTGTGCAATAGAGGATGGTGAATTTATCGGACTTATCGGACATACAGGTTCGGGTAAATCCACATTTATACAGCACCTTAATGGATTAGTTAAGCCGACAGAAGGTCATATATATTACAATGGCAGAGATATATATGAGCAGGGCTTTGATATGAAGGAATTAAGAAGCAGGGTGGGACTGGTTTTCCAGTATCCGGAACATCAGCTTTTTGAGACAGAAATATTTAAGGATGTGTGCTTTGGACCTAAGAATCTCGGACTTTCACAAAAAGAGGTCGAGATTAGGGCATTTGAGTCGTTAAGACTTGTTGGGATTGAGGATAATATGTTTTATCAGTCGCCATTTGACCTGTCAGGTGGACAGAAAAGGAGAGTTGCCATTGCAGGTGTGCTTGCGATGAAGCCGGATGTGCTCATTCTGGATGAGCCTACAGCAGGACTTGATCCTAAGGGAAGAGATGATATTCTTAATTGTCTTAAGTACTTAAGGGAAGAGACTGGAATGACTATTGTTCTGGTATCACACAGTATGGATGATGTGGCTAATTATGTCAGCAGAATTATGGTTATGAATGATGGTGTGCTGACTTATGATGACACGCCAAGAAATGTGTTTAAGCATTACAAGGAGCTGGAGGCGATAGGACTTGCAGCACCACAGGTAACTTATCTGATGAATGATTTAAAGCAGGCGGGCTTTGATGTGAATACGGATGCTATCACAATTGATGAAGCGAAGGAAAGCATTCTGTCAGCCTTAAGATAAATGAAGCTGTGTGAAAATATCTGGCTTTTCACACGCAGGATTTGTGCTTACGCACAAACTTGAAATGCCCTGAAAAACAGGCAGGAATGGAGATTGGAATGATTCGAGATATAACAATAGGACAGTATTATCAGGCTGATTCGGTAATACACAGACTGGACCCGAGAGTTAAGCTTATGGGTACCTTAATATTCGTGATATCCCTGTTTCTGGGAAGTAATATATGGCTGTATCTGGTTGTCGCAGCATTTCTGGCGATAGCAATTGGTCTGTCTAAGATACCGCTTAAATTCATTGTAAAAGGCCTTAAGGCAATTGTAATATTAATTGTAATCAGTGCCGCATTTAACCTGTTCCTGACACCGGGAACACCGCTGATAAGGATATGGAAGCTGACCATAACGCATGAAGGTCTTAATACGGCTGTATTTATGGTGGTAAGACTCATATTTCTGATTATGGGCTCGTCGCTAATGACGCTTACAACAACACCTAATAACCTGACTGACGGGCTTGAAAAAGGACTTGGTTTCCTAAAATATATTAAGGTTCCGGTTCATGAGATTGCAATGATGATGTCAATCGCGTTAAGATTCATCCCGATTCTTATCGAGGAAACAGATAAGATAATGAAGGCGCAGATGGCAAGAGGCGCTGATTTTGAGTCAGGAAATATTATCAAGAGGGCAAAGGCTATGATTCCGATTCTTGTGCCTTTGTTCATATCAGCATTCAGAAGAGCCAACGAGCTTGCCATGGCTATGGAGGCGAGATGCTACCATGGCTCAGAGGGAAGAACTAAGATGAAGCCGCTGAAATACTCAAGAAGAGATATCAATGCATATATTATTATTGCGCTGTATCTGGCATGTGTAATTGCGGTTAAGATTATAATTAAGCTGATATAATGGGGATTAAAGGCAGAGGCGCACTAATCCAGAGGCTTATTGTGAATGCTTAAGGAGGAGATTGTCATGCGGAGAATAAAGCTTATCGTAGCGTATGATGGAACTGAATATTCTGGCTGGCAGATTCAGCCGGAGGCACCAACTATAGAAATGTATCTTGACAGGGCAATTCACGAGCTTACAGGTGAAAATGTGCATGTGACCGGAGCAAGCCGTACTGACGCAGGTGTGCATGCTTATGGAAATGTGGCTGTATTCGATACGGATTCGACGATACCTGGAGACAGATTCACATTTGCACTAAACAGATTTCTTCCGGACTCGATTGTTATTCAGGATTCGTGGGAGGTTTCCGGCAATTTCCACCCGAGACACTGCAACACAAGAAAGACATATGAATACCGGATACTTAATACTTCTGTGCCATTGCCGCAGAGACGCAATTTTACATGGCAGGTTGCAGGCGTTATCGACATTGAGAGAATGAGAGAGGCTGCAGCATATATTGTGGGTGAGCATGATTTTAAGAGCTTCTGCTGCGTGAGGACGCAGGCGGAATCGACGGTGAGGACTATATATTCACTGGAGGTTTTACAGGAAGGACACGAAATAATTATCCGGATTAAGGGCAATGGATTTTTATATAATATGGTTAGAATCATCGCAGGAACTCTAATACAGGTGGGAAAAGGAAGGTTTGAGCCTTCATATGTGAAGCAGATGTTAGAGGCAAAGGACAGGACTGTGGCGGGACAGACTGCTCCTCCACAGGGACTTACGCTTGTTGGCATAGAATATGTGGATAGTGATGACTCAAGGCTTGGCTGAGGTGGATAACTCCGGAAAAACATTTGTAAAAGCATATTGACACGCGTGGTTATGTGTTATATAATTCAGAAATGTGGCGTGATAAGTGCGCCCATAATTAAGGTTTTAAGTGTTTCACCAAAGCCCCGGAGAGACATTTATATACATTAATAATTAAGCATTATAGCAATATTTCAGGAGGAAAACTAATGAAAACTTATATGGCTAGTGCATCTACAATCGAAAGAAAATGGTATGTAGTAGATGCTGCAGATTATACATTAGGTCGTTTAGCATCACAGGTTGCTGCTGTGTTAAGAGGAAAGAATAAGCCAACTTACACTCCATTCCTTGACTGTGGTGACAATGTTATCGTAATTAACGCTGATAAGGTTAAGGTTACTGGAAAGAAGCTTGACCAGAAGGTTTACTACAGCCACTCTGACTATGTTGGTGGTTTAAAGGAAACAACACTTAAGGAAATGATGGAAAAGAAGCCTGAGAAGGTTATCGAGCTTGCTGTTAAGGGAATGCTTCCAAAGGGACCTTTAGGACGTCAGATGTTCACTAAGCTTCATGTTTATGCTGGTCCAGATCATGAGCAGGCAGCTCAGAAGCCAGAAGTATTAAAGTTTTAATATAGGACACATATAAGGAGGAATTAACAGTGGCTAAGAAAGCAAACGGAAAGTTCTACGGAACAGGTAGAAGAAAAAGCAGTATTGCTAGAGTATATTTAGTACCAGGTACAGGTAATATCACAATAAATAAGAGATCACTTGATGAGTATTTCGGTCTTGAGACTCTTAAGGTTGTTGTAAAGCAGCCATTAACTCTCACAGAGACAACTGACAAGTTTGATGTAATCGTTAATGTACACGGTGGCGGATACACAGGTCAGGCTGGTGCCATCAGACATGGTATCTCTAGAGCACTTCTTCAGGTTGATTCAGACGAGTACCGTCCATCACTTAAGAAGGCTGGTTTCTTAACAAGAGATCCAAGAATGAAGGAGAGAAAGAAGTACGGCTTAAAGGCAGCTCGTCGCGCTCCGCAGTTCAGCAAGAGATAATATTAAGAAAATTGATATTTCAAAAGCCCCGATTTTTCGGGGCTTTTTCTTATGTCAAAATAAGAATATTGGAAAATGCTAGATTATATTAAGAATAATGTCCAATGGGAGATGTATGAAGATAGATAGCGAGCTGTCGCATGATGTGGCAGCTTGCTATGAATTCAGTTAATGTACCATAATAATTCAGCATTAGGATTATATTTAGAATGATTTTTATTATCTTGACATGTATATTTTACAGCAGGAGGAGTGTTTCTACAAATACGGTATACAATTTGATCAATTTCCTGGTCAGATGCAATGAAAGTACGTATCCATCCATGGATATAAAGAGATGGTGGATTGAAAGTGCTTTTGCTACCATAACCAATATTCTGTTCAATTATGAATAATTGTGCGAGTACCGCAGTTATGTCAATCGGATTAATATATTGAGTAAAGTTAATATGTGTTAGCGGAGAAATTGCCTCTAATGGTTCTACACCATAGAATATTTTATCAAATGCAGTTAAAAGTTCTATCCTTGATTGAGGAATTTCTCTAGCACGAAGTTTAAGATCAATAAGTAGTCGAAGATGATTCGGTTTGAAAGGTTTATCATCTCCTATCTTAAGAAAAATCTGAAAATTAGTATTTATATCATAGTTTTTGAAACGTTTGGATAGAGTGCTGGGACGAAAAATTAATAGGGATTGTTCACCATTGCTGTAAACTTCTTTCATTGTATCAAAGGGAAGTGCTAAAACTAAATTAAGCATATCATTGTATGTCATTGTGTGTTACCTCCTTGAAAAAATTAATAATATCAACATTAAGAGCATTAGCAATCTGATTAAGAGCAGATATAGAAAGGCTTTTATCACATCCAGCTGCTTCTATTTTTGAAAGATAGCTAATACTGATTCCGGCTTGTTCTGCAAGTTGCATTTGTGTTAATCTTGCCTGTTCTCTATAATGTTTTATGTTTGTACCTATAACATGGTATAGGCTTGTATCTGATTCAAAACGCATAGTAATACCTCTTTCACTATTTGTGAATATTATCGCATGTCGCTGATAGTATATAAATTCACTTATTGTGAAAGAAAAAGAGATGGATTTTCTATATAAACTAATGTATAATAAGATTAATCTTAACTAAGAAGGGTGGGGGTTTTATAAATTTACAACCAAATAATTTTCAGCTTGAACCAACGACAGTCTGGTCGTTTCCAGACAGGGGCAGTTGGGCAACGCATTCAGGGAAGTATCGAGGTAACTGGTCACCGTATGTGCCAAGAAATCTGATACTTCGTTATTCGAAACCCGGAGAGTGGGTTTTAGATCAATTTATGGGTAGTGGAACAACTTTAGTTGAGGCAAAGCTACTGGGTCGTAATGCGGTAGGTATTGATATTAATCCGCAGTCAGTTTCAATTTCTGAAACAAATTTAAAATTCCAATGTGAAACAAAATCAAAGATATTTACTAAAAATGCAGATGCAACAAACTTATATTTTATTAAAGATGAGCATATTGACTTTATTTGTACTCATCCTCCATATGCGGATATTATTAAGTATAGTAAAGGAATATCAAGTGATATTTCATTACTTTGTGTGGATAAATTCTTAGATGAGATGAATAAAGTGGCAGCAGAATCATATAGGGTTCTTAAAAAAGGTAAGATGTGTGCGGTTATGATGGGGGATGTTAGAAAGCATGGGAAAGTTATTCCACTAGGGTTTAGGATGATGGAATGTTTTTTAAATGCTGGCTTTTCGAATAAAGAAATAATTATTAAAGAGCAGCATAATTGCTGTTCAACAAAATATTGGAAGAATCGTAATAATTCTTTTTTAATGTTGGCACATGAATATATATTTGTGTTTCAAAAATAAAATCTTTTCTATTCACTAAAAGTGAAAGCTACTGTTGTTATTTTATTGGTTTCAAAGTATAATAAACAAATAGAATGTGGTATGTATGACATAGAGAAGAGGAAATTTAAATGAGTAATTCAAATATCGCTCCATTTGTGAAATGGGCTGGGGGAAAGAGACAGCTTTTATCACAAATTAAAGAACGAATGCCTGAAAAATACAATAATTATTTTGAACCATTTGTAGGTGGAGGAGCAGTTACATTTGAATTGCTGCCAGAAAAGGCTTTGATAAATGACATAAACAAAGCTCTGATAAATGCATATAAGCAGATATGTGATGCACCAGATGTGTTCTTAAAAGCTGTTAATAAACTTGATGAAGAAATGTGGGAAGATGGGAAAAAATATTATTATTCACAAAGAGAGCATTACAATGATAAGTTGATGAAATCTGAATATGATGTAGAGCTGGCAGCATTGTTTGTGTTTATCAACAAACATTGTTTTAATGGGTTGTATCGTGTTAATGGAAAAGGATTATTTAATGTTCCGTATAATAATAGCCGTAGAGCTTCTGTTGATGAAGATTCTATCCTAGAGATTTCTAAGTACCTGAAGGAAATAACTATTATTGATGGGGATTTTGAGGAAGCTTGTAAGGGAGCAAAGAAAGGGGATTTTGTATTTATTGATAGTCCGTATGCTCCATTGAATCCAACGTCATTTGAATCATATACCAAGGAGGGCTTTGATATTGAAAGTCATAGGCGATTAGCGAGACTTTATGATGAATTAACAGCAAGAGGATGCTATTGCATGCTTACAAATCATAATACAGATTTGATAAATGATTTATATGGAAATAAAGATTACAAAATAGATGTTGTAAGCGTTAAGCGTATGATTAATTCTGATGCATCAAATAGAGTTGGAGAAGAAGTAATAATATGTAATTATTAAATGGAGTTAATGTGTTCGCTAATAGAGATTTGCATTTTGCTCCAAAAAACAAGGAGAAATATAATGGATAACTTATTTATAAAGAAAGTGCCATTATACTTTGAGACTGATGAATCACAGTTGGTTATAGGTGATTCGTTTAAGATTCTAACTAAGATGAAACCAGAATCAGTAGATATGATATTTGCTGACCCACCTTATTTTTTAAGTAACAATGGGATTACTTGTAAAGGTGGGAAAATGGTTTCTGTAAATAAAGGCTCATGGGATAAACTTTCAGAAGGTGGAACCAGTGTCGAAGAGAAACACAAGTTTAATAGAAAGTGGATTAAGTTATGTAAGAAAGTATTAAAGCCAAATGGCACAATATGGATATCAGGAACATTACACAATATATATTCGATTGGTATGGCATTGGAGCAGGAAGGCTTCAAGATAATTAATAACATAACATGGCAGAAAACAAATCCACCGCCAAACTTAGCATGTCGATGCTTCACACATTCTACAGAAACCATTTTATGGGCTAGGAAGAATGATAAGAAGTCTCGGCATTTTTTTAATTATCAAAAAATGAAAGAAATGAATGGTGGAAAGCAGATGAAGGATGTTTGGATAGGCTCATTGACAAAGCCATCTGAGAAGGTGGAGGGAAAGCATCCTACACAGAAACCAGAATATTTGCTGGAAAGAATAATACTTGCATCGACAGAGGAAGGACAAGTTATCCTAGATCCTTTCTGTGGTTCAGGAACTACTGGGGTAGAAGCAGTGAGATATAGACGAAAGTTTATAGGAATAGATGTAAGTGAAGAATATATGGAAATATCTAAGAGAAGATTGGAGAAGGTACTAAATGACAAATAGGAATTTTGATGAATGGCTTAGTAAATTTAGGTCAAGTATTTCAAGCTATGATTATTACATAGATTTTGAAAA
>CAVKBP010000049.1:0-14675 GCA_963654395.1 Ruminococcus sp. CAG:382
TAGGAATGCAAGCATTCTATGTCTGATTTATGAAATTTTGCCTGGCTCTGAACAGCTACAAATAATTTACAGAAATTTTACTTTTGATGAAAAAAAGTCTTGACTCTATAGCAGATATAGAGTTAAAAATATAGACAAGCAAATAAACGAGCACATTTTTACAGAATGTAGATGTGTATATCCATACAAAGAAGTATGGGACTGATGAAGGTGTCAGTTCCATACTTCTTTTTTATTATATATGGATGTTTATTGGCGCTGATGAACATGTACATCGCATTAATATGAGGAAATGAGAGGTCTTATATCAGTAAGACAGAAATGGAGGAAAGTATGAAGAAAAAATTCGTATGTAAGATAATGGCTTTATTGCTATGCATGGTCAGTGTATTTTCAATGACAGCATGTTCGGGTGGCGGAACCGAAACCGAGCATGTTACAGAGTTAAATGTGTCATGGATTAACCTTACTAAGACACTGGATCCAGCATATGACGGTTCAACAACATTATTTGCAAGAGCCGGAGTTGGAGAATCATTAGTAAAATGTAATACAGAAGGAAAGTTAGTTCCATGGCTTGCAGAGTCAATTGAATCAACAGATAAGCAGACCTGGACAATTACAATAAAGGATGGCGTAAAGTTTTCTAATGGAAATGTATGCGATGCCACAGCAGTTATGAACAGCCTTCAGTATCTGTGTGATAACAATAAAGGTCTTAACAAGTCTCTTAATATTGAATCCATGAACGCAGAGGGCAATGTTCTTACAATAAAGAATAATTCTGTAACAGTAGATTTTGAAAGTTATCTTTCACATCCACAGACATGCATACAGGATACGACAGTTGCAGATAAGTCAACAGGCGTTGTAGGAACTGGTCCATATAAGTTCACAGCATTTAAATCAGAGCAGTCAGCTACAGTAGAGAAGAACGATAATTACCGCGGTACTGTTAATTTTGAAAAGATTAACATATTCATGAATAATGATGAGGCTGCAAGATGGTTACAGCTCCAGTCAGGAGATGTTGATTTAGTAGTTAATGCAAGCTGCAGCAACATTGAGACAATTGAAAACAGTGATGATTTCGGATATTCATTATCAACACTTACAACCAGAGACAGATATGTAATATACAACCTTGAAGGTAAATATACCAGCAATGTTAATTTCAGAAAAGGACTTGACTGTCTTGTAGATAAGAACACAATCGTTAACTCAATTATGTTAGGAACAGCTATTGCAGGTGAGGGCTGTGTACCGGAAGGATATGACGCAACACCTGATTATAAGGGTTCAACATATGATAAGGAGAAGGCTCTTGAATATTTCAAGGCAGCAGGACTTACAGTAGCAGATGGAAAGGTTACAGATAACGGACAGCCTATTAACTTAGTATTCCATTCATATGATTCATTTTCAGAGATGAATGATATTGTACAGCTTATACAGTCAGGCTTCGCATCAGTTGGAATTAATGCAACAGTTAATATTACATCAGATGATATAGATGATTATCTTGGAGATACATCACACAGCTCTGAGTGGGATCTTTCAATGGCTTCAATGTTCGCAGTTCCAAGAGGAGATGCAGCATATATCCTTAACACATGCTTTGATACAGCATCCCAGTACAACTATTCTACTACAAGAGTAGCTAATGATAAGTTACAGGGCCTTATAGAAAAGATTAAGGTTGAGGTAAATGATGATACAAGAACAGAGCTTATAAAGGAAGCTGCATTAGAGGTTGAAGACCAGTGCTATATGACATGGTACATGAACCCACAGTTTAATATCGTATATAACAAGAAGAAGTTATCTAATGTTCCGGTATATGCAAGTGAGCAGTATTACATCAATGATGAGCTTGCAGGATATTAAAATAAGATAAGTAATTAATTTTAAGTAGCAGCAAGATGTAGGTATCAATTTTTTGATACCTACATTGTGCTTAAGATGGGAGCGTGGCGCTTGTGAAGAATAAATTAAGTAAATTCAGAGGCTTATTCAATGCCATAATTTTCTTCTTTGTACTTACTATCATAAGTTTCCTGATTATCCAGCTTGTTCCGGGCGATCCGGTAAGAGCGCTGTTAGGAGATAATGCGGCAGTACTTAGTGATGCAGAATTAGATGAGGTAAGAGCAGAGTACGGATTAAATGATCCGGTGGTAGTCCAGTATGTAAGATGGCTTGGAAATGTGTTCAAGGGAGACTTAGGAGTTTCGATTACATCAGGACAGCCGGTTGTCAAGGAAATACAGGCAACAATCGGAACAACACTTTATCTGGCAATAGGAGCGATAATAGTTATCATAGTTGTATCTATTCCACTTGGTCTTGTATGTGCAAAGTTTAAGGGAAGTATATTAGACAGGATAGTAGATGCAATATGTATGTTTCTGACAGCTATGCCGAATTTCTGGTTAGGACTTCTGCTTATACAGCTCTTTGCTGTAAAGCTTCGGATATTCCCGGCAATAGGCAGCGCCAAGAGCTTTAATGCAATGTTCCTGCCATCCTTTACCTTAGGAATCACATTTACTCCACAGTTTATTAAGCTTTTAAGACAGAATATCATTGAATCATGGGATAAGGATTTTGTAAGGGCAGCCAGGGCAAGAGGAATCACTGAAAAGAGAATATTCTGCTTCCATGTGTTAAGAGATGCATTTACTCCGGTGCTTACAATGTTCGGTATTTCTTTAGGAGAATTGTTCGGTGGTGCATTCATAACAGAGTCTATATTCTCAATGAGAGGCTTAGGCATGCTCTCACTTGATGCTATCAAGGCAGGAGATATATATGTCATACAGGCTTACATACTTTTCTTAGGTGTGACTATATTCATATGTAACACATTGGTTGATATGGGATGCAGACTGCTTAATCCGGCTATTAAGATAAAGGGGGCAGAAAAGCGATGAAAAAGAAGATTACTAAAGTAGACATTATATATATCGTATTATTTGCAGCATTTATTTTAATACTTACATTTGGCAAATATTTTACACCTTATGATCCTAATGAAATTGATATGTCTAACAGATTCGCAGGTTTTTCTGCAAAGCATCTGCTTGGCACAGACAGCCTTGGAAGAGATGTATTTTCAAGAATCATAGCCGGTGGCCAGACATCAGTATTCACATCATTTATCATACTTGTGATATCGCTGGTTTCCGGTGTTTCACTCGGTCTTATGGCAGGATATTTCGGTGGCAAGGTTGACTGGTTCATCATGAGAATAGTTGATACCTGCATGGTATTCCCAAGCACAATCATTGCCATTATCATAAGCGGTATTCTTGGTGGTGGAACACTTAATGTAATAATTGCGATTGCCATGTTCCGCTGGTTTAAGTATTGCAGGGTATCAAGAAGTATTATTATTTCTGAGAAAGAAAAGGAATATATTATGGCTGCAAAGATTGATGGCGTTAATTCAGCCAAGATTCTTTTTAAGCATTTGCTGCCATATGTCACAGGAAATGTAATAGCACTTGCCATAGTAGATGTCGGAAGAACTATTCTTACTGTTGCTTCAATGTCTTATCTTGGCTTTGGTATACAGATACCTAATGCAGAATGGGGACTTATGCTGAATGAAGGAAGAGCATACTTCTCAACTCATCCGATTACAATGGTTATTCCTGGTGCAGCGATATTCATAGCAGTTATGATATTCAATTTCTTCGGAAACAGAGTTGAAAAAATGTTCAATATTAAAGAAAAGGCTGGTGATTGATTATGGCAGTGTTAGAAGTTAAAGACCTTGAAATATCTTATTATGATACACCGCTGGTTTCTAATATCAGCTTTTCAATAGACAGAGGAAAATGTACTGCGATAATAGGTGAAAGCGGAAGCGGAAAGAGTATAACCTCATCAGCTATTGGAAGAATTCTTCCGGGTAAGCTTAAGGTGACAGGTGGTTCAATCAATCTTGATGGAAAGGATATGCTTAAGCTTTCCGGTGATGAATTAAGAAAATCAAGAGGCACGCTTGTCTCATATATATTTCAGGATTATCAGAGTGCATTTACTCCATTCATAAAGATAGGAAAGCAGTTCCACGAGACTATTAACTGTCATACATCTATGCCTAAGGCAGAACAGAAGGAGCTTATATTATCCAAGATAGAAAGTGTGGGACTGGATGCTAAAAGAGTATATAATTCGTATCCTTTCCAGCTTAGTGGAGGACAATTACAGCGCTGTGCCATAGCACAGGCCATGCTTCTTAATCCGGTGCTGTTAGTTGCTGATGAACCTACAACGGCTCTGGATTCTGTATCTACTGCCAATGTACTCCAGCTTATACAGAACATAAAGATGGATTATAACTGCGCAATACTTTTCATAACACATGATTTAAGAACAGTTAAGAAATATGCTGATGAGCTTGTAATTATGTACAAGGGACACATAGTTGAAAGAGGTAAAAAGGATGAGGTTATAGCTTCGCCAAAGCATATATATACTAAGAATCTTTTCGCATCAGTTCCACCGCTTCATGATGTTCCGGAGCGTCTGCCGGTACTTGATATTCCGGATGATGTTGATATGACAGAGGTTGGAGGTGACGAGTAATGGCTAAAGAAATAGATTTCGGTAATAATTACCTGTTATGTATAGGAATTAATAAAATATATTCCAACGGGCTTCACGCAGTCAAGGATGTATCCTGCTCAATAGCAAAGGGCGGATGTCTTGGACTTGTCGGAGAGAGTGGCTGCGGCAAGAGTACTCTTGCAAGATGTATCCTGCTTTTCGAGAAGATAACAAGTGGAGAGATATATCTTGGAGGACAGCAGCTTAATACGCTTTATGGCAAGGATTTAAGGAGAGAGCGCATGAAGATGCAGGTGGTTTTCCAGAATCCTAATACAGCGCTTAATGCAAAGCTGCCAATTATAGACCAGTTGTTAGAGCCGCTTGATAACCAGAAGGATGTGTGTCCTGAATTTATCAAGGATATAAGAGATGACAGACGGGCTATAGGAAAGAGACTTCTGGATATGATGGATCTGCCGGAGAGATATCTTGACATGTATCCGCATGAGCTTAGCGGCGGTCAGAAACAGAGGATAACCATTGCAAGGGCAATAAGCATTAATCCAAGCCTTATTATACTTGATGAGCCGACCGCCAGTCTGGATGTATCCGTACAGGCAAGAATCCTTAACCTGCTTAAGTCACTGCAGGCAGAATTAAATCTTACATATCTGTTCATATCGCATGACTTAAGTGCTGTTAATTTCATGGCTGACAAGGTTATGGTCATGTATAAAGGAGAAATAGTCGACAGATTTGACAAAAGCTCGATATTTGCACCTGAAAGACACGACTACACTAAGAAGCTTCTTAACATATTCGAGGGCAATATATAAAACGGAGGAAGATTATGTTCAGGGAACCAAGAAGAAAAGACAGGGCAATTACTGAGGAAGAGTGCATCCAGATTTTAAATGAACAGACATACGGGGTGCTTTCTACATATGGAGAGGATGGATATCCATACGGCGCACCTGTTAATTATGCTTATATAGATAATAAGATATATTTTCATGGCAAGCTCGGCTTCAGCCACCGCAATGATAATATGAAATACTGTCCGAATGTATGCTTTACTGTCGTAGGCAGTTCAACAGTATTACCGGAAAAGTTCAGTTGTGATTTTTCAAGTGTCATCATATATGGAAAAGCAAGGGAGCTTGAAGGCGAAGAAAAGAAGGATGCATTTATTAAAATGTTAGAAAGAATTGTACCTGAGTATATGGATATTGCAAGGATGAAGGTTGAAAAGGGCGCTGCTACAACAGGTGTCTATGCCATAGATATTGAGCATATGACAGGAAAAAGAAGAAAATAATAACTGGCAACAGAATCCTATATATTTGTAAGTGAATTGCTGTTGACACTATAGCCGCTATAGGCATTAACATGTGGATAAAAGCTGGAATGTCATATGGCAAGGCAGGAAATTATATAGGGAAAGGGGAATCAGGTATGAATGATATTTTATATGATGAAAGAAAGCAATTCGTACTTAATGAAAAAGCAGCTATTAATTTAAGAAGTTCAATAGAAGAGATTGTTGATTCCATATGTGAAAACGGATACAGCAATATTGTGATGATAGGCACAGGCAGGAGCTACTGCCATGCGCTGCAGCTACAGTATATAGCTAATATGATTTCTGATGTGTCGTTTTATGCGGTGAGAGCTATTGACTATGTGTTTAATGGAATGGATAAGGTTAATCAGGAGTCTGTAGTGATTATAGAGTCTGCGCAGGGAGAGGATGAGTATCTTATAGAGGCTGTTGAAATGTGCAGGCAAAAGCGCTGCAGAATCGTAGGAATTATCAATGATTCTTCTTCACCGCTTGCCTCTATGTCGGATTATCTTATAAGCTTTCCGGTCGGAAGCCTGTATAAAAGATATTATCTGTTATTCAGAATATTGAATAAATCGGACATGTTCGATGATTATGAAGAATTCTGTGAAATGCTTGAAAAAGTACCTGATGTATGCATCCAGGCAGGAAAAAGATTTATGAATAATCTTGCAGGAACTACTGCGGCGATTGCAGGTGCCAACAATCTTTTCCTTATAGGAGACGGAATTATATGGGAGCAGGTAAATTCCTATTGCATGTACTCGCTTGAGGAAAGCCTGTGGATACGCTCACAAAGCATCAACATAGGCGACCTTTTCCATGGGGCAATAGAGGTTATAGATAAGAACAGCACAGTAATTATATTCAAGGGAACAGATGAATCCTCGGTACTGGCAGACAGGGCATACAGATATCTGACGCGTATCTGTGAAAATGTCGTGATGATAGATATCGCAGCATACATTCCTGAAAATGCATTTGGAAAATATAAAAAGCTGCTTACACCCTTCGTCTTTAAGATGATACAGAACATACTTAATAAGAGCCTGGAGGTGGAAATGCGGCATCCTTTGAGCATAAGAAGATATGTAGGAAATCTTGAGTTTTAGTACATAATTATAATCAGAATGGAGAAAGTCATATGTTTAAAGAACACGATAAGGAATATTCCTTTGAAACAGAAATACTGGAAAAGGGTGCATATATTAATAATCCGGCAAATGATCCGGAAACAGCACCAATATATCTTACAACAGCATTTAATGTGGAAAATCTTGAAAAGCTTCAGGAAAGATATGATAACAAGGGCTTCTGCTATAACAGAAACAGAAATCCTAACCGTTCAGCTCTAATCGAGCTTATGAGCTATCTGGAGCATGGAGAGGATTCTATAATATGTCCGTCGGGAATGTCTGCTATATCAACTACTATTATCGGCCTTAGCAAGGCAGGAGATCATATTTTATCCAGCCGTACATTATATGGTGAATCCTTAGATATGCTTACCAAGGTGATGGGACGCTACGGAGTTGAGGTAAGCTTTGTTGATTTTACCAAGCTTGATGAGGTAAAGGCGGCAATCAGACCGGAGACTACAATGTTATATACGGAAACTATTTCTAATCCTATGATTGAGGTTGCCAACCTTGATGAGCTGTCAAAGCTTGCCCATGAAAATTCAGCATTACTTGTAGTAGATAACACATTTGTTACTGCTGTAGGCTGCAGACCGCTTGAGCATGGTGCGGATATAGTTGTAAACAGCCTTACCAAGTTCGCCAATGGCCATTCAGATGCAGTGTGCGGAAGTGCCACAGGTTCTAAGGAATTAATCAAGAAGATATATGATAATCAGGTGCTGCTTGGCGCAACAGCAGACGCATTTACTTCATGGCTTGTCCAGCGGGGAATAAGGACTATGGAATTAAGAGTAAGCAGGCAGGCTGATAATGCATACAGGCTTGCTAAGGCGCTTGAAGCAGATACACATGTAAAAAAGGTTATGTATCCGGGACTTGAAAGCCATCCACAGCATGAGCTTGCAGGGAAAATGATGCGGTATGGATATGGAGCGATGATAAGCATATATCTGCCTGATGACAGGAAGAAGATGAATGAATTCATGAGCAGGCTTAATCTTGCACATTATGCAATGACGCTTGGCGGCTACAGGACAAGTCTTTCACATCCTGTCATGTCTTCACATTATGATGTGCCGGAGGAGGAAAGACTTAAGATTGGAATTACCGACGGATTATTAAGGATATCAGTAGGTATAGAGAATCCGGATGACCTGATAGAAGATTTCACACAGGCTCTTAAGGTATATGATGAATAATCATTAATTATGAAATGAGGTGACAATATGGAACGCTTATATTCGATAGGTGAGACAGCGAGACTTATGGGAATATCAGTACAGACATTGAGGAATTACTCTAATTTAGGGTTATTAAAGCCACAGTATGTAGATGAATTTACCGGATACAGATATTATTCATTTGCACAGTTCCATTATATTGACAGAATCAAATACCTTAGAGGCTTAGGGCTGCCATTATCTGATATCGAGGAAATTCTTGAAAATGGAAATACAGATATGATGGTAAGCCATCTCGACAGACAGAAGGAAAGAATTTTAGAAAATATTGAACAGCTAAGGCAGCAGCTCGAGGACATAGAGTGGTATAAGGATTATTTCACATATATTAAGAGCGGGACATCAGTTTCGGAAATACCTTATATCAAGGAATTCGATACGAGATATATATTGTATACGGATTGTGAGCAGGGCGAAGCTGTCGAAGACATGGAGACGAGGCTTGCAAAGCTTAAGAGCAGTTATTCCACATCTGATTACAGAAGACAGTATGGATATATTGCTGATTGTAAGAGCCTGTTGAAAAAGCAGTTCGTTGAAAGAAAGTATTTTACCCAGTTAAAGAATAATATTCCAAAGGCATCTGACAGCGATAATATCATGGAGCTAAAGGCCGGTGAATACTTATGCTTCCGGGGCAGAATACGGACGGATGACTGGAATCCGTCTATTATAGCAGCATATTTTAAGGATAAGGATATCCCTGAATATGCCATAGCTCTTGAATACGAGGACAACCTGCAGTCCTATCATAATTGTCCTTATGAAGTGCAGGTTTTAATAAATAGAAAATAAATGTGCCTGAAAAGCATGGCGGAAAAGGAGATTGTTATGGAAGATAAAATGAAGAATTACAGTGAAGCAACTAATCTGTTATATCAGGGAAGAAAGATACCTGATTGCTCTTTGCAGCCAGAAGGATACGCATTATTCTTAACGAGTGCCTTTAATCTTGGTAATCTTGAGGATGTAAGGCATACCTATGACACCAAGGGTTATACATATATAAGAACCAGAAATCCTAACAGAAAAGCACTTGCTGATGAATTATCATATCTTGAGCATGGTAAGGACAGCCTTATATTTTCATCAGGCATGGGTGCTATTACAACAACATATTTTGCACTCTTAGAGCCGGGAGATCATTTCCTTGCCAACACTAATCTGTATGGAGAAACATTTGACTCAATCACAAGTCTTTTAACTAAGATGAGTGTTGAGGTTGAATTCGTTGATTTTACTGACCTTGAAGCTGTAAAGAAGGCTGTAAAGCCTAATACCAAGATGGTATATACAGAGGTCGCAAGTAATCCTACAGATGTTCTTGCTGACATAGATGCACTTGCTGATATAGCACACAGCGTAGGCGCACTGCTTATGGTTGATAACACATTTACAACACCTATAGCAATTAAGCCGCTTGACCATGGAGCGGATATTGTAATCAACAGCCTTACTAAGTTCATTAACGGACACGGAGATGCCCTTGCAGGCTCTATAACCGTAAATGACATGGCTATATATGAAAAGGTACACACTATAAGAATGCTTACAGGTACATCTGGTGAGCCTTTCACAGCATGGCAGATATTAAGAGGTATACAGACTCTGGATCTTCGTGTAAAGAAGCAGCAGAAAAATGCGGCAGCCTTAGCTAAGGCTCTTGCGTCTAATCCACATATCAGCAGGGTTAATCATCCGGCTGCACCTGATTATGAGCAGAAGGAGGTTGCGGACAAGCTCTTTGCAAGTCCTGAACAGTCTACAGGTATGTTAAGCTTTGTAATGCCTGATGACCAGAAGAAGATTAGTGAATTCATGGACAGACTTACACTTGCACACTATGCACCAACACTTGGAGGTGTGAGAACTACTCTCAGTTATCCGCTTCTTTCATCACATATGCATGTTCCACAGGAGGAGCTTGATAAGATGGGAATATCATATGGCATGATGAGAGTTTCTGTGGGAATTGAGGACGCAGAGGATCTTGTTGCAGATTTCTTAGATGCACTTAAGGTATTTGATTGATTTTATATGCCATAATATTTGCTTTTTGACGGTTCTTGGAATATAATGATTACATCAATAATAATCGTGTATGAGAGGTTTATGTTATGGATAATAAGAGAATTGTAGTTGCCTTAGGAAGAAATGCATTTGGAGAGACATTTCCAGAGCAGCAGCAGAATGTCAAGAAAGCAGCAGTGGCAATTGCCGACCTTGTAGAGTCTAAGTATCAGGTTGTTATTACTCACAGCAACGGACCACAGGTTGGTATGATTCAGACAGCGATGACTGAGTTCGCAAGACTTGAGCCTGATGACAGAACAGTTGCTCCTATGTCTGTATGTGGAGCCATGAGTGAGGGTTATATCGGATACGACCTTCAGAATGCTATAAGAGAAGAGCTTATTAACAGAGGCATATATAAGACGGTTTCAACTATTATTACACAGGTAAGAGTTGATCCTTTCGATATTGCTTTCAGTGAACCGTCTAAGGTTATCGGAAGATACATGTCTAAGGAAGAGGCTGAGGCAGAAGAAGAAAAGGGTAATTATGTAATTGAGGAAGAACCGGGTAAGTTCAGAAGAATAATTGCATCTCCTATGCCTATTGATATATACGAGATTGATGCTGTAAGGGCATTGCTGGATGCTGACCAGGTTGTTATTGCAGCAGGCGGTGGCGGAATTCCTGTATTACAGCAGGGTGCACATCTTAAGGGTGCAAGCGCAATTATCGAGAAAGATTATACAGCAGCCAAGTTAGCTGAGCTGGTAGGTGCAGGAACATTACTTTTCCTCACAGCATATGACAAGCTTACTATCGGTAAGGGAACACCGGAAGAGAAGGTGTTTGACACAGTTTCGGCAGCAGACCTTCACCAGTATATCAAGGATGGACATTTTCCAGCAGTTACAACCTTCCCTAAGGTTGATGCGTCTATAAGATTCGTAACAGCAGACAATGAAAGAAAGGCTGTTATTGCTAATCTTGAGAAGGCAAAGGATGGTCTTGCAGGAAAAACTGGAACTACAATTACAGCGTAATATTGCAGGTTAGAAAAAGGGCGCAGACTTTATGTCTGTGCCCTTAATTTTAGTGTTCTTCAAGCCAGCGCATAGCAGTATAAGCGTAAATGGCAGAGCCTTCGGATAATACTGATTCGTCAAATTTTACCTTCGGATGATGCTGTGGATAGCAGTAACCATCCTGTGGTGTACCAGCGGCCAGTGCAAACATAATGGACGGCACTTCCTGGCTGACATAGGCAAAATCCTCGCTGCCAGTACTTTTTGGCGCTTTGCCTTCACTGGACATTGCATTGAGTGCAGAAGCTGTAAATGCTTTTGAAGAACCTAAGAGTTCTTTTAAATATTCTGCAGTGCAGACTGCAAGGTCAGGATTATTGTAAAGGCATGGACAGCCGCTGCCATAAGTAACTGTTGCGGTGGCGCGGAAAGCTGTAGCAATACCGGAAACAATTTCAGAAATACGCTGCTTGATAAATGCGCGGGTTGACTCATCATAGGTACGGATTGTTCCACTTATATGTGCAGTGTCCGGGATGACATTGGCAGCATTTCCAGCGTTAATCGTACCTATTGTCAATATAGCTTCGTCGGAAAGCCCCAGCTCTCTTGCATGGATTTCCTGAAGACCTGTAATAATGTGGGCAGCAATGGAAATCGGATCAACACCATTATTCGGCATGGAACCATGACAGCCCTTTCCCTGAATGTCAATATAGAAGTAATCGGCAGCAGGCGCGCTGACACCTCCGTCGCAGGAAATTACTGTGCCGGAAGGCAGAGGCGGACCTGCCATAACATGAATCATCATGGCGGCATCAACTTGTGGATTCTTTAGTATACCAGCCTCAAGCATGTCGTGTGAGCCTTCGAAAATCTCTTCGGCAGGCTGGAACATCAGCTTGACTGTACCTTTAATTTCGTTCTCATGTGCTTTTAAAAGTCGGGCAGCGCCCAACAGCATTGTAGTATGCATATCATGTCCGCAGGCATGCATTTTTCCATTGGTAGAAGCAAAAGAAATATCAGCCTCCTCCCTGATAGGCAGGGCATCCATATCGCTGCGGATTAAAAAGACCTTGCCATTATTCTTACCGCCAGCCAGAGCAGCAATACCAGATTTACCGCATTTCTGCGGTTCGTACCCCATGGAAACAAGCTCCTGCCATACATAGTCAAAGGTTTCTTTAATATCAAAGCCTGTACCCGGGATTGTGTGCAGAAAACGCCTTGTCTGCACAAGCTGTTCCTGATAAGAGGCAGCTTCCTGTAAAAATGTTGTTGTAGTCATATAGAATCTCCATTCTTAGATAATTGTGAATATTCAGAAGCGCATTTGCAAAACCGCCATATAAAACTGCTCATTCGCCTGAATGCAGGCATTCACAGAACGCATTTTTGCATGGCTTTGAATAGTTACAGATAATTATAGCTGTTATTGCTGTATAAATGCAGCATTTATATCAAAAACCATAACAATCGTTTAATGGTTTGTCAACAATTGCTTTGTGATAGAAAATGTGTATGGAAAATGTGCAAGGCAGATAGATGCTGTAGGAATGACAGTGTTTTATAATGGGGATGCGAATTGTTAGTACCTCTAATAACTGGGGACTGCACATACCAAAAAGTCTCGCCATAGTCCGCTACGCCTCTTTCCTCCGCCTTGCATATGAGAAAATCATCCTGCGTCAATATAGCAGATATTTAATTTTTGCTGTACTGGATTAAGGTGAATGATTTTGTTGTGGCTGGGGAAAATTCATATTATAGTGCAAAGTTGAAGAAATGTGAGATTGTGGTAAATGGTAAATAATCTCGCAATATCTAATATATAGTTATTATGTGGGTATGGAGGGGGCATGGACAAAAAAGTTATGGAACCTGTTGAAATTAAAAATAAGGTTGAAGGCGTAGCAGCTATTTTGGAAATGATGGCTTATGGCGTGGATGTAATGTGTGTAAGAAGTGATTTGCGCGAAAGCTTTTTCCTATTGGCAGAAAATTTATATAATGTCTTGGATGAGCTTGAATCGCTGCAGGATAGATTTGATAAGGAAATAATCAGGGCAGCAGATATTAAAGAAAAAGAATAGGGAATGGTGTGTTTTGTGATGAATAGAGGATACCTACGTGATTTTAAGAGATAATGGGCATTATATGAGGAATGAAGAAAAGCAGGCAGTCATATAAGACCACCTGCTTAGTGATTATGCTTATGTATTTTATGTATTGCGTCGATTCGAGTTTGTTAAGTAAAGTGTGTGAGTCGATTCATTAATACGAAAATCAGCTATACATCAAATGATTACTGTAAGAGTGTAAGTACTCCCTGATTAGATGAATTAGCCTGTGCAAGCATAGACTGACCTGCCTGTGCAAGAATGTTATTCTTGCTGTAAGTAACCATCTCTTCTGCCATATCTGTATCACGGATACGAGACTCAGCAGATGTAGTATTCTCAACAACATTGTCTAAGTTGTTGATTGTGTGCTCAAGTCTGTTCTGAACAGCACCGAGAGCTGAACGCTGTGAAGACACCTTTTGGATAGCATCTGAAATTGTGTCAATGGCTGATGTAGCGGTATCTTCTGTGCTAACATCCAATCCTGTCACTCCTAGTCCTTTAGAACTCATTTCTGAGATTTCAACCGAAATCTTATTACTCAACTCTGAATCTGCTCCAACATGAAGATTGAAAACCAAATTAGCATTGACTTTTTCTGATGCTATATAGTCTGTTCCTTTTAACGTATCACCATCGTCAGCTAATTTAACTTTTTTGTTTGCATCTGCATAAACAACACCAGCAGCACTAACAGCGTCATCTGCGGATAATTCTTTTCCATTCTCATCATAGAATTTTGTAGCATATTCATAGTCAGTCCCCTTTTTAGCAATAGTTCCATTATCATCTGAAAACACTTTACCGCCAGCAGCTAAGGTCGTCTTTAAAGTTTCAGCATCTAATATAATGCCTTCTTCATCTTTTAATGTTGCACTTTCTGCAATCGCATACTTTGCTTTATGAAAGTATACATCTTTTGTGTCTGTTGAGTCACCCTTTAACAAGTATGTTTCATTGAATTTTGTTGTCTCTGAAACACGGTCGATTTCTGATGTAAGCTGGTCAATTTCATCCTGAATAGCCTGACGGTCTGTCTCTGAGTTAGTACCATTTGCAGACTGTGTTGCAAGTTCGTTCATTCTCTGAAGCATTGAGTGTACTTCTGTAAGAGCACCTTCAGCTGTCTGTACTGCTGAAATACCATCCTGTGCATTAGTAGATGCCTGTGAAAGTCCTCTAATCTGCTTTCTCATCTTTTCAGAAATTGAAAGTCCGGCTGC
>CAVKBP010000050.1:0-14448 GCA_963654395.1 Ruminococcus sp. CAG:382
GTTGACCAGACGATTCTTGTAGTTGATTCCATGACTGGACAGGATGCAGTTAATGTTGCTTCCTCATTTAATGAGAAGGTCGGAATTGATGGAGTAATACTTACCAAGCTGGACGGTGATACAAGAGGTGGTGCGGCACTTTCAATCAAAGCCGTTACCGGAAAGCCGATTCTTTATGTTGGTATGGGAGAAAAGCTTTCAGACCTTGAACAGTTTTATCCGGACCGTATGGCATCAAGAATACTTGGTATGGGAGATGTCCTTACCCTTATCGAGAAGGCAGAGGCACAGATTGATGCTGATAAAGCCAAAGCCATGGAAGAGAAAATCAAGAAAGCAGAATTTGATTTCAATGACTTCCTCGAGTATATGGGACAGATTAAGAATATGGGCGGTATCAGTTCTATTATGAGCATGATGCCGGGACTGTCAGGTCAGATGAAGAATGTTTCGATTGATGATGACGAAGCAGAGAGGAATATGAGAAGAACAGAATCTATCATATATTCAATGACTAAGGCAGAAAGAAGTAATCCTGACATACTTAATCCATCAAGAAAGAACAGAATTGCAAGAGGTGCAGGTGTTGATATTGCTGATGTCAACAGACTTGTAAAGCAGTTCGAGCAGATGAAGAAGATGATGAAGCAGATGCCGGGAATGATGAAAGGTGCTAAAAAGGGACGCTTCAAGTTACCTTTTTAACATAGATTAATTTTTAAGAATAATACAGGAGGTGAATGTAATGGCAGTAAAGATTAGATTAAAGAGATTAGGTGAGAAGAAAAATCCTTTCTATAGAATTATCGTAGCAGATTCAAGATCTCCAAGAAATGGAAGATTTATTGATGAAATCGGTACTTATGATCCTAATTACGATCCTTGTAAGTTAAGCATCGATGCTGAGGCTGCTAAGAAGTGGTTATCAAACGGAGCTCAGCCTACAGAGGTTGTTGGAAAGCTTTTCAAGATGGCTGGTATCGAAAAATAAGACTAGTGGAGGTGTAATTGACTATGAAAGAATTAGTGGAAATTATCGCTAAGGCACTAGTTGATAATCCGGATGAGGTTGTTGTAACAGAAACTGAAAAAGATAAGGCTCTTGTAGTCAGTCTTAAGGTTGCTCCTTCGGATATGGGCAAGGTTATCGGCAAGTCCGGCAGAATTGCCAAGTCAATAAGAGCAGTTGTTTCAGCTGCAGCTTCTAAGAGCGACAAGAAAGTGCTTGTTGAGATTGATAACTAAACAGGTACTACTGTCTAAGGCAGCCTTCCGGGGCTGTCTGTTTTGTTTTAAATATACATTTATGCCAGATTGGAGAATTTAAGTGGAAGATATGTTAAGAGTCGGGGTTATTACATCAACCCACGGAATAAAAGGCGAGGTTAAGGTATTTCCTACAACAGATGATCCTCTTCGTTTTAAAAAGCTTAAGAAATGTGTTATTGATGGTAAAAGAGAAAAGGTACCTGTTACTGTATCCTCTGTTAAGTTCTTTAAGCAGTATGTAATACTTAAGTTTAAAGAATTTGACGACATCAATGATATAGAAAAATATACAAAATCTGACCTGCTTGTTTCAAGAGAAGACGCTGTAAAGCTCGAGCCGGGAGAATATTTTATATGCGACCTTATCGGACTTGATGTAATAACAGATGATGGAAAACATCTTGGTGTGTTAAAGGATGTATTGGAAACAGGCGCTAACAATGTATATGAAGTAGAGGCGGATAATGGCGAAAGCTATTTAATACCGGTTATTGACCAGTGTATATTAGACCATAATCTTGATAAGAGAACTATAACAGTCCATATCTTACCGGGATTGCTGGATATTAATAAATAATAGAAAATGTATTTTTAGTCTTGCATTATCAGCAGGATTATGATATTCTGAACAAGTTGTGAGAAAAAAGGGATGGTCCTCTGTTACAGAACCTGTATTAAGAACATCATAATATTAAGGAGGTCACACATGAATACAATTATTAAGAACATTGAAGATGCTCAGCTTAAGGCTCAGGCTCCTGAGTTCAAGGTTGGTGATACAGTAAGAGTATCAGCTAAGATTAAGGAAGGAAACCGTGAGAGAATCCAGGTTTTCGAAGGAACAGTATTAAAGAAGCAGGGAACTGGCGTAAGAGCTACATTTACAGTAAGAAAGATTTCTAACGGCGTTGGTGTTGAGAAGACATGGCCATTACATTCACCTATCGTTGAGAAGGTTGATGTTGTAAGACGCGGTAAAGCCAGAAGAGCTAAGCTTTATTACTTAAGACAGAGAACAGGTAAGGCTGCTAAGGTTAAGGAATTGGTTAGATAATTTTGTTATTCACGGTAAGGGACATTTGTAAAAATGTCCCTTTACTTATATATAAGCGACAGGAAAGGTCGGAATATCATGAGATTTTTTCAGAGAAGATATCAGGAAAATACCGCATTGCTTAATATATGCAAATATGTGGCAGATGTATGTATTGTAATTGTACTTGCATATGTTTTAGTGACATTTATATGCTGCCGTTCTACGGTTGTCGGTAATTCAATGGAGGAGACACTGTCCAATGATGATACAGTGCTTATTAACAGGATATCCTATGCATTTGCCGGACCGAAAAGATTCGACTGCATAGCATTCGAGCAGGATTCTGTAGATTCCTCTAAGATATACATAAAGAGAGTTATCGGACTGCCGGGGGAGACTGTCCAGATAAAAGATGGCAAGGTATATATTAATGATTCACCGCTTGATGATTTTATTGACACAACAATACTTACACCGGGCGCAGCGGCTAATCAGTATAAGCTGGCTGAGGATGAATATTTTGTACTCGGAGATAACAGGAATAATAGTGAGGACAGCCGTTTTGCAAGTGTCGGTATGGTAAAACGGTCTGATATAGTAGGAAAAGTATGGATGGTAATAGAACCATTTGATTCATTTGGCTTTGTAAAATGAGGGAAATGGAGATTTGCGTGAAAAACGAGCAAGAATGGAGATGAATATGGAAGAGAAGAAAAGAGCCATTAACTGGTATCCTGGTCATATGACTAAGGCCAGAAGAATGATGGAAGAGGATATAAAGCTTGTTGACCTTGTCATTGAGCTTGTGGATGCGAGGATTCCGTTAAGCAGCCGCAATCCAGATATAGACAGGCTGGCAAAGAATAAGGCAAGGATTATATTATTGAACAAATCGGATCTTGCTGATGATGCGGTAACTGAGGAATGGATAACTTATTTTAAGGATAAAGGTTTTTACTGCCTTAAGCTTAACTCAAGACTTAATGTAAGCAACCGCGCAGTTAATAATCTTATAACTAATGCATGCTCTGCCAAGCTTGAAAGAGACAGGGCAAGAGGGATTAAGAACCGTTCTATTAAAGCAATGATTGTCGGTATTCCTAATGTTGGCAAATCAACCTTTATTAATTCCTTTACTGGCAGGAAGAGCGCCAAGACAGGCAATAAGCCGGGCGTTACCAAGGGAAAGCAGTGGATCAGGATTAGTGGAAGTGTTGAGCTGCTTGATACACCGGGGATTCTCTGGCCTAAGATTGAAGATAGAAATGTCGGCGAAAGGCTTGCAATGATTGGCTCGATTAATGACCAGATTCTTAATATTGAAGAGCTTGCGCTGGAAACTATTAAGTTCCTTAAAAATAATTATCAGGCACAGTTATACAGCCGTTTTGATATAACAGAGGATATATTTGACAATGTCGATACTGAAACAATGATGAAGCCGGAGAATGCTGTGGCACTCTGCATTATGGAGCATATTGCCAAAAAACGCGGCTGTATCAAGAGGGGCTCAGATATTGATTATGAAAAATGTGCTGCATGTATTCTTGACGATTTCAGGGAAGGTAAGATTGGGAAAATTTCGCTTGAAAGACCTTAATCGAAAGAGCTTGATTGAAAGACTTTAATTGAAAGAGCTTGATTGAAAGACCTTGATTGAAAGGCTTTGATTGAAAGACTTTAATTGCAAGACCTTGATGCAGGCAGGAAGGGGCAGTTATGACGCTTAAAGAAGAACGCGAGCTGAAAAGACAGGCAAAGCTTGAGGCTGAGAAGCAGCGTATTGAAGCTATGCGCGAATATGAGGAAATGTATGATACATTTTCATATATATGCGGAATTGATGAAGCAGGAAGAGGACCACTTGCAGGTCCGGTTGTTGCCGGAGCTGTGATTCTTCCTAAGGGAAAAAGAATTCTTTATGTGAATGATTCCAAGAAATTAAGTGAGAAGAAAAGAAACGAGCTTTTTGATGTGATAAAGGAAGAAGCTTATTCCTATGGAATTGGAATTGTATCTCCGGAAAGAATTGACGAGATTAATATATTGCAGGCGACCTATGAAGCAATGCGCGAGGCTGTTAATAATTTATCTGTAAAGCCCGATATACTTCTTAACGACGCAGTTACGATTCCGGGGATAGATGTTAAACAGGTTCCGATTATTAAGGGTGATGCTAAAAGCCTTACGATTGCTTCTGCAAGCATTCTTGCTAAAGTAACGAGGGACAGGTTTATGGTTGAATATGATTCTGTATATCCGGAATACGGCTTTGCAAAGCATAAGGGCTATGGAACTAAGGCTCATATGGAAGCAATAAAAGAATATGGACCATGTCCTATACACAGAAGAACTTTTATTAAGAATATATAATCATTTTAAGCTTCGCAAAACTGTGTTCTGCGAATGCTTGCATTCAGGCAGATAAGCAGTTTTATATGGCGGGATAACCACATGAGCAGAAGAGCCTCGCAGAGGCGGTTCTGCGAATGCGGTTCAGAATAGTTACAAAAATTACAGGTGAGCATATATGAATATTAATATGTCCGATTTTTTCAAAGGTAATATCAGCACAGGCAGCCAGAATCAGACCTCTGGCGTTTCAGAAAATGTCACACAGAGGGTGGCGGATAGTAGCAATGCTGCACAGACAGACGGCATGAAAATACTTAATTCGTTAATGGCAGGTGAGACTTTTACCGGCTTTGTCAGCCAGCTAAAGGGTGATAATGCTTTGATTACAATGAATAATGGAGCACTTATCACGGCAAGGCTTGCGGGCGGCGCTTTAGTTAATGCCGGGCAGAATGTAACATTTATGGTAGAAGAAAATGCTGATAATAAGGTATCCTTAAGACCTGTGGCTGCTAATGAGCAGCAGGCTGTGCTTATAGATAAAGCGCTGGAAGCTGCCGGACTTGGAACAACAGAGGACAATATTAATATTGTTAAGGAGCTTTTAGGACTCGGTATGCCTATAGATGCCAGGACATTGGGAGATATGGTTAAGTATTCCATGAGATTTCCTGAAGGCTTACTTAATACAATAGCTAATCTGATGAGGCTTGAGATTCCTGTTACAGAGCAGAATATCCATGAATTCCAGATGTATGGACAGTTTAACGGACAGATTGAAGGTTTTTTATCAGATATGGAAAACGGCATAGTTAATGACCTGCTTGGCAATTCTGATATCACAGCATTTCAGAATGTTATAACGCAGTTGTATGAGGGGCTTGAGGGTGAAACAGTCCAATCGTCTGCTGCCGGTGATGTCCTGTCACAGCAGGCAATTGAGGAACTGAAAAATATGCTGTCTGATTCAGGAATAAAGCCGGATAACATTAAAGAGCTTCCGGTCAAGGAACTGCTTAACCAGCTCACTGAAAGTAACAATCCGGAAATCATTAATTCAGAGGGCTTCCGCGAGCTTCTTCATGCGGCAGTTAATGATACAATGAAGCTTACTCCTAAGGATATACAGGAGGGTGGGGCGGCTGTCAGCTCATACTATAAGCGTATCAGAAAAAATGCGGAGACAATTGAAAATTCACTTAAATCCGCCAGCGCTTCAACACCAGAGCTTTCTAAAAGTCTGTCTGACATAAAAAGCAATATAGATTTCATGAACGACTTAAATAAAAATATGACATATTTCCAGATGCCTGTTAAGTTTTCAGAAGGTGAAGGCAATGGTGAGCTGTATGTATTTACTAATAAAAAAAATCTTGCCGGTAAGACAGATAATATCAGTGCAATGCTTCACCTCGACATGGATAATCTTAAATCAATGGATATATATGTCAGCCTGTCTGGCGGCAACAATGTATCAACTAATTTTGTCCTTGAAACAGAAGAGTTTCTTGATTTCGTATACCAGCATATAGATAAGCTGAATGCAAGACTTGAAAAGCTCGGATATAAGACACATTTTGAAATGAAGGTAGCAGAGGATTCTTCTGACAGACTGGATTTTGTCAAGGATTTTATAGAGGCAGAGGTAAGACCTGCTGCCGGAGGACAATACATATTTGATGCGAAAGCATAGTGGCAGCCGTAAGCATTTATAATGAAGGAGCAGTTAAGGATGGGGAATAAGGATAATGACGAGAAAGCTAAAATAGCAGTTGCACTTGAATATACACCCGGCGAACAGGCACCTAAGATACTTGCCACAGGACGCGGATATGTTGCTGAATCGATTATTGAAAAAGCGGGAGAGGCAGAGGTTCCTGTATATGAGGATTCAAAGCTTGCCAATACCTTATCCAAGCTTGAGATAGGAGAGATGATTCCTCCAGAGCTGTACACCGTAGTTGCAGAGATTCTTGTGTTCGTGGATGATTGCGATAAGATTAAAGGAAAAGTGGTGAAGTAATGACTGTCAATAAAAGAGCAGCCGGAGCAAGTAAAGAACTGCTTGCCACCAGATATCTTATCGATAACGGCTACACAGTTCTTGAACGGAATTTCCGCATTAAAACAGGTGAGATAGATATTATTGCAAAGAAGGATGGCTGCCTTGTATTCGTCGAGGTGAAATACAGAAGCAGCAGAAAATACGGATACGCTATTGAGGCTGTGAATTACAGAAAGCAGCAGATAATAAGACAGGTTGCTATGATTTATATGGCGACAAGATATCAAAGCTGTGATATTCCATGCCGCTTTGATGTCGTGGCAATAGATGGTGACGCGGTAACTCATGTAAAGAATGCATTTTAATAAAGGTCAGTGTGAAAAATCAGATTGATATCTGATTTTTCACACGGCTATTTGTGACGCAGGCATCACAAATAGCTTTTATCGCAGAGCCAAATCTGACATTTGGCTCGCGATTCCTCCGGCACTTTGTGCCTGCGGAATGTGAGATTATTATGAATATTAAATATATCGACGCAGATAAACTGTATAAGGGCTTGGAGAAGCCAGTAATTAATAATTCAACAAGAATAGCAGAAAAGAATGGTGTTCCGTATATAGAATTTACGCCGTTTGATAAATTTGACTGGGTTCAGCTTCATTTTTCAACAAGAGAGGGCGGCGTGAGCGAAGGAATATTTTCAAGCATGAATTTTGCCTTTGACAGGGGCGACGCTTATGAAAATGTGTATAAGAATTATGAGCTTTTTCTCGAAACCATGAAGCTTAAGCCTGAAAACTGTGTATGTGCCAAGCAGACACATACAACAAATGTGCTTGCTGTGAATTCAGATATGGCAGGGATGGGACTTACAAGACCAAGAAGCTTTGATAATGTTGACGGTCTTGTGACTGATGAAAAGGGACTATGCCTTGTCACATATTTTGCTGACTGTGTTCCTGTGTATTTTGTTGATCCTGTAAACAGATGCATAGGTGCTTCACACTCAGGCTGGCGCGGAACTGCTGCTGATATAACGCGCGAAACAGTACAGCTTATGAACAGGACTTACGGCTCAAAGCCAGAGGATATCCATGCATTTATAGGACCATCTATATGTCAGGACTGTTATGAGGTTGATGAAGCTGTAATAGGCTGCTTTAAGAAAGCATACAGTGAAAAAGAATGTGAGTTGATGTTTTATCACACAAGGGGTGATAAATACCAGCTCAATCTACAGACAGCGAATTATTTTAATATGCTTCATGCCGGAATAAAGCCGGATAATATAGGCATATCCAACATATGTACAAGCTGCAACAGTGAATTGCTGTTTTCACACAGGGCATCGCATGGAAAACGCGGCGTGCTGTGCGGATTCATGAGTATATCCTAAATTCGTGAAGTTCATTGCCTATGAATCCAACATTTCCTTATAATGGCTATCAATAATCAAAAGGGCATGTGAAAAAGCTTTCGTTTTTCACATGCCCTTAATTATGAATGTATAGTGTGAAAATCAGATATTAATCTGATTTTCACATGTAGTAAGCTGCCTAAAAAGGCAGGCATAAATGATTATTATAATTTAACAGTTGTATACTTAGGTATGCATGCAATTCCTAATGCGTAAGGACCTGTGTGGCAGCCGGAAATAATACTGATTCTTGTCTTGAAATCCTCGCGGCGTTCCAGAAGCTTAATGCCAAGCTGTGCTTCAACATCATCTCTGTACTTTTCGGCTTCTTCAAGGTTAGTGCAATAGCCTACTGTGATATCCCAGTCGTCAATCGGCATTCCCTTTGATTCAATGTATTTCTTAACCATGTCAATGACATTGGATTTTCCCTTATTTCTTGTTCTGGTAAATCCGCCAAGTCCGATTTCGCCCTCCTTCATTACAATGATTGGGCGGAGACTTAACTTACTTGTGATTGTAATTGCAGTCTTGGCAAGACGGCCGCCCTTGCTTAAGTATTCGAGCGATTCAGTTGTGAACATGATTCGACCATCATTTCTTAAGGCTTCAAGAACCTTGATTGTGTCATCATAAGAATATCCGGCTTTTCTTAGCTGGAGTGCCTGATATATGAAAAGCGAAAATGATGCTGAATTAAGTAACGAATTGATAACTGTAATCTTAGCATCAGGATGGTCTTCTAATATAATGTCCTTAGCTGTGCAGGCTGAGTTGTATGAGCCTGAAAAATATGATGTAAGTGTACATACAATAACAGGCATGCCGGCTTCAACACTTGGAGTAATGGCATCCACGAAATCCTGTACACTTGGAAGAGAAGATTTAGGAAATGCGCCCTCATCCGTCATTCGTCTATAAAACTCATCATGTGTAATATCATATTGTTCTTTCAGATAGTTTACCCCATCAAATGTAGTGTAAAGTGGAACAAGCTTGAGATTATGAGTTTCTGCGTATTCTCTTACGATATCGCAGGCTGAATCAGTGATTATATCAAACATAATAAATAATATCCTCCGCGTTGTAAAAACGATTTGTATTGTTAATTGGAATGATAACACATAGTATTTAAAACTACAATACATAAATATTAATATTTTTGTCATATTTTTGTAAAATATGAGTTTGTAAAAATGGAAATATGTTGTATAATCAATTCGGTTAATTATTTTGAGAGTGGAGGAACGGCTGATGAATGTATGTGTATTTCTTACGGATGGTTTTGAAACAGTAGAGGCACTTGCTGTTATAGATATATTAAGAAGAGCAGATATTAAGACAGATATGATATCAATTACAGGTGATATTCATGTTAAAAGCGCACAGGGGGTAATTGTCCGTGCGGATAAGCTTTTAGATGAATATACATTTGAGGGCGATGAGCTTTTATTTCTTCCGGGTGGTCCGGGACATAAGTCATATTATGACTGTGGGAAGCTTCTTGAGCTTCTTAAGGAATATAATAAGAAGAATAACAGGCTTGCAGCCATATGTGCTGCACCTTCAATTCTGGGTAATCTTGGACTCCTTGAGGGAAAGAAGGCTATGGCATTCTCTGGCTTTGAGGAACAGTTAAAGGGTGCAGAGGTAATTAAAGCACCAGAGCGTGTTGTTACAGACGGTAATATTACGACATCAAGAGGAATGGGTACCTCTATCGATTTAGGACTCGAGCTCGTAAGGCTTATTAAAGGGAAAGAGCTGGCAGAGGAGCTTAGAGCTTCTACCCAGTACATTTAGTATGAGGGAGAGGGCACACGATGGAGTTAGATAATTATGATGAAGAAAGCTTACGCCGCGAAAGGAAGAGAAAGGCTGAGCTTAAGAAAAAGAAAAGACAGCATGTCATAAGAAAGAGAATTATGATGATAGCTGCAGCAGTTACTGTTGTTGTGCTTGCTGTGGTTATTGTTAATGTGACTCTGGGATTAAGGAAGACATCTGTGAAAAGAGAAGCATTTGCATCAGATGTAACTGATGAGACACAGGCAGAAACACAGACAGAGAAAGCAACAGAGCCTTTGCTTGTATATTCACAGATGGCATCCGATTATATGGATTTAACAGAAGATACCCAGATTGCATCACCATATGCAGCTCTTTTAGATGTTGATAATCATAAAATAATAGCGGGTAAGCAGGCAGATTCCAAGATATATCCGGCATCTATGACTAAGGTAATGACTCTTATAGTAGTTACAGATAATCTTGACAAGCTTCCGCAGACTTATACATTTGGATTCGAGATGCTTAACAGATTATACAGGGAAGAGGCCTCTGTAGCCGGATTCCTTGAGGGAGAGACAGTTGATGTTGAGGATCTGCTTTATGGACTTGTGCTTCCTTCAGGTGCAGATGCAGCGGAGGCACTTGCGATAATGACCGCCGGTTCTAATGAAGAATTTGCTAAGCTTATGAATGCCAAATGCGCTGAGCTTGGATTAAAGTATACACATTTTGCCAATCCGACAGGACTTTATGATGATGAGCAGTATACAACTCCAGCAGAGATGGCAATGATTATGGAGTATGCCATGAAGGATGAGCTGAGAGCCAAGGTTCTTGGAACCTATCAGTATAAGACTAAAGCGACTGAACAGCACCCGGACGGCATTGAGCTTACAAGCACAATGTATTCAAGAATATATGGAAACGAGGCACCGGGAGTCATTGTCAAAGGCGGTAAGACAGGATTTGTTAATGAAGCAGGAAGCTGTCTGGTAAGCTATGCAGTTACCAATAAGGGGCATGCATATATTTTCTGCACGAGTGGTGCTACATACAAATGGGCGCCGGTCTATGATGAAATATATGTATATAAGAATATAATTCCTGATTCAGAAAAAAATCTGGAAACAGAAACTACTAAAATGAGTCCTAATAATTAACAGCCAGAATATGTCATAATAATTAGGAGTATAAAGCACATAATAACATCAGGACGAAAGGTTATGGCGCCATAGCTTTTCGGCTTAAACCAAAAATGTGTTTTAATAAGGAGGCTGGTTTGAAAAATCAAAGATTTTCAAACGCATTGAGCTGCCTTGAAAAACAGTCAGGAATGGAGGAGTATTATGGCTAAATCAACAGGTTCTAATTATAAGACGAAGAAGGAAGCACAGAGCGCGCTTGACAGATTCAAGATGGAGGTTGCTTCAGAGATTGGCGTTAATCTAAAGGATGGTTACAATGGCGACCTCACATCAGCGGAAGCTGGTTCGGTAGGTGGCAACATGGTGAAAGAGATGATTAAGAGACAGGAAGAGCAGATGAACGGAAAGTAATCTTAAGACCTGTACGGATATTTATACGGATATCTATTAAGTAAAAATGGGCTGCAATCCTTATACTCTAAGACAGATATAGGGATTACAGCCCTGTTTGTCACAATTTTTATTTTTTTAAAATTATACTGGTAATCTAAAAACAGTTGTGTTATACTTTGTGGGTATGTTGTTTAATAGTAACAATACATATTAAGGAGGATTAATTTATAATGAGTTTTACAGTTGAGAATTTAGAAGAGAAGAATATGGTTAAACTTGTTATTGAGGCTGCTGCTGAGGAATTTGAGGCAGGTCTTAATAGTGCATATAATAAGAATAAGAGTAAAATCAGCCTTCCTGGATTCAGAAAAGGTAAAGCACCTAGAAAGATGATTGAGAAGATGTATGGTGCAGAAGTATTCTACGAAGACGCTGCTAATTCAATCATTCCAGACGCATATGCTAAGGCTGCTGATGAGTGTGGTCTTGAGCTTGTTTCACAGCCTAAGATTAATGTAACACAGATGGAAGCTGGAAAGCCATTTATCTTTGAAGCAGTTGTAGCTACTAAGCCAGAGGTAGAGCTTGGACAGTACAAAGGTCTTGAGGTAACTAAGGCAGATAAAGAAGCAACAGACGCTGATGTTGAAGAAGAGTTAAAGAGAGTACAGGATCAGAATTCAAGAACAGTATCTGTAACAGACAGAGCTGTTAAGGATGGCGATAATACAGTTATCGATTTTGAAGGATTTGTTGATGGCGTAGCATTCGAGGGCGGTAAGGGAACAGATTACCCACTTACTATCGGATCTCATTCTTTCATTGATACATTTGAAGATCAGATTATCGGCATGAATATCGGTGACGAGAAAGAAATCAATGTTACATTCCCAGAAGAGTACCATGTAGATGATCTTAAGGGCAAGCCAGCTATGTTCAAGGTTTCTGTTAAGGAAATCAAGGAGAAGCAGCTTCCAGAGCTTAATGATGAGTTCGCTCAGGATGTATCAGATTTCGATACTCTTGCTGAATACAAGGATGATTTAAAGAATAAGATTGCTGACAGAAAGACAAGAGAAGCTAAGGCTAAGCAGGAAGATGAAGCAATCGAGAAGATTATAGAAGCATCTAAGATGGATATTCCTGAGGCAATGATTACTACACAGGTTAACAGAATGCTCGAGGATTTCGCACAGAGATTACAGCAGCAGGGATTATCAGTTGAACAGTACTTCCAGTACACAGGATCAACTGCTGATAAGATTATGGAAGAGATGAAGCCGGAGGCTGTTAAGAGAATCCAGTCAAGACTTGTTCTTGAGGCAGTTGTTAAGGCTGAGAATATCGAGATTTCAGAAGAAGAGTTTGAGGCAGAGTTAAAGAAGATGGCTGAGACTTACAAGATGGAGCTTGATCAGATTAAGGAATTCATGGGAGACTATGAGAAGAAGCAGATTAAGGATGATCTTGCAATTCAGAAGGCTATAGAGGTTATTACAGGATCTGTTGTAGAGAAATAATCAGATTATTGTATGAAACATTTAGTATATTGGAGGTTGCGTAATGAGTTTTGTACCTTATGTCATAGAACAGAACAGCAGAGGCGAAAGATCATATGATATATATTCACGACTGCTTAAAGACAGAATTATATTCTTAGGAGAAGAGGTAACAGATGTTTCTGCTAATCTTGTGGTAGCACAGATGTTATTCCTTGAGGCAGAAGATCCGGGAAAGGATATACATTTCTACATTAACAGCCCGGGAGGCTCTGTATCAGCAGGCTTCGCTATCTATGATACAATGCAGTACATCAAGTGTGATGTATCTACAATCTGTATCGGTATGGCTGCAAGTATGGGCGCTTTCCTTCTTTCAGGCGGTGCCAAGGGAAAGAGACTTGCTCTTCCTAATGCAGAGATTATGATTCACCAGCCTTCAGGTGGTGCAAGAGGTCAGGAAACTGAAATCAGAATCGTTGCAGAGAATATACTTAAGACAAGAAATAAGTTGAACGAAATACTGGCAGCTAATACAGGTAAGTCAGTTGAAGAGATTTCACGCGACACAGAAAGAGATAATTATATGACAGCACAGGAAGCTGTTGCATATGGACTCATTGACAGTGTTGTGGAGAAGAGATAGTATAATTGCTTATGATAAGGAAGATGCCTGTAGATGATATGCAGGTGTCTCCCTTGTTTTTGCGTAATTTATAGTGCAAGAATGGAGATTAGTGTAAAAAATTAAAGATTTTTCACACGCAAGATTTGTGCTTGTGCACAAACTTGAGATGCTCTGAAAAACGAGCAAGAATGGAGA
The DNA here is from genome assembly GCA_963654395.1 of Ruminococcus sp. CAG:382. Taxonomy (GTDB): domain Bacteria; phylum Bacillota; class Clostridia; order Lachnospirales; family Lachnospiraceae; genus Lachnospira. Next base: position 13,737 of record CAVKBP010000050.1, read on the forward strand.
TTAGTATGGCAGGCAGAAATATTGACGAGAAGCTTAGATGCTCATTCTGTAATAAGACACAGGACCAGGTCAGAAAGCTGATTGCTGGCAATAACGGTATTTATATTTGTGATGAATGTGTAGAAATATGCAGAGATATCCTTGATGAAGAGTTTGAGACAGAAGATGGCAGAGATATTGTTGATGGAATGAATATCAATCTGCTTAAGCCTAAGCAGATTAAGGAATTTCTTGATGACTATGTTATTGGACAGGATGAAGCTAAGAAGGTGCTCGCGGTTGCAGTTTATAACCATTATAAGAGAATAATGTCACAGGCTGACTTAGATGTGGAATTACAGAAGAGTAATATTCTTATGCTTGGACCAACTGGTTCAGGAAAGACATTCCTTGCACAGAATCTTGCAAGACTTCTTAATGTACCTTTTGCAATTGCGGATGCAACAACTCTTACAGAGGCAGGATATGTTGGTGAGGATGTTGAGAATATTCTTCTAAAGCTTATCCAGGCAGCGGATTATGATATTGAAAAAGCCCAGTATGGTATAATATATATTGATGAGATAGATAAGATTACTAAGAAATCAGAAAATGTTTCTATAACAAGAGATGTATCTGGTGAGGGTGTACAGCAGGCTCTCCTTAAGATTTTAGAGGGAACAGTTGCCTCTGTTCCACCACAGGGAGGAAGAAAGCATCCACAGCAGGAGCT
>CAVKBP010000051.1:0-14386 GCA_963654395.1 Ruminococcus sp. CAG:382
TACTACATATACGATAGCATTGTTAGAATCTCCTGTCTTAACTGAGCCGTCTGATACACTGCTGCTATTTGAAGTTGTTGCTTCAGTAGCTGGTGTTGTAGCTGTTGTTGCTTCTTCAGTTGGCTTTACAGTTTCTTCCTGCTTAGCTGCCTCATCAGCCTTCTTAGCTTCTTCTGCCTTCTTGGCTTCAACCTTTTCCTGGTCAACATACACGATGGCTACAGGTGATAAGTCAGTAAAGAAAGCTGTAATTTCTCCTGTCACAGGGTCTACTGCGTCTGGCTTGATAAGCTCCCAAACGCCTCTTGCAGAACTATAGTGAAGTACTCTGATATTATCTACAGTAGCCTTAACAGCACTAGCCTTAAGACCTTCTGCGCTCCATGTAACAGTTACATTCTTAGCTTCCTTGATTACTTCACCTGTCTTAGATGTAAACTTTAAATCCTGAACAGCAGTAAGAACACTTAATGTATCCTTCTGAACAGCAGTAGTTGATGAAGAATCTGAAGACTCTGAAGAATCAGTAGACTCTGAAGTATCAGGTAATACTATCTTGTCTAATATTGTAGCAAGTGCCTGATTCTGCTCCTCAACTGTTGTTGCCGTATTAAGACTAACAATCTCATTAACAGCAGATTCTTCTTTTACTACTTCTTTAAGAGTATCTTCGTTAGCAACCTCTAATTTAATCTCTACCTTGCCAGCACTGATTGCATCACTTATTTTCATTTCAACTTCAGTACCAGTCTTCTCATCAAACATTTTCAATGTTGAATCCTCACTAGTCTTTATAGACTCCTCAACTGGTTTAATTTCCTGTGTGCTGACAACACTTGTTGCAGCAAATACAGTAGAAGTCATTAAAGTTACTGCTGCAGCTACAGTTACTACAGGTGTTAAAAATCTCTTTGTCATTTCATTTTCCTCCTTTTTCATAGTGTAGCTGTGTGTATGACAATCCACACAATTTATGATTATGAATCTGCTTTAATATAAAACAGTTCCAGAATCATCTTCCTAAAAGCCTGCTCATCCAGATAGAATTCATCATGAGCCGTTCCTTCTACATTATTCCCACTAGGAATATAGTAGTCATTATCTATGTCAAAGCTGCATTCACTGTACAGATCAATGAAATCACTCAGTTCCCCGACAGTGATATTCGTTATAAGTGAGCTTAGCAGCTTCGTGACCTTAGTCAGAGTACCATTATTCAATGATAATTGTCTGAACTTCGACATATAGGCATTAAGAAATACCTTCTGTCTCTCCATTCTTCCGGTATTAGAAAATGTCTTGCCAGTGTCGCGGTATCTGACAAATCTCTCAATATTACCGGAGTTAATACTTACCGTGCTGCCCTTAACGAATCCATAATCTGATAAATCATCATTAGGAACAACAACATCTACACTACCTACTATATCAATAATCGATGACAGGCTGTTAATATTAGCAGCACAATAATACAATATCGGAATATTATTTACAAGCTTTGAAACAGCATCCACTGTGTATCTGCAGCTTTTATCCTTGCCGTCTCCATATGAGAAAGCAAATGCAAGGTGGCTGTTTCCCCAGCCAATATCCTTTCCAAATGCATTAGTCATCCTTATGTCTGTCATTGTATCCCTTGAAAATGCAATGACGCGGGTTTCCTTGTTCTTTCTGTCCATGGACAGCAGATATATACTGTCTACTCTTCCATTCTCTCCGGTATTAGATTCCTTAGCATCTGTCGCATCTATATCAGTTGATGAATCAACACCCAAGAAAAGAATATTAATAAGACTGGTATTGTACTTATATCTGACGCCATCTTCTACCATATATGTATAATCATCTGAATCGTCAGTACTGCTGCTGTCTGCTGTAACAGTGGAATCCTTATTCTTCCCCTCTATGTATTTGAACACATAGAGCAGTGCCATAACGACTACAACAGCAATCAATACCAGTATACACAGCATTTTAACTCTGCTTTTCTTATTCGCCATAATACTCTCCATAAGAACCTGAATACCTGTAGTAATATGAACCCTTATTAGTTCCTACACCATTAAATACAACTCCGAGTATCTTGCTTTTACTCATCTCGAGCTGCTTCTTTGCCTGTATTGCATGTGACTTGATAACTGCGTCCGCCCTTACAACGAAAAGTGTTCCGTCTGCCTTAGCTGCTATAATACTTGCATCTACGACACTTCCAAGCGGCGGTGTATCAATTATTATGTAATCAAAATGTCCTCTTAATGTTTCAAGTATGTAATCATACTTCTTAGAGTTAAATATCTCTAAAGGGTTAGGCACCAGATGTCCACTTAACACAACAGCCAGATTAGGTATATTAGTCTCATATATAAGATTATTGCTCTGACCTGTTATGTACTCTGTAATACCTGTTTTCTTTCCCTTTATCTTATATCTCGACATAGTTACCGATTTTCTTAAGTCACAATCCATATAAACTACTCTTTTATTCAGCTCTGCGAAGCTTTTTGCAATCTGCATTGCAACATAGCTTTTTCCTTCAGCCGGATGTGTGCTTGTAACTACTATTGTCTTAATATCCTCTCCAGAGAACATAATGTTGGTTCTCAGCTTGTTAAATGCTTCTTCAACAGCAAACTCCGGTTTTTTTATCTGGAGTTCTATTATGTTCTTATTCATCGTCTTTTCCATGTTTCTTCTCCCGCTTTGACCTCTTCTTGTCAACTCTTACTTCATATTGGCTGGATTTGCTTTCCGGTACTGAGCACAATACAGGAAGCTCAAGATACTTCTCAATATCATTAGATGACTGGAATGTGTCATTCATCATGTATCTTATAACTATTACAGCCCCGAATATAATCAGTCCTGCTAATCCACCGATAGCTACATTTTTAATCATATTAGGACTTACCGGACTGTTCTGTACTACCGCTTTATCAATAATGTACGGTTCCTTCGAGTCTATCTCTTCAGCCGCCTCCATTCCGTTAGCAACCAGTGCATTGACAAGGTCACATGCTAACTGGGCATCCGGACAGGTAATTGTTACCTGCAGGATTCGTGTGTCTGACGGATTACTTATAGAAATCATGGACTCAAGGCTCTTGTAATTCATGTCGATTCCTAAATCGTCTATCGTCTTAGTCAGTAATGTACGGCTCTTGAATATTACTTCATAATCGTCCGTCAATGCTGAACCTATCTGTAAATCTGCGATAGAAGCTATTGTACTTCCACTTCCTCTCATGTATATCATAGAAGTTGCTGAATATTCCGGTGTTATGCATAATACTGTTATAGCCACCGCTGCGATTACACCAGCCAATACGCCGATTAATAACACCCACCATTTATTCAATAATGCGTAGAATATTTCTAACAAATCTACTTCTATATCGTCATTTGCATTATTCGTAATGTGTTCCATACCCTTAATAATTTCCTTTGCTATTTTTGTGTAGTATAGCATATGCATTTTTAATTTTCCATAGATGTATTGAAAAAAATTATAAAGTCACACTTAACCAACCTTTCTGTTAGTCAAGTGTGACTCTAAATGCTTATTCATATATTTTATCAAATATTCCGCCATCAGAGAAAAATTTCTGTGTCGCTGCCTCCCAGCCGCCAAAATATCCGATATCTGCCATGTCTATGTCTTTGACTATCCATCTGCCATCGGAAGGGATTTCTGTGATATTCTTTGAATCACCGGAAGACTCGTATTCCTTCTGGATATTCTTGTTCACAGGGCGGTAGTAATTCTTTGCCTCAAGCCGCTGTGCATCATCTGTGTACAGGAATGAAAGATAAGCATCTGCCAGCTCCTCTGTTCCATTCATCTGCGTGACCTCGTCAACCGCCGCAACCGTAGGCTGGCACAGCACAGACGCGGACGGTACCACTATCTCGTACTCTCCCGGATATTCCTGTAGTGCGAAAAATGCTTCATTTTCCCATGCAATCAGGACATCCCCCTGTCCATTTTCTACAAATGTAGTCGAAGAGCTTCTTGCACCTGAATCAAGTACTACCACATTTTTATAAAGCCTCGTAACATTCGCCTGCACCTGTTCATCAGTCTGCCCCTGCTTCTTAAAGTAATACCATGCCGCAAGGAAATTCCACCTGGCACCTCCGGAGGTCTTAGGATTCGGAGTAATAACCTTAACCCCGTCATTAAGAAGGTCGTCCCAGTCCTTAATATTCTTAGGGTTGCCCTTTCTTACAAGGAAGACAATCGTAGAAGTATAAGGCGAGCTGTCATCAGCATAATCATTGATATATCCGTCATCAATCAGACCTTCGTCCCTTATAACATTGACATCACCCTCAAGCGCAAGAGTGACAACATCAGCGCCAAGCCCATTAGCAACCTCAAGCGCCTGCTTTCCAGAACCTCCATGCGACTGGATAACTTCAACCTTTTCACCAGTCTTATCATACCAGTAATCCTCAAAAAGCTTGTTATACTCCTTATAAAACTCCCTCGTGGCATCATAAGAGACATTGACAAGCTCCCTCGTCTTCTGCCCACAGCCAGAAAGTCCGGTAAAAGTCAGGCAGAAAATCATACCCAGTGATATTAACTTTTTTAAAAAATGTGTATTCATAACTATAGCCTGACTCCTACATTAATATATTCAGCAATTTCTAAATAACAATCCCAATAACCTGCCTGTTTTTTGGGGGGCTGGTTATTTATGAAACGACTAGTACAGCGTTTCCAAAATTCAGGATAAAGCAGCGAAGCGCACTTTATCCTCCCCGTAAGGCATCGCTTCCAGCCATAAACCTCTCTCCACACAGCGGCGAAGAAAGCCAGCCGCGCTAGAACTTATGAAGCAACACAGTGCACTTTGGAGCCGCCGGCACTTAGCGCGTCAGGAAAGCCTCACAAAGTGAGGCGAATCCTGACAAGCTTAGTACCGCTGCGACTCCAAGCAGCGAGAGCGTGCCTGCGTTGCTTTATAAGTTCTAGTGCAGCGTCCGTTCTTCACCCTTACACTTTCTTCTTTATATATGCAGCCACATCCGCTGTCGCCGCATCTACCCCTGACTCCCAGCCAGCAAGCACCTCTGCACCGTCAATCTTAATATCTGCTCTCTCCTTAAGTGCAAGAATAACAATGATACCAGCATTGACAAGGTGTTTCACAACATTTGTATAATCCTCGCCCTCTGCCGGAGCATACAGATATACATGCTTGCTGTCAAGAAGAAGCTCCTTCTCAACCTTCTTTAAGAAATCAACATTTATCTTATCAGAAAGAACTGCCCCGATTACAACTGGCTTCTGGTTGTTTAACTCTGCCCTGAAAGCTGCGTCAACTTCCTTGACATCATCAGCAGCCTCATTAACCTCGCGGACAACGCCACATGCACTAGTCATATTCGTAACTCTGTCTATAAGGATAAGCTCGCCCATAGTCTTGTGAAGCTTGAACTCATCAACAACGATTACATCAGCAAGTGAAATCTTGCATACTGCAATTTCATTTTTCTTAAGAAGCGTTGCCGGCTTCTCCTCGCCTGTATTAACATCAATTGTGTTGACAATCTCTGTCACAACGCCCGGAATAAGTCTTGTTCCAAGCTTAACGAAAAAGTTCTTATTATTAGTAAGAACATCATCATCCATCCACAGGATTGTAGCTGTAATCTCTGTTGCAAGCTTAAGGTCTGCGCCTGCTGCAAGAACTGAACCTCTTGAGACATCTACCTCTCTGTCTAACTGGATAGTAACAGGCTGTCCGATAGACGCGCTCTGTGCTTCCTTGTCGCCGACATGAATACTCTTTACATGTACATGCTCCTTAGTCGGAAGTGTGATAATCTCGTCGCCGACAGCTACGCTTCCTGCCTCAATCTGTCCCTGAAAGCCGCGGAACTCATGATTAGGACGGCATACTCTCTGAACAGGCATGTAGAAGCCCTTTTCTTCTTCTGTGTCATCAACATCTATCTGCTCAAGATAAGGAAGAAGCGCCTCGCCCCTATACCATGTGATATTCTCTGACTTAGTTGTCACATTGTCACCTTCAGTCGCTGAAACAGGGATAACTACTACATCTGCCAGTGAAAGCTCCGTAGTGAGCTCTTCTATCTGTTTATTAATCTCATCGAATCGTTCCTCGCTGTAGCCAACAAGGTCCATCTTATTAACTGCAAATACGAAATGCTTAATTCCCATAAGTGCGCAGATTCTTGCGTGTCTCTTAGTCTGGATAAGCACACCCTGCTTTGCGTCAACAAGTATTACTGCAAGGTCTGCAAATGAAGCACCAACCGCCATGTTTCTTGTGTACTCCTCATGTCCCGGAGTATCGGCAACGATAAAGCTTCTGTTGTCAGTTGTAAAATATCTGTAAGCAACATCAATTGTAATTCCCTGCTCTCTCTCCGCCATAAGTCCATCAAGAAGGAGCGAATAATCAATCTTTCCCTCACGGCTTCCGACCTTGGAATCAAGCTCTAACGCTTTTTCCTGGTCGGCATACAGTAATTTGGAATCATATAAAATGTGTCCGATAAGTGTAGATTTTCCATCATCAACACTACCGCATGTAATAAATTTAAGTAAACCTTTCATTCTAGAAGTACCCCTCTTTCTTTCTTCTTTCCATGCTTCCTGCTTCCTCATGGTCGATAACACGGCTTGTTCTCTCTGACTCAACCGCACTTAAAGTCTCCTCGATAATCTCATCAAGAGTATCTGCGTCTGACTCAACACCGCCTGTAAGTGGATAACAGCCAAGTGTTCTGAATCTTACCTTTTTCATCTGTGGCTTTTCGCCCGGAAGAAGTCTCATTCTGTCATCATCAACCATGATGATATTGCCGTCGCGGTATACAACTGGTCTTTCTGCTGCAAAATAAAGAGGTACAATATCTATCTTTTCTCTCTGGATGTACTGCCAGATATCCTTCTCTGTCCAGTTAGAGATAGGGAAAACTCTCATGCTCTCGCCCTTGTGAATCTTAGTGTTGTAAAGCTTCCACATTTCTGGGCGCTGGTTCTTAGGATCCCATGCCTGTGCTGTATTTCTGAAAGAGAAAATTCTCTCCTTAGCTCTTGATTTCTCCTCATCTCTTCGTCCGCCACCAAATGCTGCTGTGAAGCCATATTTGTTAAGTGCCTGCTTAAGCGCCTGTGTCTTCATGATATCAGTGTAAGCTGAGCCATGGTCAAATGGGTTGATTCCCTGCTTAACACCCTCTTCGTTGGTGTAGGTAAGCATCTCGATTCCAAGCTTCTTCGCTGTCTCATCCCTGAACTTAATCATTTCCTTGAACTTCCATGTTGTATCGATGTGAAGAAATGGAAATGGCGGCTTCTCTGGATAGAATGCTTTCATTGCAAGATGAAGCATTACTGAGCTGTCCTTTCCTATTGAATACAGCATTACCGGCTTCTCGCACTCTGCTGCAACTTCCCTTATAATGTATATCGCCTCTGCTTCGAGGGCGTCCAAATGTGATAAATTACCCATGATTTTCCTCCATATTTAGTACTTGTTAGATTCCTGCCTGTTGACCTCAAGCGTCTTGACTGTTCCGTCCGGCGAAGTCACCGTCCATGTATTGATGCTTCCGTCCTGCCTGAAGGAAAGTGTGCTTCCCTTGCCGCCGACATCCGCACCCAGAAAGAAATTAATTGCCTCAAAGCGGCATTCCTTAAGACAGGATGTACAGCCCCAGCAGTCCTTGACATGCTTTATAAATGCTTTTCCATCCGTATCCTTTTTAATCAGGTTGCCGGGACAGGCTTCAACGCACTTTCCGCAGCCAACGCATTTTAACTTATTTATCTGAATGCTCATAGCTGTCGCCTCCCCTCACAAGCTCTCTTAGGATTATCTTAATCTCGCCATTCTCCTTGCGGGAGTTGACATATTTTAACCAGTCATCACTCTTAGCCGGATAATCCATGTTCTCCGCAAAGCTGTGCCAGCGGGTTTCTTTTCTTGCTTTCAAATGTGCTATAACACTTCTGCACACCGTCAGCCTCTCCCTGATTTCGTAGATTCTAAGCAGGTCGTCTGCATCTGACGCCGCCAGATTGTCTGCGCTTTGTTCTAAGATTTTAATCTTATCATCTGCAAGTGTAAGTCTCGCTTCGTTGTACTGATAATCCACACTAATGCCGCCTGCGTACTGGTCCATAATCTTCTGCATAGCTTCCTCGGTCTGCTCGATATCAACCAGCCCCTGCTTATTATTAAGAAATCTCTCGTACTCGCTCTTCTTAACAAATGCGTTCTCAGAAAGCTCTGAATCTGCCACCTCATTTATAACAAAGCCCTTTCCTGAGCCTTCAAGCCTTTCAGCTATTGCCTGTGCCGCAATCTCGCCCTCTGCCAGAGCACCTGTCACATATTTCTGTGGACATCCGCCTGCAACATCTCCTGCCGCAAAAAGCCCGTGAATTGTAGTCTCGCGGTTGTTATCAACCCAGTAGCCGCTCGCTGTATGGCCTCCAACTATGTATGGCTCAGTTCCCTCTATCTCAACATTTTCTTCAGAAGGACCGCCTGCTGCCTCAAGCCATTTAAGTGTCTGGCTCGGTGCCATGTTAAGATATGCTTTGTAAAGGTCTTCCTCCTGCTCCCTGCTTATTCCCTTAGTTCCAAGATAACAAGGACCTCTGCCCTCGCGGTTTTCTGTAACTGTTCCGTAAAGCCGCTGTGAGGTTGTAAGACCGTACTTGTTCTCGTACACCTCGCCGTTGGAATTAAGCTGCTTTGCCGGAACACCCTGCGCGATAGTTCCTGTCGGGGCAATCGTATCCTTACATCTTAAAGCAATGAATCTCATTTCAAATGTAGTCATCTCCGCACCTGCATTGATTCCCATTGCATATCCGGCTCCTGTATTGAATGGTGGATACCACATTTTATGTCTTGAAAATCCCGGGTTGTTAGGTCTGTAAAGACCTGCCGCTCCGCCAGTAGCCACAAGGACTGCCTTCGCATTTATCTCATAAAACGATGCGTCGTTGACATCAAATCCATATGCACCTTTAATCTCGTTATTCTCTACTATAAAATCTGTTATATTCAGGTGATTGATTACCGTTACATTTTCCTGCTTCTTAACTGCATCCGCCAGAATCGGCTTGATATTCTCACCATTTATCTTAATATTGCGGTTTCCTCTCGCAACATAATCTCCATTCTCATCCTTAAGGATTACAAGTCCTAAGTCCTCCATTACCTTAGTGACATGATTGAGTCTTTCCGACATTGAAAGCAGCAGATCCTCTCTTACTATTCCATCTGCGTCTTTCTTACAATAATCAACATAATCCTGTGGAACTCTGCCCTTAGTGATATAAGCATTGATTGCATTAACGCCTGCCGCAAGACAGCCGCTTCTTACAATATTCGCTTTCTCAACAATCAGCACATCAAGGTCTTTCCTGTCGCCAAGCGTAATGCCTGCAAAACACCCTGCTGTTCCGCCACCTATAATAAGTACATCTGTGTCAATAATTCTATTCTTCAACCTTATGTACCTCCCTGCAAAATCCAATTCCGTATAGCCAAGATTACATTCTATGAAATTAAAATTGATGTAGTCAAAATTAACATAAGCAAAATCTAATTCCATATAAACATAGTAACTTGGTATGTAAATCATTATATGCCCAATTTGGTTTTTGTCAATAGGGTTTTTGCAGATTCTTGGGATTCTTGTTATTTGAGTTGGAGTTGGGCTGGGGATTAGTCGTGATATGGGCTGCATATGGGATGGATGCCTACTAAGCTTTTTTTCTCAACTTTAGTAGGTCTTTCCCAAAAAGTGCTTGATTTTACATACAAAATATATACATAATAACTTGAAACAAATAACTCTTAACCATTGTATACACCGCATCAAAATGGTTATTATATATGTAGCGGCTGATATACGGCTATTTGTGACGCAGGCCTCACAAATAGCTTTTATCGCGAGCCAAATCTGACATTTGGCTCGCGATTCCTCCGGCACTTTGTGCCTGCAGAATTGAGGTTTTTATGATAATAGATTTCCATACACATACATTTCCAGATGAACTTGCTGACAGAGCAGTTGGTACATTAGCCCACAGCGGCGGCATACACAATTATCTTGACGGAAGAGTCCAGTCTCTTACTGATTCAATGAAGAAAGCTGGGATTGATTATTCTGTACTGCTTCCTGTGGCGACTAAACCAAGCCAGTGCGATACTATCAATGCACTCGCTCTAAAAACTAATGAAACAAGCAAGGCAACAGGATTGATTTCGTTTGGAGCAATCCATCCGGATTGTGAGAATTTCAGGGAAATACTGAACTGGCTTGCAGACAGCGGCTTCAAGGGAATCAAGCTTCACCCTGTTTTCCAGAAGACCAATATAGATGATATACAATCATTAAGACTTATCGAATACGCTTCATCACTTGGACTTATAACACTTATACATGCCGGCTACGATGTCAGTTTTCCGGGCTGTGATGAATCCAGCGTAGACAGGCTGACGACTATGATTCAGGAAGTAAAGCCTGAAAAGCTCGTGCTTGCGCACATGGGTGGCTGGGGACAATGGAACGAAGTCTCTTCCATATTAGAAAAGGATTACATGAAAAATGTATATCTTGACACCTCCTCCTGCTTAAAGAAGCTCAACAATAACGCCAGTCTGCCAATAGAAAAATTTAAGAAAATGGTTGATATCCATGGCGCAGACCATATATTATTCGGCTCAGACAGCCCATGGGATGACCAGAAGGACGCAGTAGACTTAATCAAAAAATGTGGTTTTTCAGAAAAAGATACCGAAACTATTCTTGGTAAAAATGCGGTTACACTCCTCAATCTGCAGTAAATCTAAAAAGTTTTGCGGTTATAACCCGAAAAACTTTTTGATTTAAGAACTTTTTGCGGTTATAACCCGAAAAAGTATTTGACTAGAGATATTTTTGCGGATACAATTGTAATATAGACTTTGGCACATTGTGCCTGTGGAATCGAGGTGGTTAGTGTGAAAAATTAAAGATTTTTCACACACAAGATTTGTGCTTGCGCACAAACTTGAGATGCTCTGAAAAACGAGCAAGAATGGAGGTTAGTGTGATTTACAGACCAATATATGTTGACAAAATAATGGCTTATGTAGATATGCCTTTTATAAAGATATTAACAGGTATCCGCCGCTGTGGGAAATCAACAATACTCAAAATGATTATTGAGAAATTAAAAATTGAGCACAACATTCCTGACAGCCGCATTATAAGCCAGCGATACGATTCTATGGAATATGAGGGTTTAACTGCATCACAGATGTATGCCCAGTTAAAGGCTTTGCTTGCCCCTGCTGGAAAGACATATTTATTCCTGGATGAGGTTCAGGAAATAGACGGCTGGGAAAAGGTTGTTAACTCCCTTATGTCAGATTACAATGTTGATATCTATATTACTGGTTCTAACTCGCGCATGATGTCCTCTGAAATATCGACCTATCTCACAGGACGGTATATTGCTTTCCGCATATACACTCTGTCTTTTGGGGAATATCTTACATTCAGGCAGGAGATTGATGATGTCCGGGATTTGCATACTGAATTTGCTGATTATGTCCGCTTAGGTGGTTTTCCGGCAACACATTTGCAGAAGCTGTCTCAGGATGAAGTATATACAATTGTACGCGATATATATAATTCTACGATTTTTTCTGATATTGTGAGAAGAAGCCAGATTAGGAAAATCGACCAGCTTGAACGCGTTGTAAAATATACATTTAATAATGTAGGCAATACATTTTCTGCCAAGTCAATTTCTGATTATATGAAATCTGAACACAGAACTATAGATAATGAAACTGTATATAATTATCTTGATAAATTAGAAAAGGCATATTTATTACATCGCTGTTCCCGTTACGACTTGCAGGGCAGAGAGCTTCTTAAGACACAGGAGAAATTCTATCTTGCTGATGTTTCCCTAAGATACAGCGTTCTTGGATATACGCCTGACAGCGTGGCAGCAAGCCTTGAGAACATCGTGTATCTGGAGCTTTGCCGCCGGGGATATTCCGTTAATATTGGAAAAACCACTAACGGAGAAATCGATTTCATAGCTGAAAAACAGAATGATAAAATATATGTTCAGGTTACACAGACAATTAATTCTGAAAAAACAGAAAAAAGAGAGTATGAACGGCTTCTTGAAATTCCTGACAATTATCCGAAATATGTCCTTACCGCAGATAACTTTGCAGGAGGCAATTACGAGGGAATCAAGACTATGCACATTGCTGATTTTCTGTTAAGCTCTGATTACTAATTAGGTAAATCACAAAACACACATCAAGCAGGCTGTCCACCATAACAGCCTGCTTGATTCATCCCTAGCAGCTTCAGCCATCATTCGCATCATCCCCAATACCAATTATGTTGAATCTGCCTGCTTACAATTTAATCACCAGCAAAATCATCCCCGCCACATGCACAGCCAGCATAACCGGAACAGTGTACTTAAAGTACCACTTCCTTGTCTTATGCCTGAACATCCGCATTGCTATAAATGCGCCAAGCGAACCACCAGCCCCTGCCGTAACAAGCAGGGTTGCTTCCCTTATGCGCCATTTGTTGTGAATCGCTTTCCATTTGTCAATTCCATATAAGACAAATGTTACTACATTAATAATCACTAAATATATTCCTATAATCTTAAGCATTACTTCCTCCTATAATCTTGATCATTACTTCCCCCTTGCCAATCTGCCAATAATCTGCTACACTATGCTGGCTGTGTCAATCACAACAATAAATCGTGTGTTCGAGACCTTCCACACGTAAAACAAAACTAAAGGAGATAATTGAATATGAAAAAAAAAGGAATGAGTGTGAAATTCATCACACAGGCCGCTGTAATCGCAGCAATCTATGTAGTACTTGTATTAATCTTTAACTACATCAGCTTCGGACCAATCCAGTTCCGAATCGCAGAGGCACTTACAATACTGCCTTACTTTACCCCTGCAGCAATCCCCGGATTATTCGTTGGTTGTATAATTGCCAACATTCTCGGTGGTGCAATCGTATGGGATGTAGTATTCGGAAGCATTGCAACACTTATCGGCGCAATCGGAACATATCTGTTAAGAAAGAACAAGTGGCTTGCACCAGTTCCACCAATCGTCGCTAACACAATCATTGTACCATTTGTGCTTAAATTTGCATATGGTTCAGAGGGCATGTTTGCCATGTTCTTCGTTACAGTTGGCGCTGGCGAGATAATCGTATGCGGAATCATCGGAATGATTCTTTTATATGCACTCACACCTGTAAAACACGCAATATTCGCGTATGAAAGCTAAAAAAATTCTGGGAGTAAATGTTAATAGCATTTACTCCCTTTTTCATAGTCTCTTTTTTACTCGAAATAATACAGATAAACATCTTCTAAATCAATATTATCTTCTACTTTTACAGCTTCTTCTGGAAGCTTGTCCCCGACAACCCTTAAAGCAAGACCGTTCTTTCTCTGCCTTATATTACCAATCTTATACTCTTTCTGAAGTTCTCCTACTTCATCAAGTGTACATGTTATCTCCCCGACTTTACCAGCCATACTCTCAATCAGTTCAACCGGTGTGCCTGTAGCTATTATTTCCCCACTCTTTAATAGAAGCACCTTATCAGCAATACACTCAATATCACTTACAACATGCGTTGCAAAAAGAATAATTTTATCCTTGGATAACTCAGCTATATAATTTCTTATAGAAATCCTTTCTTTAGGATCAAGTCCAGCAGTTGGCTCATCAAGAATAAGAATTTTAGGATCACCCAGAAGCGCCTGTGCCAGAAGTACCCGCTGTTTCATACCACCTGAAAATCCACCAATTTTCTTATATGCCACATTTGTAAGATTGACAACCTCCAGCAATTCATCAATCTGCTGGTTTACCGTTTTAACGATCTCATTACCATTCTCATCTACAGTTTTAAGTTTCTTAACCCCTTTAATCTCTGCCATATATTTTAAAAAAGCTTTAGGTGAAAAATCTTCATAAAATCCCTGTTGCTGCGGCATATATCCGACCTGTGCCCTAAACAGCTTGCCAAGCTTTAATATATCAGTCTCATCATTATTTTCATCATACAGAATACTTCCTCCGTTCACCTTATCTCGCGAAACATTATCTGTTATAAGATTAATCATTGTACTCTTACCTGCCCCATTCGCTCCCAGAATTCCATATACCCCCGGTGTAAATGTATAACTGATTCCCTTCAACGCCTGAACCGTTCCATATGTTTTCTTTAAATTTCTGATTTCCAGTTTCATAATAATCTCCATTCCTGTCTGCTTTTCAAGGCATCTCAAGTTTGTGCGCAAGCACAAATCTTGCGTGTGAAA
>CAVKBP010000052.1:0-13829 GCA_963654395.1 Ruminococcus sp. CAG:382
GCTGAAGAGTGTACATTTGACGCTGTATCATTAGGTGAAGTTATGCTTCGTCTTGATCCAGGTGAAGGAAGAATCCGTACAGCAAGAAGCTTTAGAGCATGGGAAGGTGGCGGAGAATATAATGTTATCCGTGGTCTTCACAAGTGCTTTGGCATGAGAACTGCTGTTATCACTTCATTTGCTGATAACGAAGTAGGTCTTCTTATGAAGGACTTCATCGAACAGGGTGGCGTTGATACATCACTTATCTGCTGGAAGAAGACAGATGGTATCGGTCGTCTTTGCAGAAATGGTCTCAACTTCACAGAGAGAGGATATGGTATCCGTGGTGCTAAGGGTTGCTCTGATAGAGCTAACACAGCTATTTCTCAGGCTACTCCAGAAGATTTCGATTTCGATTACATCTTCAAGAACAAGAGCGATGGTGGTTTAGGTGTTCGTTGGTTACACACAGGCGGTATCTATGCTGCTCTTTCTGAGCAGGCTTGCGAGACTGTTATTGCAGCTTGTAAGGCAGCTAAGAAGTACGGTACAATCGTATCTTACGATCTTAACTACAGACCATCTATGTGGGAAGCTATCGGCGGTTTAGCTAAGGCTCAGGAAGTTAACAAGGAAGTTGCTAAGTATGTTGATGTTATGATCGGTAACGAAGAAGACTTCACAGCTTGCCTTGGTTTTGAAATCGAAGGTAACGACGAGAACCTTAAGACTCTTAACCTTGATGGTTACAAGAAGATGATCAACGAAGCTGCTGCTACATACCCTAACTTCAAGGCTGTTGCTACAACACTTCGTCAGGTTAAGACAGCTACAGTTAATGACTGGTCAGCAATCTGCTGGGCTGATGGAGAAATCTACAAGGCTGCTCAGTATGATGGTCTTGAGATCATGGACAGAGTTGGTGGCGGTGATTCATTCGCTTCAGGTCTTGTATATGGTCTTATGACATTCGAGGATGCTGAGAAGGCTGTTAACTATGGTGCAGCTCACGGTGCATTAGCTATGACAACTCCTGGTGATACAACAATGGCTTCTCTTAAGGAAGTTGAAGGTATCGTTGGTGGTGCTGGCGCAAGAGTTCAGAGATAATCATCTGATTCATTAATTTAAGATTCATCCAAGATGAGCGGTGCTTTTAATTTAGCACCGCTCTTTTTTTATTATCCTCTACTGATTTTTTCGGAGTAACAGATTATTAAAGACAAAAAATCCTATAAGAATATCAATCCAGATACCCTTATAGGATTTTATTAATATATTACATTTATACTAAAATGCCTGTAAATCATTATCAAAAATGTATTGAAGGGACACACATCTTATAATGTTACGCCCTGCTTAAAGATAGCTAAATCGTGGAATCCAGCGATTTCAGCCTTTACCTTCTTGCCAGAAGCAACATCTAATACAAGCTGGAAGAGTTCCTTAGCTGCATCCTCAAGTGGAAGGTCATCTGTTACAATTCTTCCTGCATTGAAATCAATCCAGTTACCCTTATTTCCTGCAAGTCTTGAGTTAGTTGCAATCTTTACTGTAGGAACTGGTGATGCAAATGGTGTTCCGCGTCCTGTTGTGAAAAGAACCATCTGTGCTCCTGCTGCTGCACAAGCTGTTGAAGCAACAAGGTCATTACCAGGTGCACTAAGAAGATTAAGTCCCTTATCAGATACTCTTTCACCATAAGCTAATACGCCCTTAACAAGTGATGAACCAGACTTCTGCGTACATCCAAGTGACTTATCCTCAAGTGTAGTGATACCACCATCCTTGTTTCCTGGTGATGGATTCTCGTAGATTTCCTGACCATTCTTGATAAAGTATTCCTTAAAGTCATTGATAAGGTGAACAGTCTTCTCGAAAAGCTCCTTGTTAGCACATCTGTTCATAAGGATAGTCTCAGCACCAAACATTTCTGGAACCTCTGTAAGGATAGTTGTACCACCCTTAGATACAAGCATATCTGAGAAAAGACCTACTGTAGGGTTGGCTGTGATACCTGATAAACCATCAGAACCACCACACTTCATACCAACAATAAGATGCTTAGCACTTACCTTTTCTCTCTTAAATGTAGCTGCGTAAGCCATAAGCTCCTTCATGATGCCTTCAGCTACTTCCTGTTCATTCTCCACATCCTGAACCTGTAAAAACTTAACTCTGTCCGGATTAACTTCTCCGATATAATCCTTAAGAATCTCAATACGGCTGTTCTCGCAGCCAAGACCAAGTACAAGTACTGCACCAGCATTAGGATGATTGATGAGGTCAGCAAGTACATGTCTTGTATTCTCCTGATCCTCTGTTACCTGTGAACATCCATATGGATGAGGGAAAGCAACTACTTCATCAACGCCTTCAGGCTTGTTAGCTCTTGCTGTAGCTTCGATAGCTCTTGCTATAGAATTAACACAGCCAACTGTTGGGATAATCCATACTTCATTTCTTACACCAACAGTACCATTTTCACGCATGTATCCATCAAAAAATGCTTCTTCTGTTGGCTCAACATCCTTGTGTCCTTCCGGATTGTATGTATATTCAAGAAGCTCGCCAAGAGCTGTCTTTAAGTTGTGTGTATGAACCCATCCACCAACTTCAATATCAGCCTGTGCATAGCCAATTCTGAAACCATATTTTATAACTTCATCGCCCTTCTTAATAGGCTTGATAACAAACTTATGTCCCTGAGGGATATCTTCAATTGTAGTAACCTCTGTACCAGCAACATTAAGAGTTGTGCCTTTAGCAATCGGTTTAAGAGCTACTGCAACATTATCATCTTTATTAATCTTAATAAAATCCTGCATCTAATCCTCCTTGTTTTGCGAAGCAAAATCCGAGTCCTTTGACGAGGAGAGGATTTAGCCTCCTTGTTTTGCGAAGCAAAATGCGACTGCCCCCGCAGGAGCAGAGGATTTAGCCTCATTGTTTTGCGAAGCAATGTACTTCTAATTAATATATAAGGGCGGATGAAAAAGAACACCCGCCCTTATAATGCTTTAAAATACAATATCAGTCAAAGCTGAAATTATGCTAACTTCTCGTCATCAAGAGCTAAATCGTTAACTACAGCTCTCATGCCTCTTTCTCTGATATCTGTAATATATCCTGTGATAACCTCTTCAAGGTCAAGAACCTTAGTAAGATCCTCACCACCGAAGAACTTAGTATTGCTTAAGTAAGCATGTGTGAATTCAGCAGGTGTCTTACCTGAGTTATCTCTGAAGAAATCAAGTACAAACTTATCATCTGTGATGTTGTACTCTTCACCATTTCTGTCACCCTTTAATACAATACCGCCGTTGAACTCAGCTTCTGTCTGTGATGTATAGAAGCTCATAAGTGCTGCGATAGAGAATGTAAGGTACTTAGGAAGCTTGTTGAACTTCTTAACATATCCTAAGAATGAAGGTAAACATCTTGCTTCCCACTTAGATACAGAATTAAGTGAAATGCTTAATAATCTGTGATCTACGAATGGGTTAAGGAATCTGTCGATAACAGCCTTAGCGAACTCTTCGCAGTCTTCCTTAGAAAGTGAAAGTGTAGGAATAACTTCGTTGTAAAGTGTCTCTTCCATGTACTTTCTGATTACAGGATCCTTCATAGAATTCTCTACATTATCATTACCAGCAAGGAATGAAGCTAATACAAATGATGTATGAGAACCGTTAAGGATTCTTACCTTTCTTTCCTTGTATGGATGATGATCCTTAGTAAATACTACATTAAGTCCAGCTTCCTTGAATGGAAGTTCCTTCTCAAGCTGCTCAAGTGGAAGGTTAGAATCACTCTCTACAACCCAGAGACCGAATACCTCAGCTCTGTCGATAAGCTGATCCTCATATCCCCATTCCTCGCAAAGCTTAGCTGCATCTTCTCTTGGATATCCTGGAACGATTCTGTCTACAAGTGTTGGACAGAATGAACAGTAATTGTTAACCCAGTCCTTGAATCCATCCTCAAGTCCCCAGAGCTCGATAAACTGCATAATGCACTTCTTTAACTCAATACCATTATCAGCGATAAGCTCACATGGAAGTAAGATAAGTCCCTTATCTGCTGCTCCGTTGAACTTCTGATATCTCTTGTAAAGAATCTGTGTAAGCTTTCCTGGATATGTCTTAGGAGGGCGTGCATTAGGATCATTATCTGTCTCGTCAAATACGATACCAGCCTCTGTTGTGTTAGAAACGATAAATCTAAGTGTCTCGCTTGTGCCATACTCAACATACTTGTCATAATCTTCAATAGCAGCAACTGCGTCAACTACTGTTGTGATCTGACGAGTGATTTCCTTAGGCTGTCCATCAACGAAACCTCTTAACTGAAGTGTGTACTGGCATTCCTGGTCATGGAATCTTTCAAGTGTACCGAACTCGATAGGCTTAACGATAACAACACCACCGTTGAAATCTGTCTTCTCATTAGTTACATCGAAGATATAATCAACGAATGCTCTAAGGAAGTTACCTTCACCGAACTGCATAACCTTAACAGGTCTGTCAACTGCATGTGTAATACTCTTGTTTAATCTCTGCATCTTAAATCTCCTTTTTTTATCGGGAATAATCCGTTTTACGATAACGGCTCCCTATTTAATTAACCAGTAAATGGTATGTAAATAAGTGCATGTAAGCGCTTTCATAAATAAAATATACTTAAAAATGTTGTAAGTCAATACATTTTTCGGGTTTTTAAAAATTTCTTACATTACACTTGTTTTTATTATAATACCATTGTATAATTTATTTATCAATATGTAAGCGCTTACATTTATTATTTTTTATCACTTTTCCTAAGGCGCTGCATTTACATTTGTCAAGAGATGAGGTCGCACATGAATATTAATATATATGATGTTTCTAAAAAAGCCGGTGTGTCCATAGCAACTGTCTCAAGAGTACTTAACGGTAACGCCAGTGTTTCCGAAAAGACGAGGGATAAGGTTATTAATGCAATGAAGGAGTTAGACTACACTCCTAATGTATTTGCAAGAGGGCTTGGACTTAATACAATGAAGACAATCGGCATTATGTGCATAGATTCATCAGATATATATCTTGCCAACGCTGTTTATTATCTTGAACAGGAGCTGCGCAAGTACAACTACGACTCTATTCTTTGCTGCACAGGCAAGGATTATAATAACAAGAAGAAATATCTTGAACTGCTTCTAAGCAAAAGAGTTGACGGAATTATTCTTGCTGGCTCACAGTTTGTAGAAAATACTGCTAAGCATAACAATGACTACATCATTGAGGCAGCCAGGGAGGTTCCCATTGTGCTTGTCAATGGATATCTGGAGGCAGACAACATTTATTCTGTAATGTGCAATGACGAAGAAGCCATATACAATGCAACAAAACTCTTGATAAATAATTCACATCGTAATATAGTTTACTTATATACGAGTACTTCATACAGTGGCATGAACAAGTACCGCGGCTATCTTAAGGCAATTAATGAAGCCGGTATTACTCTTCCGGATGAATTTCATCATCTGTGTGGTAAAAATGTTTCACACGCCCGGAATTATCTTACCTATCTGTATGACAAGGGTATGAAGTTTGATGCCGTTATGACATCTGATGATTCAATCGCTGCCGGTGCTGTCAAGTTTGCACATACCCATGGAATCAGGGTTCCTGAGGATTTAGAGGTTATAGGCTATAATAATTCTGTTCTTTCATTATGCACAGAACCAGAGCTTACTTCTATTGACAGCAAGGTTGAGGAGCTTTCCTCATGCGCGGTAAGCGTGCTCATGAAGGTTTTATCCGGTGAAGATGCTGATAAATACAGTGTCATCGCCGCTGATATAATAAAACGCAACACAACAATATTTTAATTCACAGGAGGATTATGAATTATGAAACAGTTCATGGACAAAGACTTTTTACTTTCAACTCCAACAGCACAGCATTTATTCCACGATTATGCAGCTAAGATGCCAGTACTTGACTATCACTGCCATATCAACCCTAGGGAAATTGCTGAGGACAGAAAGTTCGAGAACATCACACAGGTATGGCTCGGTGGCGACCATTACAAGTGGCGTCAGATGAGAACTAACGGAGTTGACGAGAAGTACATCACAGGTGATGCTTCTGACCGCGCGAAGTTCCAGAAATGGGCTGAGACTCTTGAGATGGCTATCGGCAATCCACTCTATCACTGGAGCCACCTTGAACTTCAGAGATACTTTGGTTACAACGGTATTCTTAATGGCGATACTGCTGAGGAAGTATGGAATCTGTGTAATGCAAAGCTTCAGGAAGATTCTATGTCAGTCCGTAACCTTATCAAGCAGTCAAATGTTACATTAATCTGTACAACAGATGATCCTGTTGACTCTCTTGAATGGCATCAGGTATTAAAGGATGATAAGACATTTGATGTACAGGTACTTCCTGCATGGAGACCTGACAAGGCTATGAATATTGAAAAGCCTGAATATCTTGATTATCTTGAGACATTATCTACAGTAAGCGGAATTAAGGTTAATTCATTTGCATCATTAATGGATGCTCTTAGAAACCGTATGGATTTCTTCGCTTCTATGGGATGCTCAGTATCAGACCACGCTCTTGAGTATGTAATGTACAAGCCATACACAGATGAAGAAATCGAAGCAATCTTCGCTAAGAGATTCTCAGGCTCTGCTATCACAACAGAAGAGATGAACAAGTTCAAGACAGCCTTCATGGTATCTGTTGGTAAAGAATACAACAAGCGTAACTGGGTAATGCAGTTACATTACGGTACAGTCCGTGATAACAACAGATTCCGTTATGATCAGTTAGGACCAGATACAGGCTTTGACTGCATCAACACATATGACTGCTCTGCAGAGATGGCTCAGTTCCTTAACGCCCTTAACGCTACAGACGAGCTTCCTAAGACAATCATTTACTCACTTAATCCTTCAGTTAACGCTGCTATCGGAACAGTTATCGGATGTTTCCAGGATTCTAAGGCTGTTGGTAAGATTCAGCAGGGTTCAGCATGGTGGTTCAATGATCATAAGGTTGGTATGACTAACCAGATGACAAGCCTTGCTAACTTAAGTCTTCTTGGTAACTTCATCGGAATGCTTACAGATTCAAGAAGCTTCCTCTCATACACAAGACATGAGTACTTCAGAAGAATCATGTGCGAGCTTATCGGTGGATGGGTTGAGAATGGTGAATACCCAGCAGATGAAAAGGCATTAAAGAAGATTGTTGAAGGTATCTCATACAACAATGCTGTAAGATACTTTGGATTTAATCTTTAATCAGAATTAATTCTTAAAGCAAACATCTCATTGGTTAATCAACTTAACCGATGAGATGTTTTTTATCTGCGCAAAAAAGCTTCTCATGCAATTACAACATGAGAAGCTTTTTATAATTATTATTTTATTCTTCATCTTCTTCCGGTTCATTCCAGTTGTGATATACATTCTGTACATCATCATCCTCATCCAGAAGTCCTAGGATTCTGTTCATCTTCTTGATATCATCCTCTGCTGTAAGGTCAACAGTTGTCTGTGGAATCATAGTAACCTCTGCTGATGCAAATGTTACTCCTGCATCAGCCAATGCCTGATTAACTGCATCGAAATCTTCTGGTGAAGTAAGGATTTCATAGCAGTCCTCCTCTTCATTGAAGTCATCAGCGCCAGCATCAAGAGCTAACATCATAAGCTCATCAGCATCTCCTGTATATTCTTCCTTATCAACAATCATCTGTCCCTTGTTATCGAACATGAATGATACACAGCCCGGAGTACCAACATTACCGCCGCCCTTAGTGAATGCACTACGGATATTAGAAGCAGCCCTGTTTCTGTTATCAGTAAGAGCTTCTACGATAATTGCTGTTCCGTTAGGACCATATCCTTCATATGTAACAGATTCATAATTAGACATATCATTGCTTGCAGCCTTCTTGATAGCCCTGTCAATTGTGTCATTAGGCATATTAGCAGCCTTACACTTAGCAACAACCTGTCTTAACTTACTATTATTATTAACATCCGGACCGCCTTCTTTAACAGCAATCATAAGCTCTTTACCAAGTCTTGTAAAAATCTTACCCTTAGCTGCGTCATTGGCTGCCTTCTTATGCGCGATATTCGCAAATTTTGAATGTCCTGACATAAAACTACCTCATTTCAAATTATTGTTATAATCATTCAGAGCCAGCCTCCAAAATGCTTCGCATTTCGTCGGTGTGGCGTATCCGCCAGATAAAATTTCAAAATCAGATATAGAAATGCAGGCATTTCTAATCCGATTTATGAAATTCTGCCTGACTCTGAACAATTACAAATTAGCTTTAATCTTCTCAATCATCTCTGCATATTCAGCATCTGTAAGATACTTCTTATCCGGATTCATAAGGAATACACCGCCCCATTCGAACTCGTCCTTATACTTAGGGCAGAGATGGAAATGAAGGTGATGACCTGTGTCACCATACGCACCATAATTTACCTTATCTGGATGGAAAGCAGCCATGATAGCTCTTGCTACTCTTGCAACATCCTCAAAGTAAGCAGCTCTTTCTTCTGCTGTCAGCTCATTCATATCGCCAACATGCTTCTTATGGGCAACAATACATCTTCCCGGATGGCTCTGCTCCTTGAACAGATATACCTTAGATGTCTCAAGCTCACATATCTTAATACCAAATTTAGCTACGAGGTCTCCCTCAACACAATATGCACAATTCTGATCTACCATAATCGTAACCTCTTTTCTATATCTATAAGCAATTATAATTCATAATTCTATATTGCTTTCCTGTCAATTACATTGCATCCTTAATTGAGAAGCTTATTCTTCCCATCTTATCCTTACCCATGCACTTGCACTTTACGCGGTCGCCAAGAGTAAGAATATCCTCTACATGGTTGATTCTCTCATTAGAAATCTTAGAAATGTGTACCATTCCTTCCTTGCCAGGAGCGAACTCAATAAATGCGCCGAATTCCTTAATGCTTACAACCTTACCTTCGTATATCTTTCCTTCTTCGAAGTCTTCTACGATAGTTCTGATATACTTCATAGCCTTGTCCATTCCTGCCTGCTCAACACCGCATACAGAAACGAATCCGTCATCAGTAATATCAATCTTAACACCGCACTCATCAATAATTGCGTTGATTGTCTTACCACGCTGTCCAACTACCTCACCAATCTTAGCCGGATCAATAGATGTCTGGATAATCTTAGGCGCATACTCGCCAACAGTCTTTCTAGGCTCGGCAATAGCAGGCTTCATACATGTATCCATGATGAAAAGTCTTGCTTCTCTTGTTCTTCTGATAGCCTCTTCAACGATTGGTCTTGTAAGACCGTGAATCTTAATATCCATCTGGATAGCTGTGATACCCTCTGTAGTACCTGTTACCTTGAAATCCATGTCTCCGAAGAAATCTTCAAGTCCCTGGATATCAGTAAGAACGATATAATCATCATCTGTCTCACCTGTAACAAGACCACAGGAAATACCTGCTACCATTCTCTTAATAGGAACACCTGCTGCCATAAGTGACATACAAGATGCACATGTTGAAGCCATTGATGTAGAACCATTAGATTCAAATGTCTCAGAAACAGCACGGATTGCATATGGGAACTCTTCCTCTGATGGAAGTACTGGAATAAGAGCCTTCTCAGCTAATGCTCCATGTCCGATTTCACGACGTCCTGGTCCTCTTGATGGCTTAGTCTCACCTACAGAGTATGATGGGAAGTTATAGTGATGTATGTATCTTTTCGTAGTTACATTTTCATCAAGACCATCAACCTTCTGTGCCTCTGATAAAGGTGCAAGAGTAACAACATCACAGATCTGTGTCTGTCCTCTTGTGAACATTGCTGAACCATGTACTCTAGGAATAATGTCAACCTCTGCTGCAAGTGGTCTGATCTGTGTAATAGCTCTTCCATCCGGTCTTTTGTGATCCTTTAAAATCATCTTGCGGACAGTCTTCTTCTGATACTGGTAAACAGCCTCACCAAGTACTGCAAGCCATTCTTCATTATCTGCAAATGCTTCCTTCATCTTCTCAGTTACAGCATCAATATTCTTCTCTCTTGTCTGCTTGTCATCTGTGAATACAGCAGTCTCCATCTCTTCTGGAGATACAACCTGCTTCATAGCCTCAAACATCTCTGACGGAACAGCACAGCTTACATAAGAATGCTTTTCCTTGCCAGCCTCAGCAACGATTTTTTCAATAAATGCAATGATTGTCTGGTTGATATCATGAGCCTTATAGATAGCCTCAATCATCTTATCCTCTGGAATCTCATTAGCTCCGGCTTCAATCATGATAACCTTCTGCTTAGTTGAAGCAACTGTAAGCTGAAGTTCACCGCTCTGCCACTGTGCCTGTGATGGATTAATAATGAATTCTCCATCAATCATTCCAATCTGTGTTGTTGCACATGGACCGTCAAATGGGATATCAGAAATAGATGTTGCAATTGAAGAACCAATCATAGCAAGTAATTCAGGTCTGCAATTCTCATCAACTGACATAACCATGTTGTTAAGAGTAACATCATTACGATAGTCCTTAGGGAATAATGGTCTCATAGGTCTGTCGATAACTCTTGATGTAAGGATAGCATTTTCAGATGCCTTACCTTCTCTTTTGTTGAAGCCACCAGGAATCTTTCCTGCGGCATACATCTTCTCTTCATATTCAACACTTAAAGGGAAGAAATCAATTCCCTCTCTTGGTTCCTTAGATGCTGTTGCTGTTGAAAGAACAACAGTATCACCATAATGCATTAATGCAGCACCGTTAGCCTGTGCACACACTCTGCCGATATCAACTCTTAAAGTTCTTCCGGCGAGTTCCATTTCATACTGTTTAAACATATGAACTCCTTCCATAAAATATATTTAACAAAAAGGTCCGAAACAACTGAAAAATACACCATAGACTACTGTTATGATATACATTTCAGTGGTCTCGGGGAGCCCTTCTGCCATAATTACATAAATATGCGCTGTATAGCGCACATACAATAGGGCGGAGTTGTACACTCCGCCCTGATTAATTACTTTCTTAAGCCTAAACGCTCAATAAGATTTCTGTAAGATTCGATATCTGTATCCTTAAGGTATGCAAGTAAAGCTCTTCTCTTACCAACCATCTTAAGAAGACCTCTTCTTGAATGGTGATCCTTCTGATTAACCTTAAGATGTTCTGTTAATTCAGCGATTCTTTCTGTTAAGATAGCTACCTGAACCTCTGGAGAGCCTGTGTCTCCTGGCTTTCTTCCGTAAGCAGCAATAATTTCTGCTTTCTTTTCCTTAGATATCATGTCTAAATCCTCCTAAATTATAATCTCCTGCCACTAAGCTCCAGGTCGGAGTGTCCTATAGCTGGGTGACGGCTCATACTTGGATATTGTAACACAGCGGTTAATCCATTGCAAGCATTAATTATCCAATAAGAAACATATTTCTTGCAAAATCCGAATCCACTGCAATCTGCCTCTTTAATCCTTCAACATCCTCAAACTTCATCTCAGGTCTTATAAAATGTATAAATTCCACATCAACCCTCATGCCATACACATCCCTGTCAAAATCAAAAAGATAAGTCTCAACACTTATCTCGGGCGCATCACTCACTGTAGGCTTAGTTCCCAAGTTAGTAACGCCATAATATTTTTTGCCATCAATAGTAGTCTGTGTGGCATACACTCCATTCGGAGGCAGAAGCTTGTATTCTGTCGGATATATATTAATCGTCGGAAAATCGAGTCTTCTCCCAAGCTGCTTTCCTATAGAAACCACGCCTGTCACATTATAAGGTCTGTTAAGAAGCACATTTACAGTCTCCATATGTCCTAGCTTTAACTCTTCCCTTATGTATGTACTGCTTATATCCTTATCCTGATATTTTTCCTTTTCAACAATAATAGTTGTAAAGCCAAGCTCTTCACCCGCCTCCACAAGCATAGCCGCATCTCCTGCCCTGTCCTTGCCAAAGCGGTAATCAGTCCCCACTACAACATATTTCGCATGAAGCTTGTCTAAAAGAATCCTGCATATAAAATCCTCTGGCTCCATATGCATGAATTCATCAGTAAATGGATATTCAATCTCAACATCTATCCCAAAAGCCTCACACAGGCTCCGTCTTTCAGTACTTGTAGATATAAAATGCTGATACTTCTGCGGACATATTGAAAGCGGAAGGCTGTCAAAGGTAAACAAAACCGCTAACAGCTTCTCCTCATCTGCCTTACGCCTTACAATCTCAATAAGCTTCTGATGTCCTGTATGGATACCATCAAATTTGCCAAGAGTTACTGCACTACCCTTATTTAATTGAAAATCATCCGTCCCATGAATATATTCCAAAGATGATCACGCCCCTTTACTTATTATCTTCGTAAAAAATCTTAACCGGATAAAGTATTTCATCACGGAATTCATATATACCGATAAAGCATTTGTCAGAATCATACACTCTGTATTTTTGGCAGCCGGCAGCTTCCATGTCCTGTGGTACCTGCTCTCTTAACAGCTTATTGCCATTATGAAGATAACGGTTGTATTCTTCTGCAAATGTTATCTGAGGATAGTCACTGAATATCTCATCTATTCCAACTATCCTGTCCTCTATTTCACCCTTTAACACAAGGGCTGATATCTGATTAAGTGTAAGCGTGTCATCAAGCATGAATTCACCTACGCGCGTTCTTGTAAGCTTCATCATACATGCGCCGCACCCAAGCTTCTTTCCAATATCATCACATAATGATCTGATATAAGTTCCCTTTGAACAGTCAACAGTAATAGTAACCGTCTTCTGCTCATCAGCAAGATTAATATCATTCACTCTCAAAGAATTAATATGGACAGTTCTTGGTTTTCTCTCAATCTCAATGCCTTTTCTTGCAAGCTCATAAAGCTTCTGTCCATTGTGCTTCAATGCCGAATACATTGGTGGAATCTGCTCATACTCACCAACGAATTCATTGCACACCTTAAGGACATCGACCTCGCTCACCTTAACCTCTGACTGTGCAACAACCTTTCCTGAGATATCAAGAGTATCTGTTGTTGTACCAAGAAGCATGACAGCCTCATAGGTCTTTCCCCAGTCAGTAATAAGGTCACACAGCTTGGTAGCCTTTCCAATGCACACAGGAAGCACTCCGACTGCATCCGGATCAAGCGTGCCTGTGTGGCCTATTTTTTTAGTTTTAAGTATTCCACGGAGCTTGGCAACTACATCGTGTGATGTAAATCCCTGCTCCTTATAAACATTTAAAACACCATTCATGCATTATCCTCATCATACTGCTGCTCAATCATTTCACCTATCTTATTAACAATGCTATGGACATTGCCTTTTGCGGAAAATCCTGCAGCCCTCACATGTCCGCCTCCGCCAAAGGCCGTTGCAATTCTTGCAACATCAATCAGCTTCTTGGAACGCAGACTCACCTTATATTCATCCTTATCAGTCTCATAAAGGAATATCGCCACCTCAACTCCGTCCGTCAGGCGAAGCTGTTCAATAATTCCACCAAGCTCTTTGCCTGTGACACCATAGAAATTCATTTCCTCAATAGTAACACTTGAGAATATGCATCTGCCATCATAAAACATAACACTTTCCAGTAAAGCCCTTCCAAGAATCTGGTTCTGGATATAGCTCTTCTTGTAAAAGCTGTTATCAATAATATCAGAATAATCAATTCCCATCTCCATCAGCTTACCGGCAATATTCATTGTCCTTGCTGATGTACAGCTATATTTAAACACACCTGTATCATGGATTATTCCTGTATATATAC
>CAVKBP010000053.1:0-13811 GCA_963654395.1 Ruminococcus sp. CAG:382
GCTCTTTCTATTGCCAGGGAAAAAGGAGATGATACAACTGCCATGATTGCTACTTTTGAAAAATATCAGGCAGATGCAACATTAGAAAATATGCTTGCATTAATGGCTCTGATGATTGTGATTAATTTATTTAAAGATTTTGCTGTGGGCAATATCTTTCAAGGAATTGATTACAACATTATAAGAGAGCCTTTCCTCTAAAAGCTGGGTAGTTAAATTATCATAATCGTTTTTGTAGGCTTTTTCTTCAATGATCTGTTCAAGTAGTTGTGGAATATTTACATCTGGAAGAGCAGATGGACAGATTGGAGATTGTGTCCTGATATTTCTTACTTCATGTACAAGATTTTTGAAAGTTTCATCTTGTGGAACAAGAGGAAGCAATTTGTAAATATCATATATGTGTCGGGAATGTTTCTGTACTTTACCTTGCAAATAATAATCGCAGATAGCAAAAATTTTATCTGCCAGTGTTCTGTCGATACCTTGTACCTTCATGGAAAATGGTAGCAGTAAAAATTCTTCAATAGAATTAGGAGCTTCTTTTTCTATCATATCACCAATGTAGCTGTGAACAGGTAATATTACTGTTGGAAAGGAAATTGCGGTATAAGATGTTTCTAATAGAACAGCAGGATTTAAAGCATTACTGGCCAAGGGAAGTACGGAGTCGTAACTGATAATATAACGGTTGTAATCCCGGCGGCTCCTTGTTTCATCAAGGTTTTCAATATTCATGCCCAGTTCATCTGCTGAAGAAACAATTGCCTGTTTTATTTTTTTCTTCTGTCCCTGTGAGATTTGGGTGTCTATGGTAATATCTATATCTTCCGAAAAACGATTTATAACTTTGTGGCACTTACTTAAAGAAGTACCGCCCTTGAAAACAATGTAAGGCATTTTTTCGGATAGTAAGCGCAGGAGCATGGTGACATAATAATCCTTTTCTATTGCCTGTGCCATTATACCGGTTTGTTCATAGGCTAGTTCGATTGCATCCTGGAACTGATCTTTGTTGTTATGCAAGTATGCCATTATAAATCACCCTCGTTTCTATCAGATTTTTATAAAGTTTATCAGGATAATACGAAAAGTAAGATTCCAAATCAGAAATTTCTAAGTCAGCATCACGCATATATTGATAAAGGCGTTTTTGTAAATCTGTTCCGGACATTTCTGAATAAATATCAACATCTTTCAACATATCAAGAAATTGTAATGCCATGTAATTTTTTTCTGTTACAGGGACTTTTGGTTTTCTGATGATTATGCGGGACTTTGCTAAAGAAGTTTCCCTATATTCATTGGTTGCTTTGTTTGAAACGATTTCATATTGCATAGGAACCTGTGTAGTAAGTCCCATTTGGTTGAAAAATAATAATCCACTGATATAACCGCATCGTCTGTCCTTGTCACGCAGATATTTATATTCCAGAACTTTTTCTAATGTAGGTTTTGAACCAGATTTGAAGATACTCTTTTTGGGAAGGTAATAGATGCCTTTGTCAAAGCGTTTGACTTTTTCAGTATCTGTTAATTTTTTTAGCTGCTGACGGATATTATTGCAAGTCATTCCCTCAATCTGTATATCAGAAAGAAAAAATGGTTCATTTTTTTCATAGCTTTCTATAAGGTACTGATATAACTTAGACATATTACACCTCCATTAACGAAATAGTGTTGATATATTTCTTTTCTGTTATTATATCCGTTTTCAAAGAAAATATCAAGATTTTCAGTGACAAGAAAATAGCCAAGCTGGGGTATACATTTATGCTTGACCGTAATGTTTCATACTTGTCAGTCAGACTGTAATATGACATAATCGTGTTGACTAAATGGACGCAGAGGTTTATAATATAGACAAAACGAGAATGGCACATATGGAGGACATGGAAATGGATAAAGCTGTAACACTTGAAGAGGCATTGGTAAGAATTAAGAAGTTAGAGAAAGAGAATGCAGAACTTCGGGAGGAATTAGAGTATTACAGAAATCGTAAATTAAGCGGACGGCAGAAGCATAATGCCAAGTGGATGGCAATTTACAATGATTTTGTCGCTGGGTATGAGAGTGGCATGACAATGGTGGAGATTGCGAAGCGTAACAATGTCAGTGAGAGGACAATTTATAGATATAAGGCGTATTATGACAAGATGAGGGAAAAAGAGGAATAGACTATTATAGAGGCGGTAAAAGTATTGTAAGAGCGGAGCGCTGACAGTATAATGTGAAGAGTCTTAATGTATTTGTTTATAAGCGTGAGACGAAGTAATGTGACTGTTGAAAATTATCAATAAGGGAAGGAAGCAAAGCGATATGAAAATAGTAATTATTAACGGAAGTGCAAGAAAAGGAAACACATTAACAGCGATTAACGCATTTGTTGAAGGTGTCGCTAAAGAGAATAAAATAGAGATAATCGCGCCGGATAAGCTTAATATTGCGCCATGCAAGGGCTGTGGAGTCTGTCAATGCAGCAACGGATGTGTCGATAAGGATGATACGAATCCGACGATAGACAAAATTGTATCAGCAGATGTGATTGTATTTGCCACACCTGTCTACTGGTGGGGAATGTCGGCGCAGTTGAAGCTTGTCATAGATAAATGCTATTGCAGAGGGCTTCATCTGAAGAATAAAAAGGTTGGCGTTATCGTTGTTGGAGCGGACCAGACAGGAAGCGTCCAGTACGAGCTGATTCATAAGCAGTTCAAATGTATGGCGGATTATCTGTCATGGAATATGCTGTTTCAGAAATCGTATTCTGCAGGTGACAGAGAGGATTTGAGCCATAATGCAGAGGCTATTGCCGGACTGAAGGAGCTGGGAAGTAATCTGTAGAGTTGTTGAGTAATTGTGTAGGTTCACAGATTCTTTAAGAATTAAAGGAAGCTGCAAAGGCGAACAGATTTAGGGACTAATTGTTAAGTAATCAAAAACATAGAGAGGCATACATGGAACTTATTAAAGGAAGACCTGCTGATGAAACAGGAAGATTAGAAAAAGAAATCAGAGTGTATGATTTGCTGGACAAGCTGGGAATGGAGTATTACAGAACAGACCATGAGCCGGCTACAACAATGGAAGTGTGCAACGATATAGATAGTATACTTGACACACTTATATGTAAGAATCTTTTCTTGTGTAACAGGCAGAAGACGAATTTTTACATGCTTATGATGCCGGGTGACAAGCCCTTTAAGACGAAAGATTTAAGCAAACAGATTAATTCGGCGAGACTTTCATTTGCAGATGAAGCATACATGGAGGAATTTCTTGATATAACACCGGGTTCAGTATCCATAATGGGACTTATGAATGACACAGACAACCATGTGCAGCTACTTATGGACAAGGAAGTGCTTGAGGGAGAAACTCTCGGCTGTCATCCTTGTATCAACACATCAAGTCTCAGGCTAAAGACCAAAGAAGTAATGGAGAAGTTCCTTCCGGCTGTTCATCATAAAGCAATAATAGTTGAACTCCCAAGATATTAAATGCAAGAGTGTTTCACACCTTGACAACAGGCATATATAACAAGTATAATTGAAACACCGTGCAGCCGGGGTAGTAGCGGCACCTTGTACCTGCAATCCGCTATAGCAGGGGTGATGTTCGGCAGAGGGCTGATGTTTATGGAGCAGCCCGGTGAAAGTGGTGATGACATTTGGGTCTTTCACGACGGAAATCCACGAACCATGTCAGGTCAGGAATGAAGCAGCATTAAGTGGAACCTTCTGGGTGTTGAAAGGGTGCCTGGATCGAGCTAACTGCATCGGTAACGTCTGTGGGCAAAAGTTCGAAGCCGGGCGCACGGCTTTTTGTAATAAAAATGTTGCTCGTCGCAGCTAATTTAGGAATATCAGGCAGATTCGTCATGTCAGTACGGCGTTTCATAAATAACTAAACCAAGAACGCAGAATGTTTTTTTGAATGTGCATATCAAAAAACGCAGGCGTAGCGGGCTACGGCGAGGCTTTTTGGTATGTGCAGTCAGAAAAACAGGCAAGTTGTTGGGATAGTTATTTAGAAATCGCAGTACGAGCATGTAAGAAGCTGTATGATATTCCTAAATTACCCTGCGAAGCAGGAACTTAAGCTGCATAAGTAAAACAAAAGCTGCAAAGCAGCGACAGACGCCGAAGGCGGCTGGTTTTACGCATGGAGATTAAGTTGAGCTGCGACGGTGGTGACAAAACGCAGAGGGAGGTAACTATGTCATATCAGGCTTTATACAGAAAATGGCGCCCGGACAATTTCAATGATGTCAAGGGACAGGATACAATAGTAACAACTCTGCGGAACCAGATTAATGCAGACAGGATAGGTCATGCGTACCTGTTCTGCGGAACGAGGGGAACCGGTAAGACATCAGTTGCCAAGATATTTGCGAAAGCAGTCAACTGCGAGCATCCGGTAGATGGCAACCCATGTGGGGAGTGTCCGACATGCCAGTCGATTGCGGCTGGAAGAAGCATGAATGTAATAGAGATAGATGCGGCATCTAATAATGGTGTCGATAATATAAGACAGATAAGGGAAGAAGTACAGTACTCACCGACAGAGGGACGATTCAAAGTCTATATAATCGATGAGGTTCATATGCTTTCAATAGGAGCGTTCAATGCACTGTTAAAGACACTTGAAGAACCTCCGGCATATGTAATATTTATACTGGCGACAACAGAGGTGGCGAAGATTCCTATTACAATTCTCTCAAGATGCCAGAGATATGACTTCCACAGGATAACAATAGAGACGATTGCGGACAGACTGTCAGAGCTTATGAATGCAGAGGGGCTGAATGTTGAGGATAAGGCGATAAAATATGTTGCCAAGGCGGCGGACGGTTCCATGCGAGACGCATTAAGCCTGTTAGACCAGTGCCTTGCGTTCTATCTTGGAAAAGACCTTAAGTATGAGAATGTATTAGATGTCCTTGGGGCAGTTGACACAGCAGTATTTAGTAAAATGCTTTCAACAATCCTGTCAGGAGATGTTGCTGTGTGCATGTCACTGATGGAAGACCTGATAATGCAGGGAAGAGATTTGTCACAGTTTGTTACAGATTTTATATGGTATCTTAGAAATCTTCTTCTTGTTAAGACGACTAAAGATATAGACAAGATAGAAGACGTAATAGAAGTATCAAGGGATAATCTTGAGGATTTGAAAAAGGATGCACAGAATGTAGATATAGATACGCTTATGTACTATATAAGAGTGTTATCAGAGCTGTCGAATGACCTTAAATACTCGACACAGAAAAGAGTTAAGACAGAGATAACATTTATAAAGCTGATGCGCCCTGCCATGGATAACAGCCAGGATATCGGCGATGTAGTAAGCCGCGTGACAATGCTTGAGGGACAGTTAGAGAAAGTCCTTGATGATATTAAAAGTGGAAAGCTTGTAAGCGCAGGCACAGCAAATGTGGGCGTTCAGGCTGTGGTACAGCAGGCAGAAAAGAAGCCAGTGGAAAAGCGTGTGTATGACGCTGTTCCGGAGGATGTCAAGGCAATAGCGGCAGGCTGGAAGGATATCATTGCAACGATAGATGATCCGGTTAATCAGACATTTTTACAGGCGGCACATGTTACATTAGCAGAAGATGGAATTAGTCTTGAAATTATGGTAGAATCACTTAGCGCCTATAATTCACTCAGCAGACAGGAGATTATGGAGAACATAGAAAATGTCATTGAGGAACGGACAGGCGTGAGGGTTTCAATCAAAGTGACTAAGCTTAACGATGATGAGGATTTCCACAGCAGATTTGTGGACCTTAAGGAACTCGTAGGCGTAGATATAGAAGTAGATGATAAGGAGGAACTTATATAATGGCTAAAAGAGGTGGTTTTCCAGGAGGAATGCCTGGCAATATGAATAATCTGATGAAGCAGGCACAGAGAATGCAGCGTCAGATGGAGGAGCAGCAGGCAGAGCTTGAAAATAAGGAATTCAGCGCTACAGCAGGCGGCGGAGTAGTTGAGGTAACTGTTACAGGTAAGAGAGAGGTATCTAAGGTAAAGATTGATCCTGAAGCAGTTGATCCGGATGATGTAGAGATGCTTGAGGACTTAATCGTGGCAGCTGCCAACGAAGCTTTGAGAAAATGTGAAGAAGAGTCACAGGCACAGATGGCTAAGATTACTGGAGGACTTGGAGGATTAGGCGGAGGCTTATTCTAATGGACATCTACAGTGGTCATATTAACAGATTAATTGAAGAATTGTCGAGATTACCAGGGGTTGGGGCGAAGAGCGCCCAGCGCCTGGCATTTCACATTATAAACATGCCTGAGGCTGATGTCCGGCGCATGGCAGATACAATGATAGACGCAAAGCAGCATATCCACTACTGTAAGGAGTGCTTTACACTTACAGATGAAGAGCTGTGTCCGATATGCCGCGACCAGAAAAGAGACCATAAAACTATTATGGTAGTAGAACAGACGCGGGATATGGCGGCATACGAAAAGACAGGAAAGTACGAGGGTGTATATCATGTCCTTCATGGCGCAATCAGCCCGATGCTTGGAATCGGTCCGGCTGATATTAAGCTAAAGGAGCTTATGGTAAGACTTCAGGGAGATGTCAGTGAGGTCATCATTGCAACTAATTCCAACCTGGAGGGCGAGACAACTGCAATGTACATAAGCAAAATGATAAAGCCAACAGGAATTAAGGTGACAAGAATTGCGAGTGGAGTACCAGTAGGCGGGGATTTGGAATATATCGACGAGGTTACACTTTTAAGAGCACTAGATGGCAGAACCGAGTTGTAATCTAGTACAGTGAAAATTAAATATCTGCTATATTGGCGCAGGATGATTTTCTCATATGCAAGGCGGAGAAAAGAGGAGTAGCGGTGGCTACGGCGATTGACGACAACGCAGCATATGAGAAATCAGACAAGTCAATATGGCGGTTATTTAGAAATCGCTGTACTGGTACATCGATTTCTAAATAACTATCCCAAAACTTGCCTGTTTAGGGATAGTTATTTATGAAATGCTGTCCTAGCTAAGAACCAAGTTTGAGAACAGAATTTTGAGAACAAGGTTAAAAAAGTGAACTTTAAGAACACAGTTAAGTTACCAGTTACCAGAATTTCAGGATTAGTGACTGAGCGCACCGGACACTAGGACATTTATATAAAATGTGTGCGCAGAAATGAAGATACCATGGCAGAGAATATGACAGGTGATATTATATCGGATCACCGGGAGAGGATGCTTAATCTGAAGAAATATTACCCATTCTTCAGATTGATAGATACATCATTTTCTAATTTCAAGGATGGTAAATATGAAATCCTTGATATGGGCTATATAGTTATGGCGGTTATGCGCTTCTTTATAGAGGAGAATAACTTTAAGGAAAAGGATGTTACATATCCCGAATATCTTGATTTCTTAAGGCTGATTCTTAAGAGAGATTTCGGGCTTGAATTAGAAGAACAGGACAGCAAGGAAATTGCTGATTATATATTTGACAAGATAAAGAATGATGGAAAGCCATTTGAGTTCTCATACTTTGATCCGGTGGACAGGAAAAAGAGAGTTTCGAGAATGAAGATTATCGAGAGCTCGATAAGGGACAATACAGTGTGGTATTCGATAAGTCCGGATGCCATTGAATTCTATCTTGATACTAAGGAAATCAAGGACGAGAGCAGGATAAGCGTATCCCAGCTTCTCCTTGAAAAAATGATTAATTCACAGAACTTCCGTGGCGGAGTTGAGGTGGTGGAAAGAATCAATGAAGAGGTCAATCGCCTTAAGCTAAAGAAGAATGAAGTCATGACAATTCTGTCTGGTGATGTATTTGCAGGAATAGAGGCTTATAAGGAATTTGTCAGGACAGGAATGAAATGGTTCGATGATGAGGAAAAGCTATTCAAGAAGAACCGCGACCTTATCGCGAAAGCAGTTGAAAAGCTTGATGCGTCAGGAAGCACTGGTGAAAGCTACTACAGGACGGTTAATGAGATATACAATCTTGAGACACAGCTTAAGCAGGCAATGAACAGGCACAGCGAGCTGCTAAAGGATTGTACAGAAATGCAGAAGCTGACTGACGATGCAGTAAGACGCGCCAAGTTAGGCAGGCTGCGAAGCCATATGGACTTCACCTCAGCACTTTCAGATATGATTAAGAAAGACAATGCAGATATATTAGTCGCAATGCTAAGTCCGCTTCTAAAGCCGGATATCAGGAAAACCTTTGACCTGATAAGCATTGATGATGCGCTTATGGTGAAGCCTCCAAGATACGAAGAGAAAGAGTTGGTAAGCAATGAAAGACCGGAAGATATCGTGTTTGAGGATGAACTTGAGGAGAAGAGAATCAAGGATAACTACATATTCCTTATGAAAAATCTCGTTACATGTTTGAAAAAATCGGACATTATAACTCTTGGGCAGTTTGCAGAAGCAATGAAGAGAGCGTATGGCGAAGAGGTTTTAAGAAATGCAGATTTCTTCTCTTTCTTTGTCAACCTGTGCCAGAAGGATGAATACCAGCCTGGCGGTGGCGCAGGGGAGGATACATTTCTTGACGCATACTTAGAGGAGGGCTTTAAGGCTTCGGAAAGCTTTACATTTGTAATAAGAAAAGGGCTTGACGGACAGGTTATGCTGCCGGGTGGCTGCGTGATGGCAGATGTTGAATTTGTACGAAAGGAAGCACATGGAGAATAGGAATCTAGATAAGGCGCTGGACATAGTTTCTAAGCTTATCACAGGGGAAAATGTGTCTGAGAAGGGCGCAAATGCGGCTCTTTATCAGGAATATAATAATAACGCAGAGGTGTATGATATCGTTCATATGTCTTTGAAGAAATTCAATCTTAACTTATATGAATATAATAACGGTCTGTATGTGAGCGCTGGTGAGAATAACAGGGTGTTCGGCTATTCCAATGAGGAGTTGAGGAACGCAATGGGACTGAGAGTTAATAAGGAATTATACCTTGCATATTTCATAATCTACAACATTATAACAGAGTTTTATTCAGACACGATGAGCTCTACATATGCCGAGTTCATCAGAGTAGAGGATATCATTAAAAATGTAGATAAGACAACAGGCGGTATTATCGATAAGAGCGCCGGACTTGTGCTTGACGAGGTTGAGGAGAACAGCTTTAAGCAGATTGCGCTTACATGGGATGAGCTTCCGGTGACAACAGTTGAGGAGCAGACTGGGGCGAGGGCTGCAAGGAATTCCAAGTCGGGCATGGTGAAGCTTGTGCTTAATTTCTGCGTTGCGCAGGAGCTTTTAGTTGAAAGCCAGGACAGATATTATCCGACAGACCGCTTCAGAAGTCTTATAGAGAATTATTTTGATGATTACAGGGGAAGATTTGCCGGGCTTATGAATGGAGGACGCGATGCCACAGATTAACAGAATCAGAGTTAATAATGTTAAATATAATTTCGGCACACAGGTGTATGACGATTTCGTGATGCGCTTCAACTGCCGGAACACTATATATGACCTTGCCAATGGTGGCGGAAAGAGTCTGCTTATGCTGCTGCTTATGCAGAATATGCTTCCTAACTGTACGCTTGATGACAAGCAGCCAATTGAGAAGCTTTTCAGGCAGGGAAGCGGTAACACATGTATTCATTCACTGGTGGAGTGGAAGCTGGACTCATGCTATCAGAAGGATGGATTTAAGTTCATGACGACAGGCTTCTGTGCAAGAAAGGGAAGAAGCACAGAGGATGAGATTTCAGAAGAACAGGAGCAGAGCGCGTCTTCGGCAAGTGTCGAATACTTTAATTATTGCATATTCTACAGGGAATTTGGCGACAACGATATTAAGAATCTTCCACTCGTTAATAATGGCGAGAGAATTACATATAATGGTCTTAAGGCTTATCTTCGTGAGCTTGAGAAGACTGAGTACAAATATATTGTTAAAATATTTGACAGAAAAGGCGATTACCAGAGCTTTATAAGTAATTACGGAATATATGAGAGTGCATGGGAAATTGTGCGCGGAATTAACAAGACAGAGGGACATGTAAGAACATATTTTGAAACAAATTATAAGACGAGCCGCAAGGTTGTTGAGGATTTGCTGATTGAGGAGATTATACAGAAGTCTTATAACAACAAGCTGTCAGTTGACAATGATGAGGGCATGATGGCACAGACTCTTATGGATATCAAGGATAAGCTGGTGGAGCTTTCCAAGAAGCATGCACAGCTTGGTGCATATGACAGCCAGATTGCAGCTATTGACAGCTTCAGGGAATATCTGTCAACCTATGAAACATTTTACAATAGGAAAGAAGAAACAGAGAAGCAGCTTTACGACCTGCTTCTTGCTGCCATTAGTGAATGTGACAGAAAAGAAAAGGAGCTTAAGAGTCAGGATGACCTGATTGCCAGAATGCAGGAGGAGCTTGCGCATGAGAAGGAAGTCATAGCAGTAGCAGAGGTTATGTCTGAGAAAAATTCAATGGCGCAGGTTGAAAGCCTTGCTAAAGAGACAAGAAAAGCGCTTGAGCTTAAGAATTCGGCTATCGCGGAGGCAAGAGGAAAGCTGTCTTTAATGGAAGCTGCCAATGATTATAAGGACTACGCAGAATATGAGAAGTCATATATGGGTTTACAGGCTGCCATTGAGAACAGATTAAGGGAAGATACTGACATAACAGCAGAGTTAAAGATACTTGCAGCAGGCTACAGAAAATTCTATGAGACAGAATCAGCCAGATTAAAGGAAAAGCTGGATGTAGCTGCTAACCGTGTCAGGACGCTCACAGTCAGGTTATCAGAGACTAAGGATAATCTTAGAAATGCAGACAAAAAAGCCGCTGGTCTTTACAGCCTTTCAGATAATCTTGAAAAGGAGATTCAGGCATTACAGGCACAGCTTGGAGTGCTGTTATCAGAGGCTGGAACTGTTGTCTGTGAAAATGCGTCTGATGAATATGATAAGCTGTTCAGGGATAAGGAAGCCTTAAAAAATGAAGAGGCAGAAATGTCCGAAAAATTCAATAATGTACAGCAGCAGATAATGTCACTTAATGAGACAATATCTGCTAATAAGGCGCTTATTGATATATTAACAGAGCAGTCGGAGCAGCTTGAAAAGGCTGATGAGGCTGGAAATGCAGATGCACAGCGCATAGATAAAATCCGCGAAATATACAGTGCAGATAATGCCAAGGAAATGCTTTCACTTATTCTTGGCACTTACTACAGAATGCGCAGTGAATATGAAGAAGAATGTGAGGCAGCGGCAGAGCTTGAGAGCTTTATTGACAATGCCAGAAAGGGAACTTATATATGCAAGAGTCCTGAAAGAGACAGGCTTAAGGAATATCTTGAGGGGCAGTATGGAGCAGATGCTGTTGACGGACATGAGTGGCTGGCAGCACTGAATCCGGGACAGCAGAAGGATGTATTAAAGAGAACACCTTTCATTGAACATGCATTTGTTATAAAGAACGATTTTGAAAGAGTCAGAGCAGATGAGATGCTTAGGGATTTCGGCAGAGGAGCGGCTGTATATCCTGTTGTAAGCGAGCAGGTGCTTGCAGATACAAGATCAGAGGTTAACAGGGATTTAATTGTGTTTGCGCTAAAGGATATGTCTTTCCTTCATGATGAGACAAAGCGTGAGAAACAGATTAAGCTTGCAAGTGAGGAGCTGGAGTCACACAGGGCGCAGGTGGAAAAGCTCTCCGACAGAATGGGGCTTGTGTGGGATGATTATACATTTGCACTGGTGCATATGGCTGTGGCAGATAAGTCAGGCGCTTCTAAGGCAGAGGCAGTCAGGTCAAGGATTGCCGACAGCGAGGCAGAAATCACCGAAGCCAGAAAGAAACAGGTGGCATTGAAGGAGCTTAAGAGCCAGCTTGACAGTCAGCTTGCACAGACAAGGGCTGATATAGAGGAAAAGGAAAAATCCTGCAGGCTTCTTTCACAGATTATAGATATGAATTCATCTATAGATAAGAAGTTTGGAAAGCAAAAGGAGCTTAAGGCAGAAAGCGAAGCAGCAGGAAAATGCGTGAATGAGTATGAGGAGACGCTGCTTTCGGTCAATGCAGAATATGAGTCGGCATTGGATTTTGAGGACAGCATACGAAAGACTTATGACGAGCTTGTGAAGTCGTGGGAGGAGCAGTATGCGCCTTATTATGATGAAAATGTTCCGATAGAAATTGATGATAATACTAACCAGCTCGACAGAGACGAAATCGAGAGCAGGTTCGCAGGCTTGAAGCTGGTGCTTACACAGAAAAACAGTGATTTTGCAGACAAGCAGGCACTGATGAATCATCTGTCAGCTTCCATGAAAAAATGTCGTGACGCAATCGAATACAGAGGCTGCACATTTGACGATATTAAGGCAAGGTATGAGGCTGGCGAAATTATTGCGGCAGGTTCAGCACAGTTAAGAAATGCAAAGGATTCACTGAATAATCTTGTGGACGCAAGTGAGTCTGTAAGGTCAGAGCTTGAGGCACAGGAGGCGCTTCTTAACAGGCTTGAGGGAAGCATTGCGCATGGAATTAACCAGATTGAGAATAATTATGGAAGCTTTAATGAATTCCAGTGTGATGCTCCGGAAGAATTTATCACACAGCACAAGGCGCTTATCAGGAAGTTAGAGGATAATACTAAGGTGCAGGAAAAGGCGCGCAGGCAGATGTCAGATACCTTGAAGGATATTCTTGTGTGCAGGAAGGATCTTGAAAGAATTGTATCTGACGCTGGTATGCAGATTCCAGAGAATTTACATTCAGAGGCTGCAGCCGGAATAACAGTAAAGCTTTCAGAATATGAGGCAGTCCATAAGGAATATGCTTCGATTAACAGATTAGAATATAAGAAGGTTGACGAATTCAATAAGAATAAGTCTAAGCTTATTGACCAGCTTAACAGCTTTAATGCGGTTGAGCTTGCTGATGAGGTGAGGATGTCGCTGAATGTTCCTGAAAATGCGGCTAAGACTAGAGGTATGATTGAGTCGCTTGCTGAGACGAACACATTTATACAGTTAGAAAAAGACCGGGTTGCCAAGGGAATCGAGGATATGCAGATGATTAAGGATAACTTCGAGAACCGCTGTATCCAGACCTGCAGCAATATAAAGACCGCGCTTGACCGTCTGCCGCAGTTGTCCAATATCAATCTTGATGGTGAACAGATTTCAATTATCAGCTTACAGATTCCTTATATTAAGGAAGAACTCTGTAAGGAAAAAATGTCTGAATATATTGATGAAACTGTATTTATGGCAGAAAGCTTTAAGGAGCCGGCGGAGAGGCTTAAGTATATAAGGAACAGGCTTTCATGGAAAAGGCTATTTTCTGTTATCGTTACGGATATGAATTCAATCAGGATTAATCTGTATAAAAGAGAGAGGATTAAAGACCAGAGCCGTTATCTA
This sequence comes from Ruminococcus sp. CAG:382, assembly GCA_963654395.1. Lineage (GTDB taxonomy): Bacteria > Bacillota > Clostridia > Lachnospirales > Lachnospiraceae > Lachnospira. The sequence goes on from CAVKBP010000053.1 coordinate 13,429, forward strand.
AGATACGAGGAGGCGGTAGGTTCAACTGGACAGTCACAGGGAATATATATACAGTTCCTTATTGCGATTATTAATTACATATCTAATATGAATTCTTCAGGTAACGACGGCGTTGAGGGAAAGACTATATTTATAGATAATCCATTCGGCGCGGCTAAGGATATATACATATGGGAGCCGATATTCAAGCTGCTTGATACTAACCATGTACAGCTTATCGTTCCGGCGAGAGGAGCAACTCCGGCTATTACAGGAAGGTTTGATGTTAATTACATACTTGGACAAAGATTAGTTGATTCAAGGCAGCAGACAGTGGTTGTTGATTACTACAGCAGCACGAAGGAAAATGAGCTTGAATACACAAGGATGGATTACGAACAGGC
>CAVKBP010000054.1:0-2554 GCA_963654395.1 Ruminococcus sp. CAG:382
GTATATACAACATCCTTCTCATCTACACTTGCAATCTGGCTTCTTACCCCGGCATCAACGACATATAATTCAATACCCTTAACATCGTCCTTATTAACATCCGCTTTAATAATAAATCCTATCTTACTGTCTCTCTTAAGATTATTACTTATGATTAGATCAAGCTTGTCTTCCCTTGTTATATGCTCAATTCTGTACTCAGTCTTTTTTCCGTTAACAAGTAATTCAAATGAATAATCATCAAAACTCTTAGGAATATACCAGCCTGCAATTCTGATATGAAGTTTGCCCTTATTATCTGAAAGCTGTACATTAATTACATTGTCACTTTTTTTCATAGCCGCTACCTTTCAATTAACTGTTCTTCCATGTATGTTCTATTCTTGCTACACCCATATCTTCAATTCCCGATACAACATTAAATCTTGCTGCTTCTTTATAATAGTCAACCGGTGTTCCATCAGCCTTTTCAAGCACTATATCAACCCAGTACTGACTTCTTGTAAGTGTCATGCTGTCAAACTCAATAACAAACTTTCCATCCTTCTCAAGTTCAAATGCGTCAAGTCCGTCTATCTTAGTACTGCTTCCACTGCATAACTGCCCATCAATTCTATATATCATATATCTTACATGAACACCTTTTACCGGAGTCTCTACAGAATAATCTATCTCTATCACAGCTTTTCTTCCAGTCTCAAGTGTTTCTGTTCTCTTGCCATCATCACATGATAAGATAACATCATTAATTCTTGCCTCGAAGCTTCCGTAACGCTTATCGTTACCGCCTTCTTTATTCTCTTCCTCAGCCTTCTTAAGTCTTCTCTGTTCAGCCTCGATTCGTAAAATTCTGGCTCTCTCCTGCTCATCCTTGCTCAGCCTTTCCTGATTCATATAATCAAGATAAGCAATGTCAACCTCCCTTGGATCGCCCTCCTGCTCAATCTGACCCTCCTTAATCCAGATTGATCTGTCACATATCTCTTCAATCTGCCCAAGAGCATGTGATACTATAATAATAGTCGTTCCATTAGCCTTAATCTCTCTTAACTTATTGAAACATTTAGCCTGAAAATTCGCATCACCTACCGCAAGAATCTCATCAATAAGAAGAATATCTGCATTAACATTAATTGCTACTGAAAACGCAAGTCTCATATACATACCAGAAGAATACGTTCTTACAGGATTGTCAATAAACTGCTGTAATTCTGAAAAATCAATAATATCCTCAAGTCTTTCGTCTATCTCTTTCTTGGTAAGACCGAATATGGCAGCATTAGTATAAATATTTTCTCTTCCGCTCATATCTGGATGAAATCCTGCTCCCAGCTCAAGAAGACTTGAAACTCTTCCGCACATCTCAATAGAACCGCTGTCAGGGTATATAATCCTGGTTAAAAGCTTAAGTGTTGTACTCTTACCACATCCGTTTCTTCCGATAAGGCCTATTGCTTCACCTTTCTTTACTGTAAAGCTGATATTATTAAGAACAACTCTGTTCTCATATCTGTTTCTCTTCCAGAACAGCATTTTTTCCTTAAGCTCATTACCCTTATCAAAATATACTTTAAAGCTCTTGGATACATTCCTTACTTCAATTGAATTCTCATTGTTAAGCATACTTATCTCACTTTCTTAAACATTAAAACTCTTCTGCGAATCCGCGCTGAAGTCTTCTGAATATAACTGCTCCCAGAATAACGAATACAACGCCTGTTATAACTGCAACCAATAATGTAGACAGATCCGGAATCTCTTTGTAATAAAGAATCTGTCTGTATATATTGATGATTGGTGTCATAGGATTTAAGTTGAATATTGTCTTTAATATCTGTGGAACATTAGCATTCTCAACCATATCCACGCCATACATAACAGGTGTCATATACTGTAATGCCATAACTACAATTCCAAGAATGTACTGTAAATCTCTCAGATAAACAGTAAATGCAGAAACTATAAGTCCAATTCCAAGACATAATATATATTCAACAATCATTACAACAGGAAGATATAATAACGCCACCGGATTAATTCCTCTTCCCGAGATAAGAAGCACAATAAATACAACAACAAATGTAAGAATCATATTAATAAATGCACTCGTTACTGTAGATATAGGAATAACCTCTCTTGGAAAATATATTTTCTTGACCATGTTAGATTCCCGCATTATGCATGTTGCACCATCCTGAACGCTTGAACCAAAAAACATCCATGGTACAAGTGCCACAAAAAGAAACAGATAATACTGTTCATAACTGGCTCTCATAATTATTGAAAAAACCAATGTAAATACTAACAGCTGTAACAAAGGGTTAATAAATGTCCACATAAATCCAAGCACTGACCCTTTGTATCTTCCTCGTAAATCCTTCCTTACCAGAGAAAATATCATCTCTCTGTATTCATACATTTCCTTTAAATGTTTCATAAATCCTCCATCTGATTATGGCTGTCAGAAATTCGCATATAAGAATCCGCTTCCAGCGTCACTTGCGTATCCCAGAACAAATATTGCTACTATAATACCGTAATATATAATCCACCT
>CAVKBP010000054.1:2564-13730 GCA_963654395.1 Ruminococcus sp. CAG:382
ATATAAAACCCATCTTATGGCTATTGGCTTCGCCGCTACGGCAGCTCTTATCTGCACTCCTCTTTCTTTAAGGACGCTTATTATCAGCACGACAATACATCCAACTGCCAGAATTATGTAATCTGCCTGCTTTAAGCCAATACTTTTAAACATATCCACATTAAGCTGGTCGAACCTTAAATCTGTAATCATCCGTTTTATCATTCTTATTGCAGATCCCATACCTGCTGCACTACAATCAAATACCCATCCGATATTGACAAGGATAAATGTTCTTAATATCTGCACACACTGCCACCACCTCTTATGCGGATTAATGTGACATACATGTAAGCATTTTTTATAAACCGGCTCTGCAAGATTACTGAACGCTATTATCACGCCATTATACATGCCATACATAATATAGCGCCATTCTGCGCCATGCCATATACCCACTATGAAGAATATCAGAAGATTAGAAAGACATATAGGAAGTGTCTTTCCAACATGGTCTCCAAGATGCTTCTTACCCCACTTGCCAAACCTGTTCATAGCCTTTGAAAGACAGAATGGATAGAATACATAATCCTTCATCCATGTACCAAGTGTTATATGCCATCTTCTCCAGAACTCACCAATTGATTTACTGAAATATGGCTGTCTGAAGTTTTCATCCATAGTTACGCCAAAGAGCTGCGCAACACCTATTACTATATCTATACCACCTGAGAAATCCGCATATAACTGGATTGAGTACATAAGCACTGCTATTATTGCCATTGCCCCGCCATATTCATCAGGCTTAGTAAATATCATTTTAACGAATACTCCGGATCTGTCTGCAAGAATCATCTTCTTGAACATACCCCATAATATTCTCTGTATTCCAAACTGTATATTCTGAAGATTAAATGCGTTGCCTGTAAAAAGTGTTTTCTTCAGCTTATCAAATCTACCAATAGGACCCTGCATAATCTGTGGGAAGAATGATACGAAAAGACATATCCTTAACGGATTCTTTTCTGCCCTGTATTTTCCCTGATATATGTCTATAGCATAAGCTATTGACTGGAATGTAAAGAATGATAATCCAAGCGGCATTACATAATTGCTTAATGCATGCACAGTCTTGTCAATCCCTATCCTGTTAAGTACCGCCGTGATATTACCTGTGATAAAGCCACCATATTTTAACACTGCAAGTACTCCGAAGTTAATAAGCATTGCAATCACAAGAATTATTCTCTTCTTATGCTTAACAGAATTCTTAAGCTTCTTCTTCTGTTCTCTGTCCAGTTCTGCTTTGTGCTCCTTCTGGTATACATCAGACCTGTCCTGTATGTGTTCCATAGCCAGTGCAGCTAAATATATTACCAGTGATGCAGAAAGCATGAACAGACTATTCTTCACATTGAATGAAAAATAATACAGATAACTCAATACAAGCAACCATATCCATCTTACTCTGGATGGAAGCACATAATATATAACTACTCCAAATAATATAAAAACCCAAAACAATGCTGTTGTAAATGACATTTTTATCTCTCCACTGCCCCATACAGTCCTGAATCAGCATTATACATTTCCTGATATGAACTGTAGAAATATTTATTAATATCTTTATTTCCCTGTTTGTGTTCTTTTATAACCTTTCCAAGAAGTGCAGAATATTCCGGAGCAAATTCTCCATTCATATGTCCTTCTTTATCAACGAAATCTGAATCTGTCCGCGGAAGCACATCCTGTCTTGCCAGATTAAAGTCATAATAAAACACACCATTGTCAGCAAGCAGCTTATTAATTGTATTGTGGACATTCTCCATATGAAGTGTACCTACACTGCTTGGAGTTATCGGAGAAGATACCGCTATAAGATCAATGTCATTATCCCTGCAATACCTTATTATTCTTTTAAGATATTTCAGAGGATAACCTGTAACCTGCTCTGTACTTCTTTTGCTCCATTTTTCTATAAGCTTCTGTCCGGCAAGCTCCCCGCTGACAGGCTTAATATAGAAATATCCCCTGCCGGCATATGTTCCACCATCTACCTTAAGCGTACTTATGTCTGCTTCCTTGTATTCTTCCGATAACTTCTGGCTGACATTCTTCTTAATATCAGATAGTTCATAGCTGCATACCAGATCTCTTGTAAATACATTTCTTACATCAACATACTTAAGATTATCATATAGATACTGCCACTTTACATATGAACCCCAGCTCATCTGGCACTGGATAAACTGCTCCGTATAGAACCCTTCTTTAGGTGGATTGAAATAATATTGATAATCAATATCAAGAATCACTGTCTTTATATCATTAGTTCTACATGTTTCTTCAAGTACATAATATGAATCTTTTACAGTCTCTCCCGGAATTGCCATATTAATTGAGTATGTTCCAGCATTTTCATCAATCTTGTCCGGATCCGATGACGCTCTCGCGTGTGATGCCCCAATTACTACTGTATCATAATCAGTATCATTATCCTTAACACACACATTTCTTAAAATGTAATTGACATATCCTGTCTGTACACAGGCAAAATCAATCACTCCCATTATAAGTGCAAGTCCTGCCAGAAATATCACACATCTTATTATTGGTTTAAACTTTTTCATATCTGCCTTCATGTATCCTCTTCAGCCTCTCACTAACAATATCCGCCGACCTCTTAAACGCCAGATGCTCCCTCGCATACTTCTGCCCGTTATCAGCAATTCTATCATAGAAAACCTTATCCTCGTAAAGCCTTCTCATGTAGTCTGCTGCCTCGTCGACATGGGCGTCAGCCCAGACATTGCCCTTCTTGAAAGGCTCATAGTCCTTGTCAAGCTCTATCATATCGTAACCAACCATACATGCTGTGTCGCTGTTCATGAACTCAGTGTTGCCGGACCAGTTGGTTGCAATAACCGGCGTTCCGACATACATTGACTCTGCCATGACAAGTCCGAAGCCCTCGGAACGGTGGAGTGAAACATACACATCCACATCCTCCAGGAGAGTAACGACCTCACATCTTTCCATCTGTCCACACATATAATAAATGTTGTCGCAATCCTCTATTACAGAGCCTATTATCTTCTCGTCCTCTGCCGATAATTCTGCCTCGCTTATCTTAATGACAAGCCCGGCATCCTTATACTTTGCCTTAGTCTGCTCATCCTTACAGAACGCTTCCTTGAATGCCTTTATCGCTGCAAGCGGATTCTTTCTTTCCATAACGCTTCCGCTGTTATACATCACAAGGAATAAGAATTTATCCTCAGGCAGGTTAAAATGCTTCCTGTCAAACTTAGCTGTATCTGTTACCGGCGCAACGCAGTGAGGAACTGTTATTACTGGCTTGTCTGTATATTTCTTCAATGTATTAGTCACAAAGTCAGATGGTGTCCACACCTCGTCAACCAGCTTGAATGCCGGAAGCCACTCCTCTGGAAATGTCTCTAATTCCCATGCCCAGTAGCCTATATTATATCTGTAATCCCATACTTCCTTGCCAAGACTCACATATGCCACCATGAACTCACTGGCATTGACATGTATAATATTGACATCATATGGAAGCTCCTCTGTCAGCCTGTCATCATATGTACTATTAGTGCGCGAGCCTCCTGGCGGAACGAAGAAATCCCTTATCACATGTGGCTCATTATTCTCATCAAGCAGCCTGCACATAATTCTCGCACTCTGCCCAAGTCCGTTATCGCCCTTGATATTACCGATTACATTGGCACCACAGCGGTATCGTCCCTGCTCGTATTTTTCAATTGCACCCTCAGACAGCCTGTCCGCTGCATTATTGATAATTCCAGCCTTCATCTTACTCAAAAGCTTCATCGGAATAATCTTCGTAAGAACAGGTCTTAACACCTCTCCGGTATTAAGAAAAAATTTTGATAACCCCATAATAATCTCCATATTCTATCTGTTATTCATCTGGCTGTTAATGAAATCCCTTACCATGCCGCCAAGCCTTTCCGGCGTATACTTGTCCAGCGCATGTCTGTACGCATTCTCATCAACGAGTCCTGAATTAATCTTTTCATCTATCTTCTTCATGCCCTTGGCAAGACTTGACACCTTGTCCTCATCATCTCCTGCAAGGCTGAATCTTTCCACACAGTCTCCGACGATTTCATCGAAGATTCTTAAATTGCTGGCAAGAATCGGCTTGTTATGCTTCATAACCTCTAATATAGGCATTCCAAAGCCTTCCGCCATGGATGGAAATACGAAGCACGAACAATTATTATACAGGTCATATCTTGTCGTGTGCGACACATAGCCAAGATAAGTAAGTCCCTCAACCTCTGTAAGCGCAGCCTCAAGAAGCTGCTCTACATCATCCTCCTGCATTTTTCCTGCAAGAATAAGCGGTCTTGTTCCGCCCTCTTCCCTGTATTTCCGATATGCCTTAATCAGTATATCCACACCTTTCCGCTTCTCCATATTGCCTACATACAGGAAATAATTCTCATCCTTAGGCGGCACATACCTTGTAAGCGGATTAGATATAATGTAAGCATTGCAGCTCGGTATCTTCTTTGCAGTCGGAAAATATCTTTCCGTATCCTCCTTAGTCTGTTCCGAATTATACAGAATCATATCCGTATTCTTAAGTGTCATGCCAAGGTTAAACCTGAAATAATGGCTGTATATATTTCCAAAATATCTCACATACTGGATTGGAAACATATCATGTATAGTAATAAGTGTCTTAAAGCCTTTTCCCAGATAAATCGGAATGACCGTATTGACCTCCCAGAAAATATCCGGCTTAACATTCTTTAATTCTTTCTTAACAAATGCGAAATAAGCATATACACCGGCACTTTTATATACCGGCTTTCCCCACTCAATAACACTTATTCCCTTTGCTTCAAATCTTTTAATATATTCGCTCTCTTTAACATCCGTAAAGAGAACCCATTCAAATTCTTCGTAAGTCTCAAGCTGTTCTAAAAAATCATTAAGGTACATGCCGATTCCGCTAGGCCTGCTGCCCAGGGTTCTTGCATCTACAGCAATTTTTAATTTCTTCATAACCGTATTCCATGCCCCCAATAAATAATAATTCTATCAGAGTATTTCCATAATAAGCATGTTCTAACCACCTTCTTACAGAAAACATGCTTCTTTTGATTTTAACATATTAAAGACAGAATTGCCATAGTTTTATTTCATGCATACAAATACCCCTGCTTCTTTCGTTATCCTCATAGGCTTTGCCAGCTTTTTCTCAACATATTTCTTGAAATCTGTATATTTATCCACAAGATATTCCTTCTGGTTGCCATGACATGACAATATATAATCAACCAGCGGCTCTGCCTTGTCAACAACAAGCGCGTCCTCATAATCGCGTCTTTCAACACTGGAAAAATGTTTTTTTAAAATCTTGTCTCCATCATCAAGTCCGAATTTTTCAAAAAGCTTCTCTGCCTCAAGCGCAATTCTCTTATCATATCCTGAAACAAGCCTGCTTATCTCCTGCATATGCCTGCCGCCATATGTGCTGCACACGAATATTCCGCCAGGCTTTAGCACACGCGCAATCTCATCGAGTGCCTTATTCACATTTTTACAATAAAACAAGACATGATTGGCAATCACAAGGTCATAGGCTTCGTCCTTCGCCCCTGTTTTTTCACACGATGCCACCCTGAACTTAAATGACACATCGATGTCACGCCCTTTCCAGTTCTGCATTGCCACCTTTATATTTCTTTTCGCATCACTTACCATGCCCTCTGATATATCTGTAATCTCTATACTTATATTCTTCCGTTTTCCTGTTGACTCATTTTTCTTGCCTGTCATCGCAAGCTGTCCGATATTATCAACCCACAGCGCTCCATCACCGCACCCTGTCTCAAGAATCCTCATTCCCTTTTCAATGCCGCACTGCTCATAAACCCACGGAAACCAGCCCTGCTTATTCACTGAAAACTGGTTATGAAGATTAATTCTTGCAGATATATTTCCGGCATTAAGATACTGGTTCTTCATACTGTCTTCCATAGTAGTCAGATGAATAATATCTAACATATTGCTCCAGTCTATGCCTTTTCCTGCATTTATTGAGGCTTCTGTTTCCTCAATAGCCTTACACACAAGCTGCATCTGCGCAATCTTATCCTGAATCATGCGCTTCTGTAAGCCAAGGGAATTTTTCAGCACATGATAATCCGAATCACCAATCGTCATATTCCTTATGTCATCCAGCGAAAACCCGATATACTTAAGCAGCAGCACCTGCTGAAGCCGCGTAAAATCCGAATCCGTATAAAATCTCACTCCCTCATCTGTAAGAAGCGACGGCTTCAGAATTTTCTGCTGGTCATAATACCTTATAGTTCTCACTGAAACATTTGCTTTCTTCGCGAATTCTCCCGAAGAATAATACCCCTCTTTATGCATATATTCCTCCTGATATAATTTCGTAATTGCATAATGCACGCCTCAATTATAGATTTTTTTAAAAAGTACTTGAAGGTTACGCCGCGTCACCCTTTATTATATACCTGACTTAAAAAATGTCTACTTGAATTTATAGCTGTTCTGAGCCGTTGCAAAGCATTTTAGAGACAGGCTCAAGAGCAGGCACTAAACTTTTATATCAAATCAGTACATTAATTTCTAAATAACTAAATCAAAAGCTTGCCTGTTTGGGGTTCAGATATTTAATTTTCGATGTACTAAAAATAGCGAAAGGACATAATCAATTATGAAAGGTATTATTTTAGCTGGTGGTTCTGGCACACGCCTTTACCCACTCACAATGGTAACTAGTAAACAGCTTCTTCCAATCTATGACAAACCTATGATTTATTATCCGCTCTCTGTTCTTATGAGCGCAGGTATCAGGGATATTCTTATTATCTCTACACCACAGGATACTCCTAGATTCAAGGAGCTTTTAAAGGACGGAAGCCAGTTCGGTGTTAACCTTACTTATGCTGTACAGCCAAGTCCTGACGGACTCGCACAGGCATTTGTTATCGGCGAGGAATTCATTGGTGATGATACCGTTGCAATGGTTCTTGGTGATAATATATTTGCAGGACATGGTCTTAAGAAGAGACTCAGGGCTGCTGTTGAGAATGCTGAAACCGGAAAGGGCGCAACAGTATTTGGTTACTATGTTGATGATCCTGAAAGATTTGGTATCGTTGAATTCAATAATGAAGGAAAAGCTATCTCAATCGAGGAAAAGCCGGCGCAGCCTAAGAGCAACTACTGTGTAACAGGTCTTTACTTCTACGACAACAAGGTTGTTGAGTATGCTAAGAATTTAAAGCCATCTGCAAGAGGGGAGCTTGAAATCACAGACCTTAACCGTATATACTTAGAGAAGGGCACTTTAAATGTTGAGCTTCTCGGACAGGGCTTCACATGGCTTGATACAGGAACACATGAAAGTCTTGTTGAGGCAACTAATTTCGTAAAGACTGTTGAGACACACCAGCACAGAAAGATTGCCTGCCTTGAAGAAATCGCTTACTTAAACGGCTGGATTACCAAGGACGAAGTTCTCAAGGTATATGAGGTATTAAAGAAGAACCAGTACGGCCAGTACTTAAAGGATGTCTTAGACGGCAAATATGTCGACAAGCTTCACGAGTAATTAAGCATTTTCGTATCAGAACACATTTATATTATTAAGGAGATTAGCGTGAAAAATCTTTAATTTTTCACACGCAAGATTTGTGCTTGCGCACAAACTTGAGATGCTCTTAAAAACGAGCAAGAATGGAGGATTATTATGACTATTATCGTTACCGGTGGAGCCGGATTTATCGGAAGCAACTTTGTATTTCACATGTTAAACACATACCCTGACTACAGAATCATTTGTCTTGACTGCCTCACATATGCAGGCAATCTTTCAACTCTTGAGCCTGTTATGTCCAACCCTAATTTCAGATTTGTTAAGGAAAGCATCACCGACCGCGAGGCTGTTTACAAGCTTTTTGAGGAAGAGCATCCTGATATGGTTGTAAACTTCGCTGCTGAGTCACATGTTGACCGTTCTATCGAGAATCCTGAGGTATTCCTTACAACTAACATTCTTGGTACACAGGTTCTTATGGATGCCTGCAGAAAATATGGTATCAAGCGTTACCATCAGGTATCTACTGATGAAGTATATGGCGATCTTCCACTTGACAGACCTGACCTTTTCTTCACAGAGGAGACACCAATCCATACATCAAGCCCATACAGCTCATCTAAGGCTGGAGCAGATTTACTTGTTCTTGCTTACCACAGAACTTATGGACTTCCTGTTACTATTTCAAGATGTTCTAACAACTACGGACCATACCATTTCCCAGAGAAGCTTATTCCTCTTATGATTGCAAATGCTCTCAATGATAAGCCGCTTCCTGTATATGGCGAGGGACTTAATGTGCGTGACTGGCTCTATGTTGAGGATCACTGCAAGGCTATCGACCTTATCATCCACAAGGGACGCGTTGGCGAGGTTTACAATGTTGGTGGACACAACGAGAAGAGAAATATCGATATTGTCAAGCTTATCTGCAAGGAGCTTGGAAAGCCTGAATCACTTATCGTTCATGTAGGCGACAGAAAGGGACATGATATGCGTTACGCTATCGACCCTACTAAGATTCACAACGAATTAGGCTGGCTTCCAGAGACTAAATTTGAAGATGGTATCAAGAAGACAATCCAGTGGTATCTTGATAACAAGGAATGGTGGGAAACAATCATTTCCGGCGAATATCAGAACTACTATGAGAAAATGTATAGCAACCGCTAATTGACACATTTATTCAGTAAGGAAAAAGTATGAAAAGTCTTTGATTTTTCACACTATGCCCTGAGAAACGGGCAGGAATGGAGATTGATATGAAAATATTAGTTACCGGCGTTGGCGGTCAGCTCGGCCACGATGTCATGAACGAACTGATAAGCAGAGGCCATACAGGCGTTGGCAGCGACATCGCTCCTGAGTATTCAGGAATCGCTGATGGAAGCGCTGTCACAACAGCCGGATATGTGCCTATGGATATAACTAATGCCGCACAGGTTTCAGAGGTTATTACAAATGTTTCTCCAGATGTAGTAATCCACTGTGCCGCATGGACAGCCGTTGACGCTGCCGAGGATGATGACAAAAAGGCTAAGGTTAAGGCTATCAATGCGGACGGCACACAGAATATTGCAAATGTATGCAAAAAGCTTAACTGCAAGATGGTATATATAAGCACAGATTATGTATTTGACGGTCAGGGTGACACGCCTTGGGAGCCGGACTGCAAGGACTACAAGCCTCTCAATGTATATGGCGAGACTAAGCTTGCCGGAGAGCTCGCAGTATCTAACACTTTAGACAAATACTTTATCGTGCGTATCGCATGGGTATTCGGTGTTAATGGAAAGAATTTCATCAAGACAATGCTTAATGTTGGAAAGACTCATGATGAGGTCCGCGTAGTAAGCGACCAGATTGGTACTCCGACTTACACATCAGACCTTTCAAGACTTCTTGTAGACATGGTTGAAACTGACAAATACGGCTACTACCATGCAACTAACGAGGGCGGTTACATTTCATGGTATGACTTCACTAAGGAAATCTATGCGCAGGCAGGACTTTCTACTAAGGTTACACCTGTAACTACCGCTGAATATGGCATTTCCAAGGCTGCAAGACCATTTAACAGCCGCCTGGATAAGAGTAAGCTTGCCGCTAACGGATTCACTCCGCTTCCGACATGGCAGGATGCCCTTCACAGATTCCTGAAGGAAATCGGTGAGATTTAAGTTCAAAAATTATTTTTCGCACAATACCCTGAAAATGGGCAGAAATGGAGATTAGTGTAAAAAATCAGATTGATATCTGATTTTTTACACGGCTATTTGTGACGCAGGCATCACAAATAGCTTTTATCGCGAGCCAAATCTGACATTTGGCTCGCGATTCCTCCGGCACTTTGTGCCTGCGGAATGGAGATTATTATGGGACAGATTACAGTTGAAAAGAATGTCGCAGGTATCGAGGGACTTTGTGTCATCACTCCTGCTGTTCACGGCGACAACCGCGGATATTTCATGGAAACATACAGCCAGCGCGATATGGAAGAGGCTGGAATTAATATTAACTTCGTTCAGGACAACCAGTCCATGAGCACTAAGGGAGTTCTTCGTGGACTACATTTCCAGAAGCATTTCCCACAGACCAAGCTAGTAAGAGCTATCAAGGGCTCTGTATTTGATGTAGCTGTTGACCTTCGTACAGGCTCAGAAACCTACGGAAAGTGGTACGGAATTCTTCTCACAGAGGAGAACAAGAAGCAGTTCCTTATCCCTAAGGGCTTCGCCCACGGCTTCCTCGTTCTTACCGACACAGCAGAATTCTGCTACAAATGTGATGACTTTTACCACGCTAACGACGAGGGCGGCCTTGCATGGAACGATCCAGCAATCGGCATTGAATGGCCGGAGCTTACAGGCACTTACAATGGTACAGCCTCAGGCGAAGGCTACGCTTTAAGCGACGGAACAAAGCTTAACTTAAGCGATAAGGACCAGCTCTGGGATACACTTGAGAACACCTTTAAATTCAACTAGTACATCATTTCATAAATAACTGAACCAAAAACGCAGAATGTTTTTTAATGTGCATATCAAAAAACGCAGGCGTAGCGGGCTACGGCGAGGCTTTTTGGTATGTGCAGTCAGAAAAACAGGCAAGTTTTTGGGATAGTTATTTAGAAATCGATGTACTAGTACAGTGAAGTTCTTGGGTATGTGAATCACTATATTAAATAAAAGCGCTGCTTCAAATCATGAAGCAGCGTTTTTATTTCTGTAATAACACTAATATCAAAGCAATTACATAATTCTTCCTGCAATCTCACCAACCACTCTACATATTTTTTCTAATTTTGTAGGTCTTTTCTTTATTGTTTCATTCATAAGACCACCAATCAGCAGCCAAAGCACCCACTATTTATCTACATTTGCATAATTCTGTAGGTTCTCTTTCTTCTAGATGCCGCTTTTCTACTTCATTGCATCCATAACTCTGGTACCAGCTTCTCATTGAGCAGACATCCTGATTTATCCGCTTATATCCCTTGTTTTCCTTCTCTGCAATCTATTCCTTAATCCATTATTATATAATTTATAAATGTATCGCTA
>CAVKBP010000055.1:0-13545 GCA_963654395.1 Ruminococcus sp. CAG:382
CTGCGTCACAAATAGCCGTGTGAAAAATCAGATATCAATCTGATTTTTCACACTAAGCCCCCTTTCCAAGCTCTTTAGCCGAAAGCTGTGAGCTTGCAATCTGCTGGTATGTCTCGCATGTCTTCATAAGCTCCTCATGAGTTCCCATTCCTACAATCTTACCGTCTTCCATAACAAGAATCTGATCCGCATTAAGAATAGTGCTTATACGCTGTGCCACAATAATAACAGTGGCATCAGACACATTTGCAGCAAGCTCCTTACGAAGCAGCGCATCAGTCTTTAGGTCAAGTGCCGAAAAGCTGTCATCAAATATGAATACCTTCGGATGCTTTGCTATGGCTCTCGCAATCGAAAGTCTCTGCTTCTGTCCACCCGAAACATTAGTACCACCCTGCGCTATAGGGCTGTCATACTTATCAGCCTTTTCATCGATAAATTCAGTTGCCTGCGCAATCTGTGCCGCCTTAACGACATCCTCATCACTTGCGTCAGAATTGCCGAATCTTAAGTTACTTGCAATAGTACCAGAGAAAAGCATTCCCTTCTGTGGCACATAACCAAGCCCGCTTCTTAAATCATACATAGAAATATTTCTTATATCATGACCGTCGATAGTGATGCTTCCCTCTGTAACATCATACAGTCTCGGAATAAGATTAACGAGCGTTGATTTTCCACAGCCCGTACTTCCTATGATAGCTGTAGTCTTGCCCGGCTCTGCTTTAAATGTAATATCCTCAAGCGCATTTGCTTTAGCGCCCGGATACTTAAAGCTTACATGATTAAATTCAACAACACCTTCTGCATTCCCGATTGTCTCTGGCTTTGCAGGATCTTCTATTGAAGAACACGTATTAATAACCTCATCTATGCGGTCAGCCGCAACCATGGCTCTCGGAAGCATAATCGACATCATTGTAATCATAAGGAATGACATAACGATAAGCATTGAATATGTTATAAATGCTGTCATTGAACCAACCTGCATAACTCCGGCATCAATTCTGTGTGCACCTACCCACACGATAAGCACTGACAGTCCATTCATAATAAGCATCATGGCAGGCATCATGAATGTCATAGTTCTGTTAGTAAAGAGCATTGTCTTGGTAAGCTTTCTGTTAGCCTCATCAAATCTTTCCTCTTCCTTCTTCTCTCTTCCGAAGGCTCTGATTACAGAAAGACCTGTAAGAATCTCTCTTGATACAAGGTTGACATCATCAACCAGCTTCTGCATAAGCTTGAACTTTGGCATCGCAATTACCATAAGCAGCATTACAAATGCGATGATAACCAGCACAGCCATGACTATAACCCAGCCCATGCCGGCTCCAGTACCTATAACCTTGATGATTCCGCCAATACCAAGAATTGGAGCATACAGAATAATTCTTAAAAGCATTACAGTAACCATCTGAATCTGCTGTACATCATTAGTTGTTCTTGTAATAAGAGACGCTGTCGAAAATCTGTCCATCTCGGCATTAGAAAAGCCCATTACATTAGAATACAGCTTCCCTCTCATATCCCTTGCAACTCCGGCTGCAACCCTTGAAGCAAGGAAGCCTATGCACACAGATGTAACTGCCATAAGCAGCGCCATTGCAACCATCTTAAGACCTGCTGTCCACAGATACTTAGTCTGGATAGCGTCCATATCCATCCCCGCTTTGGCATCCATACTTTTTGCATAAGCGATACCCATAGATGACACAAGCGTCTTTCCCATAGTATCTATCGTATTCTGGAATTCACTGCGCATAGAAAGGATATCATCCTTGCTGATAAATCCGGCATCATACATGTCTTTTAAATCCTGTCTTTTGCCAGCATATTCCATCTGATAGTTAATTATAAATGCTGTGAAAAGTGTGTCGTCTAATTCATCCTTATTCTTAGAGCCCTTAACACTCAATTCATAAAGATTATCCTCTTCATTATAGGAATAAGACTGCTCCCACACCTCCGTCTCTTCATCTGTCATGAAAAGCTTAGCTATATCGAATTCCTCTTTAGTAATTTTTTCTGGTGCAGCATGATCTATTCCACCATTCTGTATACCCGTATCAATTATATCTGAGGTATACGAAGGTAGCGACAGGTCACACGCTGCCTGAACGATAAGCAGTACAAGTACAAGTACCACTGACTTCCAGTACGGCAGCACATTTTTAATAATTCTGCTCATAAATACTCTCCCATCTTTTTAATGTCATTGTAAATGTTTTCATAAATCCTGCTTCTAAATAATAAATAGCGTTTCCTATAATAGCACTCATTTATATTAGAGTAAATTAATGTCTGATGTATTTTTATAAATAATTTATAAAGAGGGTTTGAGGTTTAACAATATATGTGATATTATACGCACGAACGTCATCCGTTTACCGGAGATGTATCTTATACAAGCCGGAAGGGCTGCATACCTTTCCGCAAAGGAGACAATATGAATACTATTAATGCAACAAGAACTTCTGCAGCGAAGTTCAACACTAAGTACATGGTGGAGCTGGCACTTATGGTTGCGATTATACTTGTTATGTCGCTTACCCCATTAGGCTACATCCGTACCCCTGGACTTTCTATCACTCTTTTAACCGTTCCTGTAGCTGTAGGTGCTATCATCTTAGGACCTGTCGGCGGTTTAATCTGTGGTCTGGCATTCGGACTCACCAGCTTTTATCAGTGCTTCGTTGGAGGCGCAATGGGAACAGTTCTTCTCGGAATCAATCCATTTGGTACATTTGTGACAACAGTAGTAACAAGAACTCTTGAGGGCTTACTTACAGGACTTATATTCAAGGGACTTCACAGCATTAAGGGAGTTAAAAAATTCTCTTATTATATAGCAAGTCTTTGCTGTCCTTTACTGAATACCTTATTATTCATGAGTTCACTTGTCCTGTTCTTTTACAATACAGATTATGTACAGGCCTTCGTTAATGCACTCGGCGCTAAGAATCCGCTTATATTCGTAGTATTATTCGTCGGTGTCCAGGGACTGATTGAGGCAGTTATCTGCTTCATCGTTGCCAGTGTAGTTTCACGCGCATTATATGCTGCGCTTAAGCTTAATTAGATTGAATATATCGGACATCGGTTAATGGAGGTTTAATTTTGTTTACAGAGATTTCAGTTAATGATATTAGTGATTTCAGATTAGGTCATGCTTCCAACCAGGAAGCTGGCACAGGTGTAACTGTCATTTATTTTCCGGATGGTGCTACAGCAGGCTGTGACATAAGTGGCGGCGGTCCGGCTTCAAGAGAAATTCCTCTCACTATGCCTACGACTGCTGATAATCCTATCAATGCAATTGTACTTTCAGGCGGTTCGGCATATGGTCTTGCCGCATCAGACGGAGTAATGACATGTCTTGAAGAGCATGGTATAGGATATGACACAGGCATCGCACATGTTCCACTTGTATGCCAGTCATGTATATTCGATCTCGGCTATGGAAGCTCTAAGGTTCGCCCTGACAGCGCTATGGGATATGAAGCATGCATGCAGGCACTTGCGAAAGCCGGCGTTATTTCTTCTGACTCTGGTGCTTCCGGTACTTCTTCTGACACTGATATTTACAGTGCTGCTACTGCTGCCTCTGATGGTTCTGTCACTACTGACTCAGACACCTGCACTTCTGATAATACCAAACCGGTTCAGGGCTGTATAGGAGCAGGAACTGGCGCAACTGTCGGCAAGATTATGGGAATGAAGCAGGCGGACAAATCCGGACTTGGAATATATTCTGTTAAAGCAGGCACATTTACAATGACCGCGATTGTAGTTGTCAATGCACTTGGCGATATATCAGATTTTGAAACAGGTGAAAAGCTTGCCGGGCTTAAGAATCCGGACAGAACTGAATATATGAGCTGCGAGGATGCACTCTATCAGTTCATGGCACCACGCGATATCTTCACCGGCAACACAACAATCGGTGCAGTTATAACCAACGCTGCATTCAACAAGGCTGAGCTTAATAAGATTGCGTCCATGGCAAGAAATGCATATGCCCGCTGTATTAACCCAGTCAGCACAATGGCAGACGGAGACACAATCTACACTGCAAGCACCGCAAAGCGGAATGATCCTAATGCCCTGCGCGTTGATATCAACTTTGCAGGAACGCTTGCCGCCCGCGTCATGTCCGCTGCAATCAGGAACGCTGTGACGAATTCAAGGATTAGTGATGAAGAATTTCTTGGTATGATAAAGTAAGATGTAATTATTAATTAACCCCGGAAAACTGGCTGTATCTGCTGTTTCCGGGGTATTTTTTGTAAATATTCAGAGCCATGCAAAACTGCTTTCTATGAATACTTGCAGAGGCGGTTTTGCAAATAGGATTCTGGATATTTACAATATTTTTTAGTTATTCTGCGTCAGATAATCATCCGCAGCCTGTGCCATAATAGCAACAGCTTCATAAAGTACTGAGTCATCAATCTGAAATCTACTATTGTGATGAGGGTATAACATTCCATTTTCATCACTCTTCCCATTACACAGGAAAAAATAACATCCTGGCACATCCTGCATGAAATATGAAGCATCATCTGCTCCCACATTAACTGATTCCATTGTATGAATCTTATTTTGTGGAAGGATTTTTGCTGCTGAAGCCAACAGTTCCTTTACCACCTGTGCATCATTTATGACTGGTGGTGCACCAGAAATCCTGCGGAACTGTCCTACTGCTCCATTTTCTTCTGCAATTTCCTCCACTAATTTCTGCACTCTTTGGAAAAGGAATTCCTGAGTCTGTAATTCCTCTGCCCGTATTCCACCCTTGATTAGAACCGAATCTGGAATAATATTGTATGCATCACTGGAAGTACTCAGACTTGTAAGGCTGATTAATGCTACTGTCCCAGGTTTTACCTCCCTGCTAATCAGAGTCTGCAGCTCAAGAATCACCTTTGATGCAATTACCACAGGATCAACACAAAGATGCGGGGTAGCCGCATGACCACCTTTTCCAGTTATTTCAATTTCTATCGTTTCACTCGCCAGAAACGCATTTTTAACAGGTATAACAATGTCTCCCAGTGGTGCAGAGGCACAGAGCCTTCCCACATGGACAACAAGCACGCGATCCACTTTAGGATTTTCCAAAACTCCATCTGCAACCATTCTTTTTGCTCCGGTCAATGGCTCTTCTCCTGCCTGAAATAATATTTTCACCTGACCATTAAGCTCTTCCTCTCTGTTTTTAAGTATTTTAGCAATTCCAAGACCAATAGCTCCATGTGCGTCATGTCCACACGCATGCATATTTCCATTCATAGATGCATAGCTTAATCCTGTTTCCTCTTTCACCGGAAGTCCATCAATATCACAGCGGATTGCCAAAGTTTTACCTTGCTTTTTACCTATGAGTGCAACCATGCTGGAACTATCAGCAAACTCCTGTACTATAATCCCCATTTTTTCTAATTCACTTTTTATATACTGTTTTGTCTGTGGCAAATCCAGCTCAAGCTCTGGCATCGTGTGCAAGGCTCTTCGCCAGCCAATAATTTCATCACTCATTGCTTCTGCCTGTTTCTTATAATCCATAACTGCCTCCTTTTATCATTCACATTTATAATCCAATTGTTCCTCCCGGACCAAGCGGTAAATTAAATACCACCCACACAATAACCTGCAGAATCCATATTAATGCAAATGTAACAGAAAATGGAATCATACCAGCAATTATTGTTCCAACGCCAGCATCTTTCTCATATTTCCGCGCATAACCAAGAATTACCGGCATATAACTAAATAAAGGACTGATTGGATTAGTAATTGAATCACCAATCCGATACAAAATCTGTGTCATTGCAGGTCCATATCCAAGCATCATCATCATTGGTACAAAAATAGGTGCAAGGATTGCCCATTTAGCAGACGCAGAACCCATAAATATATTAACCAGTGCACATACCAGTAATAAACAAATCATAAGTGGAATTCCAGTTAGTCCAATATGCTCTAATCCATTTGCACTCGACACAGCAATAATAGTTCCCAGCTTTGAAGTACTAAAGAAATTCACGAAGATGGATATGAAGAAACACATAAATATGTATCCAGCCATTCCAGAAAAGCCCTCATTAATATCCTTCCAGACATCCTTCTCATTCTTATATCTTCCTGTTGTCACGCCATAAATAATTCCAGGGATTAAAAGTGCCAATGTAACCATGAAGACTATTCCTTTGCTGAATGGTGCCGAGCTATTAAGCAAAGAACCTGTACTGTCTGCAAGAACTGCTGCTCCATTGCATATTGGTGCAGCACTCAGGAATACAATAAATAACGCATATATAAGAAGACCGATTCCAGAATTACGAAGCCCTTTCTTTTCAATATCTGAAATACCATTTTCGGATTCCACATAGCTATATTTTTCCCGTAATTCCTCCTTGGTAACAAGATATCTTCTCATTAATACTTTCTCAACAAGAATAGTTCCGCCAATAGTCAGAAGCACACATGATACCATAAGGAAATACCAGTTAATTGCCATTGTTCCAGAATAATCCGGATCAATCATCTGGGCTGCTGATTCGGTAAATCCGTACGCAAGAGCATCTGACATTCCTAGAAACATATTGGCGCAGAATCCACCAGCTACAGATGCAAAAGCCACATATAATCCAAGCATCGGATTTCTTCCAATAGACATATACAAAATAGCCGCCAGAGCCGGTAATATGATAAATCCACTGTCTCCAGCCACGTTAAGATTGATTCCTAGAAATATAATAACGGCTGTTACAACCCAGCCTTTTGCTTTTCCAAGAAATCGCTCCATAAGTGCAATCATCAATCCGCTTTTTTCTGCTACGGATGTTCCAATCAAAGCAACTAATACCATCGCGAGTGGTGCAAAACCAGAATAATTAGTGATAACATTATTCCACAGATACTGTATTCCACCCGCTGAAAGCAGATTAAAAGCCTTTACTGTTTCGTTAGTAGCAGGATTTACAACCTGCACATTCAACGCACTGCAGATAGCTGAGACGATAACTACAATAACTATCAGTGCAAGAAACATCGTATTTGGATCAGGAAGCTTATTTCCTATCTTCTCCACCTTGTCAAGAACACGATCGAACCATGATCTCTTTTTAATCTTTTCTGTTTCCATATTAATTATACCTCCTATTTTATATTAGCAAAAAGGTGCAGAGCATTATTTTATTTGCTCTACACCTTTGTAGCCTTTATCTGTTATTTTTTTATTTCTCTGACGCAAGCTTCATTACCGCATCCAAAAATACATCTGCGCCTGCTGTCAGATCTTTAGCATTGGTAAATTCCTCCGGATTATGACTGATACCCTTTACACTAGGCACAAATATCATGGCAGTTGGACAGATGCGTGCCATCATCTGGGCATCCTGACCTGCTCCTGAAGTCATTCGTCGTGATGAAATATTCCGTTCTTTGGCAGCCTTTTCTACCAGTTTTACGATTTCTTCATCGAATATAACAGGATCAAACTCTGTCATGCGTTCTGTTTTAATAGTTACATAATCTGTCTCTTCTAATTTCTTAAGAAAATCTGCAAGTGCTTTTTCATCATTATTCAGTCTTGTCTTATCCGGATTTCTCAAATCCACTGTAAATACAGCTCTTGACGGAATAACATTGATTGCATCCGGCTGAAATTCCATAGTACCAACAGTTGCAACACCACCTGATTTTTCTACAAGCTCACGCAGAAAAACATTAACCTTTGCGGCTGCAAGCCCAGCATCATGTCTTAGTCTGGTTGGGGTTGTTCCTGCATGATTAGCAGCGCCTTCTATCGTAATGCGCTGCCAGTGAATACCCTGCAGATTCTCTACTGCTCCAATAGAAATTCCCTCTACATCCATAACTGGTCCCTGCTCAATATGCAGTTCAAGAAATGCATGCGGTGTAATAAATCCTGGTTCAACAGTTCCTTCATAACCTATTCTTTTAAGCTCTTCTCCAAGAATTGTTCCATCAGTGCCTTTTACTGCAAGTGCTTCATCTACTGACAGACCTCCGGCATAGACAAGTGAACCCATCATGTCAGGTGAATAACGCACACCTTCTTCATTAGTAAAAGCTGCAACGACAATTGGTCTATCTGTTGTGATATTCTGTTCTTTTAGTGTTTTTACAACCTCAATACCAGCAATCACACCATAACATCCATCATATTGACCTGCATTGATAACTGTATCAATATGAGAGCCTATCATGACTGGTTTCTTTCCTTTATTGTCTTCTGTCTCACATATACCAAATATATTTCCAATTCTGTCAACTACAACTGTTAATCCTGCATCCTTCATCCATGCAGTCACCTGGTCTCTTCCATCTTTATCTGCATCTGTTGCAGCCAGTCGTGTTCTTCTTCCTTCTGCATCCTTTCCAATTCTGCCAAGTTCATCAATTCTTTGTAATAATCTCTCTTTGTTTATATTAGTCATATTCAGATTCTCCCTTTAAATCACTATACATTTGGATATGCACCATCCCACACAATTCTCCGGTAATTTTCCTGATCTGTGTCACCTTCTGTAGAAAAGCATAAGATTCTGGATTGTTTATCTAGTCCAATAAAATCTTTCAGTTTGTTCCACTTTTCATCCGATAACAGTTCTGATACAAGCCCCATTGTTGCTGCACCACTTTCTCCTGACACAATTGCCTCATCACCTGCAAGTGAATTTCCCAGTACACGCATGCCTTTTGCAGCAACTTCATCCGGTATAGAAACAAAAAAATCTGCATATTGCTTCAGCATTTTCCAGCCAATCGTGCATGGCTCACCACATGCAAGTCCTGCCATAATTGTTTTCATATCTCCCTTAACAACATGAACTTTACCATCATCAGCCTCAGCCGTACGATAGATACAGTCTGCCTGATCCGGTTCTACGATTATTATTTTAGGTTTCTGTTCTCTGTAATAATCTGCAAAAAATGCAGCAAGTGCACCTGACATTGCACCAACTCCTGCCTGCAGGAAAATATGTGTCGGAATATTATCCATCTGCTCCACTGCCTCAAGCGCCATGGTTGTATATCCCTGCATAATCCATGTAGGAATCTTTTCATATCCATCCCATGCTGTATCCTGCACAAGAATCCATCCTTTTGTTTTTTCACATTCCGCAGCAAACCTTACAGTATCATCATAATTAAGATTTGTGATTTCTGCCTTCGCGCCAAGCTTTTGTATATTAGCCAAACGCTCTACAGCACTCCCTTTCGGCATATATACTACCGCTTTCAGTCCAAGCTCATGCGCTGTCCATGCAATTCCTCTTCCATGATTTCCATCTGTCGCCGTAACGAAAGTCAGGCTATGGGTCTTCTCCTTAATTTTATCCTGAATTAACAAATCATAACCCAGTTGCTCCGACGGAATATTACAGAGTTCACCAATGTATTTTCCAATGCAATAGCTTCCGCCCAGACCTTTAAAGGCATTCAATCCAAACCGTGTACTTTCATCTTTTACATATATGCTGTGTACACCAAAAAGCTCTGCCAGATGTGACAGTTTACTTAAGCTTGTCTGCTCATAAGCTGGAAAACTTCTGTGATATTCTCTTACATGACCTGCACATTCTTTTCCAAATAATGCTGCGTCTTCACTGTAGCAGACCACTGATGCATTTTTCTGCACCTTTATGCATTTCTCCACCTTACCACTTCCTTTCAGCATTCTTATAATCCATGATTATATTGACATATAAATCAAAATAATATAATAATATTATTGTAATTTATAATTATATTGCTTATTTTATTTGTAGGAGGTTGTAATGCAGATATATGATATTCCATTCGATCAGACTCATATGGAAACTACCCATCATGGAAGCTTTGCTTTTCCCCTGGCTATTTACACCACACAGATTAGCAGAAATATACTTGGCTATATTGACTGGCACTGGCATCATGAAATCCAATTTTGCGTAGTAATACAGGGAGAAGTGGAATTTTTTGTAAATCAGACACGATTCGTATTAAAAAAAGGTGATGGGATTTTTGTGAATACTGACCAGCTTCATATGGCAAGAAACCTTGGCAATGCTGACAGCACTTATATATGTCTGGATTTGAACCCCCGGCTGATTAGTGGTTTTATGGGGAGCATCGTACAGACTAAATATGTTGATCCATATTTAAAGAATTCTAAAATGACCGCCTGCCTGCTGCAGCCAGACGAATCCTGGCAGGCCGTTATTCTTGATTTGCTTATGTCGATTCATAAGCTATTTCATTCCAATGAACGCGATGAAATGCAGATTTGTATATGGCTTTCAATGGTGTGGCATACTCTTGTCACTTCATATGCAGACTGTACACCACAACCTGCTACATCTTCTATTAGTCCACAGGTACGCAAAATGCTTGAATATATCCGTGCAAATTATGGCTCACCTATCACGCTTGAACAAATCTCCAGCCAGGCTTCACTCGCAAAAAGCACATGCTGCCGCGAGTTCAAAAAGCAGACAGGCTGCACTATTTTTGACCATATTTTAAACATCCGGTTACAGGAAGCCTCTCGCCTGCTGCTTACCTCTACTATGAGTATTACTGAGGTTTCCATGCGATGTGGTTTTAGCAATTCAAGTTATTTTACGAAAGAATTCCGTCTGAAAACTGGTCTTTCTCCATCTGCCTACCGCAAGGAAAAGAGTGAGTTACGAATGGACATTCTTTCCACCATATAATTTTTGTTATATATTTATGCTTTCTTTACAAATGCATTAGATTGTTTCACTGGCTGCATGTGCAGCCAGTTTTTTTATGCCTGTATTTTAATCTATGCCTTTTCATAAAACAACTCTACCAATTCCCTCCCCATTGGATAACAATATATCTAAATCAATAAACATTTAAAAGGAGTATTCAATGGGAACTACACAACCGATAAGGAACAACGACGAGCTTACGGCATTCAGGATGTATTACATGGATGTCAGACCTGATTACAGGAATTATGCACTGATTGTGTTCGGGCTGAACACTGCATTAAGGATTAACGATCTGCTTCTTCTTAAATGGGAGGATGTCTATAATTTTAGAAAAAGCGATTTCCGCAGCCATCTCCTCGTCTATGAACAGAAAACCGGTAAGAAAAATTACATTTTGTTGAATGACAGTGCCAAGGAAGCACTTCGTCTGTATTATATTCTGCGTTCCCCTAAGAAGACAGAGTATATCTTTACCAAGGATACCGACCACTATAAACCTCTCAGCCGTTCACAGGCTTACCGTATTATCAAAACCGCGGCGGCAGAGACAATAGGTGAAAAGAACATAAGCTGCCACTCTCTCAGGAAAACATTTGGATATCATGCATGGAAACAGGGAACACCGCCTGCACTGCTCATGGACATTTATAATCATTCATCTTATAACATCACGCGAAGATATCTTGGAATCGAACAGGACGACAAGGACAGCGTATATAAAAATCTGCTGTTATAGATTACAATCCGCGATTTGTCTTACTTTTGTCTACATCTTTATGCTATCATATCACTAAACATATTAAACAATTTACCACTGTCAAAAGCAGGCAGGAATGGAGAATTAATGTGAAAAATTAAAGCTTTTTCACACAATGCCCTGAAAAACGGGCAGGAATGGAGGATAATTATGGACGAACAATTCGACTACTCTGATGTCAGCAGTGAACAGCTTGATGCTGATGTGACACAACTAAACATAGAACCACAAGACAATGATATCGATGAGCCAGCTAAAAGTAAGGAGAAAATCCAGCTCTATAACAATTGCCTTAACCGTATAAGCTCAGTTACTGGAGCTCTTAACCAGACAGCCAGTAAATATTCTAAAGACTCTGATGAATACCGCGGTCTTTTAACCACTTGTATCAAAATGGACAAGTTCTATGCTGAGATTACAAGCAATAAAGGTGCGGCTCTTGATGCAATTAATAAAACAAAGTATGAAGCATTTGCCAGGGATGTGAACGAGTTGAATGACGCTGCTGATAAATATATATGTCATTGCTATAGTCAACCAAAAAGCGGTTCGCGCAGGAGAACCAGGTTTACTCTTGCATCTATGCTTTCCAATATATGCAAGAGCTTTATCTGTGGAAAAACCCTTGAAACATACCTGCTGGATAAGATTGCTGAAGATTTCTATAACAATATTGTTGAAAAGAACATTTCAAAATTGAAAGCAGAAGGATTAAGTGAAGACGATATTAAATTTTCTAGAGATACATTTGAAAAGGAGAAAAAAACTGTCATAAAAAAAATCAAAGAAGACAGCTCATTTAAAGCTGTTATAGCATCCGCCAATCTGGAGCGTTTAATTGAGTTAAAGGAAAATCCGGATATTGCATTCAAAACCATCTATTCAGCCATGCAGAAATCTGCTGCCGACAATTTAAAGACGCAGGCAAATAGACAAGCTGCTAAAAGCAATACAAATAATGCTGTCAGTTCATCACAACTTAAAAGATAGGAGATTGAGATATGAAGTACACAATACCTAAGAATAAAACAACACAGGACAAAGAATGGAGACGCATTTTTCTTTCTGTTACAGGCTTAGAGGCATGCCATGTTGATAAAGCAATTAAATTTATATATACATATTCAGCAGCTTCATATGAATTTAATTCCGATAAAAGTTATCAGGAGCTTCTGGATTTGTATAAAATAATCGGAATAGCTGGTAATAATGATACTATATATACATTTTTTAAAACTAAGGAACGCGATGCTGATAATTTCAACTATGAACTTCAGGACTTATGGAGCGCTCTGCAGCTTCATGTTACTAAGGATGGCGGCTACAGCCTGCAGGCGAGCTACCAGATGTGGAAGAAAGACATTGCGCGCGAAAATCCTGTTTACAAGCCTAAGCTTATCGAATTAAGTAATGCCAGCGAACAGGAAAACGCCCAGGATGAAGAAAATGACAAGCAGGGTATAGAACAGAAGAAGACTGTTCTCCGACTAGTAGACAAGGATTCTCCTTACTACGAATATGTTGCAGGTACTGTGTATGAAGAAATGTATAACCTGTATGCCAGCATAAAGGCTGATGCTGACCCTTCTCTTAAAGGAACAACGCTTCTGTTAGAGGATATGGAACAGCTCCTGTACAAGATGCAGTTACATTATATCCAGCATAATAATCAGGGAAGCCATATCCCTATGACAATTGCTGAGCGTAGAGAAATAATAGCTTTGCATGAAAAATGTATTACAGCTTTAAGCAGAGTCCAGACAGACTGGAATATCCTCGATGAGCGTAATAATCTGAATGCACTTCTTGTAAAGAACCGCAACCGCCTGGCAGCAATTTCTGTGTTGAATATTCCACCACTTGCCAATGTGCTGCGCAGTACGCAGATACCTACAATAACATTAGCTGACCGCAGTAAGAATAAAGTAGGTGATGCCATGAGTACCCGTGAGGCTGTCGAATACACTGATGAATATGGTATTATGCATCGCGGATTCTTCACAGAGGAGAATACTGCAGAATTAGAGACTTTAA
>CAVKBP010000056.1:0-13353 GCA_963654395.1 Ruminococcus sp. CAG:382
ATTATCATATATAATTGTATGTGTCAACTGTTTTTTATTTATTGCAGTAAAATTTATGAACCATTTTGTATTCTGTCCTTCATATAAAAATCTTCTTACTTCCATAATCTTATCATCCCCCTCATCATTTATCACGACATAATATACAATACAATTTTACACATAGATTCTATAATATGGATAGCGTCGCTCTCTAAAAGAATGATATATAGGCAAAAGAAAAGGACTCGCCACACAGAAACAAGTCCTCAGTTATTATTTTGAATTCAGGTGCGTAGCAAGTAAATAAAAAACAGAGCAAACCATACCGATTTTCATCGAATTTGATTTGCCCTGTAAATGCCCGTTTTAAGCGGTTTTATAAGGTTTTAAGCCATTCTTTGATTAGAACTTACCTGCCTTAGCAGCTTCCTCAACAGAAACAGCTACAGCAACAGTAGCACCAACCATAGGGTTATTACCCATTCCGATTAATCCCATCATTTCAACATGAGCTGGAACTGATGAAGAACCTGCGAACTGTGCATCTGAGTGCATACGTCCCATTGTATCTGTCATACCATAAGAAGCAGGACCTGCTGCCATGTTATCTGGGTGAAGTGTACGTCCTGTACCACCACCTGAAGCTACAGAGAAGTACTTCTTGCCAGCTTCAAGTCTTTCCTTCTTGTATGTACCTGCAACTGGATGCTGGAATCTTGTAGGGTTAGTTGAGTTACCTGTGATAGAGATATCAACATTCTCCTTCCACATGATTGCAACACCTTCTGTTACATCGTTAGCGCCGTAGCAGTTAACCTTAGAACGAAGACCATCAGAGTATGCTGTTCTAGAGATTTCCTTTACTTCGCCTGTTGAATAATCCATCTCTGTCTCAACGAATGTGAATCCGTTAATTCTTGAGATAATCTTAGCAGCATCTTTACCAAGACCGTTAAGGATAACTCTAAGAGGTTTCTGTCTAACCTTGTTAGCCTTTTCTGCAATACCGATAGCACCTTCAGCAGCAGCAAATGATTCGTGACCTGCAAGGAATGCGAAACATTCTGTTTCTTCTTCAAGTAACATCTTACCTAAGTTACCATGTCCAAGACCAACCTTTCTCTGGTCAGCAACTGAACCTGGAATACAGAATGCCTGAAGACCTTCACCGATAGCTGCAGCAGCCTCTGAAGCCTTTCTTGCACCCTTCTTGATAGCGATAGCTGCACCTACTGTGTAAGCCCAGCATGCATTTTCAAAACAAATTGGCTGGATACCCTTAACCATAGCATATACATCTAAGCCGGCATCCTTAGTAATCTTTTCAGCTTCTTCAATACTAGCTATGCCATAGCTGTTAAGAACTGAAGTAATCTTATCTATTCTTCTCTCATATGATTCAAATAAAGCCATTATAATTGTCCTCCTTATTTAACTTCTTCATCTGTTCTTGGGTCAATAATCTTAACAGCATCTGCAACTCTTCCGTACTGTCCGCAAGCCTTCTCATATGCTGTTGTAGGGTCATCACCCTTCTTAATGAAGTCTGTCATCTTACCAAGGCTGACAAACTTATAACCGATAATCTGGTTATCCTTATCAAGTGCAATACCTGTTACATAACCTTCAGCCATCTCAAGGTAACGAGGACCTTTCTTTAATGTACCATACATAGTACCAACCTGTGAACGGAGTCCCTTACCAAGATCCTCAAGACCGGCACCAACTGCAAGTCCGCCCTCAGAAAATGCGCTCTGAGTTCTGCCATAAACGATCTGTAAGAATAATTCTCTCATAGCTGTGTTAATTGCATCACAGACAAGGTCAGTGTTAAGAGCTTCCATTACTGTAAGTCCTGGTAAAATCTCTGCTGCCATAGCTGCTGAATGTGTCATACCTGAACATCCGATAGTCTCAACTAAAGCTTCCTGGATGATACCTTCCTTAACATTAAGAGTAAGCTTACATGCACCCTGCTGAGGAGCACACCAGCCTACACCATGTGTAAAACCTGAAATATCTTCAACCTTCTTATTCTGTACCCATTTACCTTCTGTTGGCACTGGAGCTGCTCCATGATGAACGCCCTGTGCTACTGGACACATATTTTCTACTTCCTGTGTGTAAATCATCTTATTACTCCTTTCGTAATTCATAGTGTTTACTATAAATGAAACGACGGCAAGAAGCCGTCGTCCAAGCCTTGACTATTTTCTCACAAACCTTTGCAATAGTCAATGTGAGACACAATATTTTTACATCAATAAAACAAAAAATTCACATAATTATCTCTTAGTGGCTACTTCGCCCTGCTTCTTATATATAGAACCTGCCGGGATAAAGCCTCTTACGCTTGAAAGTGGATAAACATTGCTCTCCCTTCCTACGATTGTTCCAGGATTAAGCACGCTTCCGCAGCCAATCTCAACATTGTCTCCAAGAAAAGCTCCAATCTTTTTGATACCTGTATCTATATTGCCATCTGGTCCTTTAATAGTTATAAGCTTCTTGTCAGACTTAACATTAGATGTAATAGAGCCTGCGCCCATATGAGCCTTGAAGCCAAGAATTGAATCCCCGACATAATTATAATGAGGAACCTGGACCTTATTAAAGAGAATTACATTCTTAAGCTCAGTCGAATTGCCGACAACTGCTCCCTCTCCTACAATGGCTTTTCCGCGGATAAATGCGCAGTGTCTTACCTCTGCATCCTTTCCGATAATTGCCGGTCCTGCAATATAAGCCGAAGGAAATACATTTGCACTTTTATGAACCCATATATTCTCACCGCGTTTTTCATATTCATCTTCTGGAAGTGTATTGCCAAGTTCTACAATAAAATTGCCAATCTTAGCAAGAACCTCCCATGGAAATGTACAGCCGTCAAATATCTTTGCCGCAATAGTCTCATTAAGGTCGTACAGCTCACTTATCTTTAATGCATCATTATTCATATCTAATATCCTCGTATTAATAATTATTCCACAGTAACTGACTTTGCAAGATTTCTTGGCTTATCAACATCATTTCCCTTAAGAACTGCTGTATAGTATGCGATAAGCTGTAACGGAACCGCTGCAACCATCGGCATAAGAAGCTGGTCTGCCTGTGGAAGCTTAATAACAATATCAGCCACGCCATCTTCAATATCAAGCTCCGGTTCAGCAATAAGTATTACAAATGCGCCTCTTGACTTAACCTCTTTGATATTGCTTACAGTCTTTTCCTCTAAATCCTTCTGTGTAGCAATTGCAATAACAGGCATCTCATCTGTGATAAGAGAAATCGTTCCATGCTTAAGTTCACCTGCTGCATATGATTCAGAATGGATATAAGAAATCTCCTTTAACTTAAGAGAACCCTCCATACTAAGCGCATAATCAAGACCTCGTCCTATATAAAGAAGGCTGTCTGCATTGATAAGCTTCGAGGCAGCAAACTGACATTTGCTTTCAAGTGCAATAGATTCCTCAATAATCTCAGGTATCTCCTCAAGCAGCTTAGTATATCTGCTGCATGCAGCCTCATCCATCTTTCCATTAGCATAAGCTAATTCAAATGCGATTAAGTACATAATTGATACCTGAACCATGTATGCCTTGGTAGAAGCAACTGAAATCTCCGGACCTGCATGTGTATATACAACCATGTCAGCCTCTCTTGCAATTGAAGAGCCCTTGACATTAACAATTGCCATAGTATCAGCACCCGCCTGCTTTGCAAGCTCAAGTGCAGCCTTAGTATCAGCAGTCTCACCTGACTGCGAAATAACAATCATAAGATCATCTTCACCAATAAGCGGATCTCTGTATCTGAATTCTGATGCTATATCAACAGTTACAGAAACTCTGGCAATCTTCTCGATTATATATTTGCCGACCATTCCGGCATGCATGGCAGTACCGCAGGCAACAATGTATATATTCTTATAATTCTTCAGCTTATCCGGATTAAAGCCTTCAGCACTGAAATCCGGCATATCATCTGTAATTCTAGGCATAATAGTTCTCTTTACAGAATCTGGCTGCTCATGGATTTCCTTAAGCATGAAATGCGCATAACCACCCTTTTCAGCAGCATCCACATCCCAGTCAGCAGTATTTAATTCCTTATGTATCTCATTGCCATGGACATCATATATCTTAACTGAATCCTTCTTAATAACAGCTATCTCATTCTGGTCAAGAAGATAATAATCTCTTGTATAATGAATAATAGCCGGCACATCAGAGGCTATGAAATTCTCATGGTCGCCGACACCTACAATAAGAGGACTGTCCTTTCTTACTGCAAATATTTCATCAGGAAAATCCCTGAACATAATTCCAAGTGCATATGAGCCCTTAATCTCAGATAAAACCTTGGCAATAGTCTTCATAGGATCGCCATCATAATAATAATCAAGCAGCTTCGCAGCAACCTCTGTATCAGTTTCACTTGCAAAGCTGTATCCCTCTCCAATAAGGAAATCCTTAAGCTTCTTATAATTCTCAATAATTCCATTGTGAACAATAGTAACTCTCTTATTGCCATGTGGATGTGAATTGATATCTGAAGGCTCTCCATGTGTAGCCCATCTTGTATGACCTATACCTACATGTCCCGCAGGCTTTCCCTCTTCATCCATCTTCTCAACGAGGTTGGCAAGTCTTCCCTTGCACTTCTTAACCTTGATATTGCCATGGTCAAATACAGCAATACCAGCCGAATCATAACCTCTGTATTCAAGCTTGGATAATGCATCCACAAGCACATCCGCACTTTCTCTGTCTCCAACATATCCTGCAATTCCGCACATATATTTAATTCCTTTCTATTCGTCATTTATAATTCTTAGCAGTCTCATTAAAAAGCCTTACCAGACCTGCCTGGTTTCTTAATGCCATAACAGCACAGGTTCTTCTTGAAACAAAGCCATCAAGCTTCTCCATATACTCCTCTGCTGTAATAGTTCCCTCTGCAACACCTGTAAGCCCTTTCTCCCAGCTTGCCGTAAGCTCCGGATTAAGCAGATGCCTGATAGAATTATCTACCACATCATATATTATCTCGCCTAAAAATGTAGGCGTAATAATCTGTGTCTTTGAGTTAATAGATATGTACTTAATGGTATTAAGCTTCTTCAGAATCTCGGCTCTAGTAGCACTTGTTCCTATTCCACTACCTTTAATCTGGGCACGCAGCTCCTCATCCTCAATAAGCTGGCCTGCATTCTCCATGGCAAGAATAATAGAACCTGAATTATACCTCTTAGGCGGTGATGTCTCACCCTCCTTGATATTAAACCCATTAAATGTGATTGTAGAACCTTTTCTGTATTTTTTCAATACCTCAAATAATTCTGCATCACATTTGTTATCATCCTTATTGTCCCCGCTGTCATCATCCTTTGCCTTAGCCTCGGACTTCGCCTTAGCAAATGAGTTCTTAGCCACGCTTAAATACCCCTCATCTACAAGCACTTTAAATGTAGCATACAGCTTTTCGTTCTTGACATCACTGGTAATGCTCACCTTCTGATATATAGCTGGTGGATAGAAGATACTTAAAAATCTTCTCACAATTATTTCGTAGGTTCTGGCCGCTGTAACAGACAGATTATTTAAATTATTAAAGCCCTGTCCTGTCGGTATAATGGCATAATGGTCTGTAATCGCTTTATCATTACAATATCTGGTCTTCTCAATGCCCTTCTGCATATTGTTCTGCAGAATATTCTCTGCTATATCCTTCACAGGCGCGAAATTCCTAAGACCGCCTATATTCTTATGTATCTCCTTACTTACAGCAGTTGATAACACTCTCGCGTCAGTTCTTGGATAAGTAACAAGCTTCTTCTCATAAAGCTCCTGAATGATATTAAGAGTCTCATCCGGACTTATCTTGAACAGCTTGCTGCATTCATTCTGAATCTCGGCAAGATTATAAAGAAGCGGCGGATTCTTCGTCTCTTTCTTTCTCTCAATTGAATCAACCACCCCCTGTGCAGGAAGCGGATCTGATAAAAACTTAACCAGCTCCTCTGCCTTTTCCCTGTCCTTAAATCCGTTATCTTTATATAAATGTGGTGTGCCAGCATACATACTCTTATCACTCACACGCCATTCTGCGTCAAATGTTGAATTATCAACCTGTGCCTGTCCGATAACCCTGTAAAACGGTGTCTTTACAAAGCTTCTTATCTCGCGCTCTCTTCTTACCACCATTCCAAGAACACAGGTCATAACCCTGCCGACAGATACAACTGCCCTGTCAAGGTGCAGATAACTGGCAATATTCCTGCCATATTTCAGAGTAAGAACTCTTGAAAAATTAATTCCCATAAGGTAATCCTCTTTCGCACGAAGATATGCCGAAGCACTCAGATTATCATACTCAGATATATCCTTAGCCGTATTAATTCCCTTAAGAATCTCTTCCTCAGTCTGTGAATCAATCCAGACGCGGCGCTCTTTTTTACCTTTAACGCCTGCTTCCTGTCTTACAAGCCTGTATATATATTCTCCCTCTCGTCCCGAATCGGTACATACATATATGTATTCCACATCATCCCTTGTAAGAATCCCTTTAACTATATTAAACTGCTTTGCAACCGCCGGTATGACCTCATACTTGAATTCCTTCGGTATGAATGGCAGCGTGTCAAAGCTCCACCGCTTAAGCCTTGGATCATATGCATCCGGATAACTCATAGTCACCAGATGTCCGACACACCATGTCACAATATAATCTCCACCCTCAAGATATCCGTCTTTTCTTGTGAAGTTCACATGCAGCGCCTTGGCAAATTCCTGCGCCACACTTGGTTTTTCCGCGATATATACGGATTTTCCCATACATTTATTCCTCATTTCTATACTGACTGCACAACTACTTTTTAAATCACATGCTGTTCTGTCAAATGTTATTCTGACTTATATTCCTCACCTGATGCATCAAGAGTTCCCTCATAAGCCGGTATATATTCTTTCATAAAGTAATCAGCCTCTGGAATGTGCATATCAACAATAGCCTGATAAGTAGTCCTTTTGGCATCTGCAAAATCCATATTACCAGCCTTCATCTCTTCAAGACATTTGATATAAGCAGATATCTTATCGGCAGCCTTGACATACCTCCAAAGCTCTTTTTCCTCCTCGCTCTCCGATAGCACACCCTTATAGCGTTCTCTTATATCAGGCGACAGACCTGACAGCATCTGTTCCCCTGCAACCTGCTCCACTTCCTTATAAGCATTCCTTATAACCGGATTGTAATACTTTACCGGAGTTGGCAGGTCGCCTGTAATTATCTCTGTCACATCATGATACATGCCAAGAATAGCAAGCCTTTCCGCATTGATATCCCCGCCATATATCTCATTATTAATAATTCCCAGCGCATGTGCTATGAAAGCCACCTCCAGACTATGCTCACACAGATTCTCCTGTCTGGTATTCTGCATAAGCCCCCATCTGTTGATATACTTCATTCTCGACAGCATTGCGTAAAAATGTTTTTCCTTCACTGTAATTATCCCCTTGTTACTTTACTAAGCCGTTTCATAATTTTATATCAAAACTTAATTTTAGGCAAGCAAAAAGAGATGCCATCACCGACATCTCTTTTGCGTATAGTATGTGTTAGATTTTAAAATTTCGTCTGAAGAATGGCTCTGGTTATTCTCCCACTATTAATTTTCCTTAGGTGTAATATAACCCTGTGCCTTAAGAAGCTCTGCAATAAGAACAGCTCCACCTGCTGCACCTCTTAATGTGTTGTGTGAAAGACCAACGAACTTATAATCGAATACGCTGTCTTCTCTTAATCGTCCAAGTGAAACGCCCATTCCGTGTTCATAGTTAACATCAAGCTTAACCTGTGGGCGGTCATCCTCTTCAAGATACTGGATAAACTGCTTTGGAGCACTTGGAAGATTAAGCTCCTGAGGAATTCCCTTAAAGCTTCTCCACTTCTCGATAATCTGCTCCTTGGTTGGCTTCTTCTCGAAGTTTACGAATACTGCTGCTGTATGTCCATCAAGAACAGGAACTCTGATACACTGGCATGTGATAACAGGATCAGTAGCTGGAACAATCTTTCCATCCTCAATCTTACCCCATAATCTTAATGGCTCTTTCTCTGACTTTTCTTCCTCTCCACCGATATAAGGAATAATATTTTCAACCATCTCTGGCCACTGCTCAAATGTCTTACCAGCGCCTGAGATTGCCTGATATGTTGTTGCAACAACAAGCTTTGGTCCGAATTCCTTTAAAGCATTAAGAGCTGGTGTATAGCTCTGGATTGAGCAGTTAGGCTTAACACAGATAAATCCTCTCTTAGTGCCAAGTCTTTCCTTCTGGTATTTGATAACCTCAAGATGCTCTGGATTGATTTCTGGAACAACCATAGGAACATCAGGTGTCCAACGGTTAGCGCTGTTATTAGATACAACTGGAACCTCTGCCTTGGCATATCTTTCCTCTATAGCCTTAATCTGATCCTTCGGCATATTAACTGCGCAGAATACAAAATCAACCTTAGCTACGATTTCGTCGAAATCCTTATCCATATCATATACAGGCATCTTCTTAACGAATTCAGGCATAGCTGTCTGCATCTTCCAGCGTCCCTCAACAGCCTCCTCATAAGGCTTTCCTGCTGAACGTCCTGAAGCTGCTACTAATACAACCTCAAACCATGGATGATTTTCAAGTAATGTTATAAATCTCTGTCCTACCATACCAGTACCACCAAGGATACCAACTCTTAACTTATCGCTCATTTTTAACTCCTTCAATATGTAAAATCTAAAAGACACTTTTCTTTGTTCTGTCTTTCTATGACGGACATTTGTTTTTGTGTCTAAGAAAATATATCACAGCCCACTAGATAATGCAAGCCATTTTTAAGTTTTTTAGTATTTTTTCATATGCTGCGTTGTCGTCAATCGCCGTAGCCACCGCTACGCCTCTTTCCTCCGCCTTGCATACGAGAAAATCATCCTGCGCCAATATAGCAGATATTTAATTTACGCTGTACTATCCGGGTATTCAAATATATATCTCTCATATCCGTTGACTATCTTAGTATTTTCGTTATACTGATACTCCCGCTTGAATTTCATCTGATAAGTCTTATGGATATGACCATGCACGAAATACTTAGGCTTATATTTTTCAAGAAGATAATTGAAGCCCTCAAAGCCCTTATGCGGTTCATCCGGTCCATCCCCCACTCCTGCTGCCGGAGAATGTGCAAGCAGAATATCAAAGCCCTTATTTCTCTTTAAGGAAAACCACATTTTATTAATTCTCCGGTTCATCTCCTTCTGTGTATACTGGTTCTTTCCGTTCTTGTATCTTATTGAGCCTCCAAGCCCCATAATGCGGACACCCTTATACACATATATCTTATTCTCTATATTAATACATCCATCCGGCGGCTGTATCTCGTAACAGTCATCATGGTTTCCATGTACATAAAGAATAGGCACCTTGGAAAATGAAGCAAGAAACGACAGATACTGCGGCTTTAAATCCCCTGCGGAAAGTATAAGGTCGATTCCATCCAGCTTCTCCTTTTCAAAATAATCCCATAAGTACTTTGATTCAACATCTGCTAACACAAGTATTTTCATTAACAATTCCCCAGCCACTCTGCATGCGGCACACTTTCTATTCTTCTTCTTTGACAACACCCTGAAGTGCCATCTTTAATTTAGCATTATCTGTAAGCTCATCATACCTTGGCAGACGGCCTGCAACATTGTCGAGCAGCCAGTCCATAGTGATAATACTTTCCGGCTCAATAAGCTCACCCTCTTTAGCTTTTACATTACCCTGCTGATCCTTTAATTCGCCTTCAAAGACCTTGAACCTTGCTTCCTTGAGTTCTTTTTCAAAAAGCTTCACAAGTCTCTTCGTTGCAGACGGCAGACTCTCTGAATATATAAGGTCAACAACACCTGCTGACATACCCCACCAGTAATTGAGTGCCTTTACATTATCACCGTCTTCATCCTTACTCCAGGAGCCGCTCATAATGCTCTGTATAAGCTTTTCATAGAACACACCCCAGTGCCATACCGGCATAGCCAGGTGCTTATCTGAATCACTTGTCTTATACAGACCGAACCGTCTCTTTCTTTTACCCGGAGTAATCATATCCTGGTCAGATACAATGCTTATATTCTTTCTGGCAAGATTACCCTCTGAATCATTATCCTTTATGCTGTTCCACTCAAGATGAACCCTTGCTCTCGGATTAACGAACTTTACTCCCAGTGCAAATGCGTTGATATTAGCACATGCACCATAGACCGGATTATCAGCTATATAGCCGACATTATCGTCATCTGCCATAGTTCCTGCAATAATTCCTGTCAGGAACTTCGCCTCAAACATTCTCGCATAATATGACCTGATATATTTATGCGAAATATTAAGCGAGCAGTCCAGAATCTTTACTGACGGATGTGCTATTGCAGCCTTGAGTCCAGCCGGATTCATCGCAGAAGAGGTAAGGAATATAAGGTCACAGCCCTTATCTATAAGTCTGTTAATCGCTGCCTCATCACTCTGCTCCGGCACTACATTTTCTTCAACGCAGGTCTCTATCTGGTCACCAAAGGTATCATCAATATACTGTCTTCCAAGCTCGTGTGCATAGCACCACTCTGAATCCTGCGGTGTCATTTCGTACACAAATCCAACCTTAAGCTTCTTGACACCACCCACTGGCAGCAGATAGCTTAATATGTTCTTCTTTGGCGCTGCAGCCGGTGTCATCTTTAATTCAACCTCACTGTTATCATCAATAAGCTCGAATTCAGCCCATGTCTTGGCAACATTCTTAGCCATCTCTGTTTTAGTCATCTTCTTAACTGCGTCATATCCATGGATATGAATGAATCTTAAGAAGGAATCTCCTGTTGGAAAGTCAAATTTATCTCCACCACGCGCCTCATAAGCAAGCCTGAAATTAAGATAGCACGAAACCAGGTCTTTCTTATCATCCTCATCCATCGGCTCTCCCGGAGTGATTCCGACCTGCTCCATAAATGCTATGAAGCTGCCTTCCTGACTGAAATATATATCATTAATCTTAGTAGATTTATAGAAATCCATAAATTCATAATATATCTTAACATCCGGATCATCACTGTACTTAGGTATCTTTCTTATAACCTGCGCGCTGACTGTTACAGCTTTAAAATACTTAAGCACACTGACTCTTTTATTACCCTCAAGTACATAGAACTTATTCATGTACTCATACACTTTAATATCGTCTCTTATTCCCTCATTCACCTGACTGTCGCTAAGTGAAGCCCACTTTGCTGCAAATTCAGTTCCCCAGTCAAGTATAGGCATGAAGTTGTCTGCAAATGCAGTAGTTCTTCCTGCTGTGCAGGTTCCGACAACAAGCCTTAATGGAATCTGGTCACTTCCGAGACTGACCTCCCTGTCAATACTGCTTTCATCAATTATATCCTCCAGAACCGGAAGATATGGGTAAGTTCCCCTGTTCACACAAGCATGATATTCCTTTTTGCCAAGCTTAACTGCACTAAGATAATCCTGTACTGACATATTTCTTACCTTTCCTTTCTGTCTGCATTCTACCCTTTAATGTCACTGGCTGTTACATTTGCAGACCACCATATTCATATATTTCCTCTTACATATATAAAACTATCACATTTTTGTCAAAAAATATACCTTAAAATTGACTTTTGTTAATCATGCTAGTATCTTATTCGTTGGGCTGGGATTTTTTCTACATAATTTTCTAACCCCATTTGCAAAACCACCGCCGAAAGGCTTAGCTTTTGCTTATGTGGTTTGCCATATTTAAAATTAACATGAAATGAGGTCTACATATGAATATTGAATTTTCTAAGAGAGCTGACCGTTTTGGCAGCAACATTTTTAATATACTTAACGAGAAGAAAAATGACAGACTTGCACAGGGAAAGCCTGTATATAATTTCACTGTAGGAACTCCGGATTTCAAGCCGGATGAGGAAGTTATGAAAGTAGTTTCAGAGGCAGCACTCGATCCAGAGAATTACAAGTACTCTCTTGGTGATACCGACGAGCTTCTTGACGCTGTATGTAAATGGTACAAGCACCGTTACAACACTGTCATAACACCGGACGAGGTGACCTCTGTATTCGGAACACAGGAGGGTATGGCGCATATTGCTCTTGCCCTGTGCAACCCGGGTGATATCTGTCTTGTACCTAATCCGGGATATCCGATATTTGAGATTGGTCCTTTCCTGTGTGACGCAGAGATTGCTTATTACAATCTTCTTCCAGAGAATGATTATCTTATAGATTTTGATTCTATCGATGAAGAGACAGCGAAGAAGGCTAAAATGATGGTTGTGTCTTATCCTCTGAATCCTGTATGTGCTGCCGCGCCTGATGAATTCTATGATAAGCTCATCGCATTTGCTAAAAAATACAACATCATAATTGTTCATGACAATGCGTATTCTGAAATTATATATGATGGACGGATTGGCGGCTCTTTCTTAAGCCACGAAGGTGCCATGGAAGTCGGTGTTGAATTCAACTCTCTTTCTAAGACTTACAACCTTACCGGTCTGCGCCTTTCGTTCCTCATCGGAAACCGTGAAATAGTAAGCAAATTCAAAACTG
Source organism: Ruminococcus sp. CAG:382 (assembly GCA_963654395.1). Classification (GTDB taxonomy): domain Bacteria; phylum Bacillota; class Clostridia; order Lachnospirales; family Lachnospiraceae; genus Lachnospira. Next base: position 12,639 of record CAVKBP010000056.1, read on the forward strand.
TCCGTTCGCAATTTAACTATGGAACTAGTCTTATATACCAGAAGGCTGCCATTGCGGCGCTTAACGGACCGCAGAATTATGTTGCTACTAACCGGGCTGAATATGAGCTAAGAAGAAATGCTCTTGTTGCCGGAATTAAGAAGCTTGGTCTTAAGCCTGCTGATGTTAAGGGAACTATGTTCGTATGGGCTGCAATTCCTGAATGTTATACTAATTCTGCCGACTATGTTATGGAGCTTCTCAATAAGACAGGTGTTCTATGTACACCGGGTAGCAGCTTTGGAAGCCTCGGTGAAGGTCATGTAAGATTCGCACTTGTGCTTCCTCATGAAGAGATTGAGAACATATTTGCAAAAATGTAGTCGTTCACAGAACACATTTTAGCATAGCTCTGAAAACTGCATATAATTATAAAAGCCCCGTATCCTGCAAAACCAGAATACGGGGTTTAATATATCTGTGCTATTAATAATTAACCACGGATCTTCTTAACAAGTGCAACAGCCTCTGCTGTCATATCTTTAATCTTGTCAAATTCGCCAGCGTTAATCATATCGCCCTTAACCATCCATGATCCACCACAGCAGAAGATCTTATCACATGATAAGAATTCTTCAAGGTTACCTGTGTTGATACCACCTGTAGGCATGATTCTTACTGTTGTGTAAGCTGAGCACATAGCCTTGATCATCTTGATTCCGCCTGCTGCTGTAGC
>CAVKBP010000057.1:0-13263 GCA_963654395.1 Ruminococcus sp. CAG:382
CGCTCATCCGACTGTAGCGATAGAACAGGCTAAGACGGTGCTTTGTTCAATGGCACATATGGCGCAGAAGAATCTTGTCCGTTCTATGGAGCTGCTGGATACATTTTCTCAGGAGAAATACGATAAGATTCAGAGAAGAGAGGATAAGGTTGACAGATATGAGGACAAGCTCGGTTCTTACCTTGTCAAGATTACGCAGCAGGAGCTTACTCCGGAACAGAATAAGGAGGTTTCCAAGCTTCTCCACACGATATCTGATTTTGAGAGAATAAGTGACCATGCGGTTAATATATCACAGGCTTCAGCAGAAATATTTAACGAAAAGCTTAAGTTTTCTGATTATGCTGTTGAAGACATTGAGCTTATGTCATCAATTATGAGAGAAATAGTCGGTAATGTAATTGAAGCATTTGAACAGAATAAGGTCGCATATGCTTATAAGACGGAACCGCTAGAAGAGCTCGTTGACATATATTGTGATGAAATGAAGATGAATCATGTAAGGCGTGTCCAGAAGGGCGAATGTACGCTTCATCAGGGCTTCATATTTAATGACCTGCTTACTGATTTTGAAAGAATTGCAGACCACTGTTCTAATGTGGCAGTTGCAATGATTGAGCTTGAAGCAAATGCGTTCGATACACATGAGTATCTTATTAACCTTAAGAAGGATAAGGGTGCTAATTTTGAAAAATATTTTGAGGAATATAAGGAAATGTTCCCTTTAAGCCAGTATTAATCAGTGTTTAGTATTATATAGACAATATTGGATACAGAATTTGTTGAGATTTCGTCAAAATTGCTAATCTGTGAAGAATTATTATTGAAAAATGTGCCAAAATGTAAAAATTGGTAAGAAAGCCTTGATATTTTAGTTCTTCTTATGTAAAATACTCGGTAGTTGAAATTTTAACAAACTATGTTATAAAAATTCATTTTAGGAGGAATTGTTTTTATGTCAGTAAAAGTTGCAATCAATGGTTTTGGTCGTATCGGTAGACTTGCATTCAGACAGATGTTTGGTGCAGAAGGATATGAGGTAGTCGCTATTAACGACTTAACAAGCCCTAAGATGCTTGCTCATCTTTTAAAGTATGATTCATCACAGGGAAGATATGTTAACTTCGGTGAGGAAGATCAGGTAACAGCAGATGATGAGGCTGGTACAATCACTGTTAAAGGACAGACAATCAAGATTTATAAAGAGCCAGATGCTAATAACTGCCCATGGGGAGAAATTGGTGTTGATGTAGTTCTTGAGTGCTCAGGATTCTATACATCTAAGGCTAAGGCACAGGCTCATATCAATGCAGGTGCTAAGAAGGTTGTTATTTCAGCTCCTGCTGGAAACGATCTTAAGACTATCGTTTACAATGTAAACCATGAGACACTTACAGCAGATGATCAGATTATTTCAGCAGCTTCTTGTACAACTAACTGCTTAGCTCCTATGGCTAAGGCTCTTAATGACTGCGCTACAATCGAGTCAGGTATTATGTGTACAATCCACGCTTACACAGGTGACCAGATGATCCTTGATGGACCACAGAGAAAGGGTGACTTAAGAAGATCCAGAGCAGGTGCTTGCAACATCGTTCCTAACTCAACAGGTGCTGCTAAGGCTATCGGTCTTGTTATCCCAGAACTTAACGGAAAGCTTATCGGAGCTGCTCAGAGAGTTCCTACTCCTACAGGTTCTACAACAATCCTTAATGCAGTAGTTGCTAAGAAGGTTACAGTTGATGAAGTTAACGCTGCTATGAAGGCTGCTGCTACAGAGTCATTCGGATACAACACAGAGCAGATCGTTTCTAGCGATATCGTTGGTATGAGATTTGGTTCATTATTTGACGCTACTCAGACAATGGTTAATGAGCTTCCTAACGGTGGATGCCAGGTTCAGGTTGTTTCTTGGTATGATAACGAGAACTCATACACAAGCCAGATGGTTAGAACAATTAAGTACTTCGCTGAGTTAAACTAATCATTTAGATTATTTTTTACCGGAGAATGGTTTAACTATTCTCCGGTTTTTTAAAAAACTGTGTATACAGCTATTTTATGTATTATATGGAGGAAACTAATATGCTTAATAAAAAGTCTATTGATGATATCAATGTAAAGGGCAAAAGAGTATTATGCAGATGTGATTTTAATGTACCATTGGATGGAAGCAGAATTACTGATGAAACAAGACTTGTAGCTGCACTTCCAACTATCAAGAAGCTTATTGCTGATGGTGGAAAGGTTATCCTTTGCTCACATCTTGGAAAGCCAAAGGGACCAGATGCTGCATTTTCTCTTGCACCAGTTGCAAAGAGACTTTCAGAACTTCTCGGACAGGAGGTTAAGTTCGCAGCAGATGATACTGTTGTAGGCGATAATGCAAAGGCTGCTGTTGCTGCTATGAATGATGGAGATGTTATTCTTCTTGAGAATACAAGATTCAGACCAGAAGAGACTAAGAATGGAGAGGCATTCTCTAAGGACTTAGCTTCTATAACAGATGTATTCGTTAATGATGCATTTGGTACAGCTCACAGAGCTCATTGTTCAAATGTAGGTGTTACACAGTATGTTGATACTGCTGTTGTTGGATACCTTATGCAGAAGGAAATCGATTTCCTCGGCAATGCAGTTAACAATCCTGTAAGACCATTCGTTGCTATTCTCGGTGGTTCAAAGGTTTCTTCTAAGATTTCGGTTATTGACAACCTTCTTGATAAGGTTGATACACTTATTATCGGTGGTGGTATGTCTTATACATTCCAGAAGGCACATGGTGGTAAGGTTGGTAAGTCTTTAGTAGAGGACGATTATGTTGATTACGCTAAGAATATGATGAAGAAGGCTGAGGAGAAGGGTGTTAAGCTTCTTATCCCTATCGATACAGTTGTTGCTAAGGAATTCAGCAATGATTCTCCTTCACATGTTGTAGTTGCAGGTCATCAGGCAGATGATGATATGGGTATGGATATCGGACCTAAGACATGCGAGCTTTACAAGGATGCATTAAAGGATGCCAAGACTGTAGTATGGAATGGACCTATGGGTGTATTCGAATTCTCTAACTTCGCAGCAGGAACAATCGCTGTTGCAGAAGAGCTTGCACAGCTTAAGGACGCTACAACAATCATCGGTGGTGGCGATTCAGCAGCCGCTGTTAACAACTTAGGATTTGGTGACAAGATGACTCACATCTCTACAGGTGGTGGAGCTTCTCTTGAGTTCCTTGAAGGTAAGGAGCTTCCAGGTGTAGCAGCAGCTAACGATAAGTAATTGATTTTACTGACATAGTTATATAGTAATTAAATTTATTACTGTTCGGAATTGGTCTGATTTTGAAGACTGGTTCTGAGCAGTAATTTTTTACATATATTTGTTATTTTTTTCACAATTAACTTGAAATAAGCAGTGGAGTATGGTATCATTTAAATCACTAAAATAGTTATATCGTAATAATTTAACAGGTTTGTCCATATTATTATTATGGGTATTTTCTGGCAGGAGGCGTAGAATGAGAAGAAAAGTAATAGCAGGTAATTGGAAGATGAACATGACACCAAGTCAGGCAGTTGAGCTTGTGGCACAGTTAAAACCGAATGTTAATAATCCGGATGTGGATGTTGTGTTCTGTGTACCATCTATTGACATTGTTCCAGTAGTAGAGGCAGTTAAGGGAACGGATATACATATTGGTGCAGAGAATGTTTATTATGAGGAAAAGGGCGCATATACAGGTGAGTTATCACCGGAGATGCTTGTGGACGCAGGTGTCAGCCATGTTATTATCGGACATTCGGAAAGAAGAACATATTTCCACGAGACAGACAAGGATATCAATCTTAAGGTTCACAAGGCTATTGAGCATGACATTATTCCAATTCTTTGCTGTGGTGAAACTCTTGAGCAGAGAGAGCAGGGAGTTACACTTGATTTTATAAAGAATCAGATAACTGAGGCATATGCCGGAGTTACCAAGGAACAGGTGCTTAATACAATAGTTGCTTATGAACCAATCTGGGCTATCGGAACAGGAAAGGTTGCAACTACCGAGCAGGCACAGGAGGTATGCGGATTCATAAGAACTGTGATTGAAGGATTATATGATAAGGCTACAGCAGACCAGATAAGAATTCTTTATGGCGGAAGTGTTAATGCAGCTAATGCAGCAGAGCTTTTTGCACAGCCTGATATTGACGGTGGATTAGTCGGAGGCGCAAGTCTTAAGCCTGATTTTGCAGACATAGTTAATTACAATAAGTAGATAAGAATGAAAAGACCTTGTTTTGACGATAATATTCAGGACAAGGTCTTTGATTTTTTTAACAAATGTGCTATCATGCTATAGGCAAATAATTAGAATACATTTAAAGGAGAATCACATTATGAGTAAGAAACCAGTAGTTTTAATGGTACTTGATGGTTATGGTTTAAATGATAGAACAGAAGGTAATGCTATTGCTTTAGCTAATACTCCTGTTATGGATAAGCTTATGAAGGAATGCCCATTCCAGAAAGGATATGCTTCAGGTCTTGCTGTTGGTCTTCCGGACGGACAGATGGGTAATTCAGAAGTAGGTCATATGAATATTGGTGCCGGCAGGATTATTTACCAGGATCTTACAAGAATCACTAAGGATATTGAAGATGGCACATTTTTCAAGAATGAGGAACTGCTTGAGGCAATGGAGAACTGTAAAAAGAACGATTCTGACCTTCATCTTTTCGGTCTTTTATCAGATGGTGGTGTCCACAGCCATTTAAGCCATGTATATGGACTTTTAGAGATGGCTAAGCAGCAGGGTGTTTCTAAGGTATATGTTCATGCATTCCTTGACGGAAGAGATACACCTCCGGCATCTGCTAAGGGCTTTGTTGAGACACTTGAGAATAAGATGGCAGAAATCGGTGTTGGTAAGGTTGCTTCTTTATCAGGCCGTTACTATGCAATGGATAGAGATAATAACTGGGACAGAGTAGAAAAGGCTTATGATTCACTTGTTGCAGGTGATGGAATTAAGGCAGAGTCAGCTACACAGGCGCTTCAGGAATCATATGATAATGGAAAAACTGATGAATTCGTCGAGCCAACAGTTATCTGCAAGGATGGCAAGCCACTTTCATTAGTTAAGGAGAATGATTCGGTTATCTTCTTTAACTTCCGTCCAGACCGCGCAAGAGAGATGACAAGAGCATTCTGTGACGATAAATTTACGGGTTTTGAAAGAAAAACAGGATTTATTCCATTAACATTTGTATGCTTCAAGGATTATGACGAATCAATTCCTAACAAAAAGGTTGCATTCAAGAAAGAAAATATTAAGAATACATTTGGCGAATTCCTTGCTAAGAACGGAAAGAAGCAGTTAAGACTTGCTGAGACAGAGAAGTATGCACATGTTACATTCTTCTTCAATGGTGGTGTTGAGGATCCTAATGTTGATGAGTTCAGATTACTTGTTAATTCACCTAAGGATGTTGCAACTTATGACTTAAAGCCAGAGATGAGCGCACCAGAGGTAGGCATGGACTTAGTTGAGGCTATCAAGTCTGACAAATATGATGTTATTATTATCAACTTTGCTAACCCTGATATGGTTGGCCATACAGGTGTTATTCCAGCAGCAATCAAGGCTGTAGAGAAGGTTGATGAGCTTGTTGGCAAGGCTGTAGATGCAGTTAAGGAAGTTGACGGAGTTCTCTTCATCTGCGCAGATCACGGCAATGCTGAGAAGATGATTGATTACGAAACAGGTGCTCCACATACAGCACATACAACTAATCCGGTTCCATTCATTCTTGTTAATTATAATGAGAATTACACACTTCGTGAGGGTGGAAGATTATGTGATATTGCTCCTACGCTCATTGAAATTATGGGACTTGAGAAGCCAGCAGAGATGACAGGTGAGTCACTTCTTGTAAAGAAGAATTAATTTGTTAAATTTTCTTGCACAAAATGTTTGTTTGTGATAGAATTACACATGTTGCTGTATTGGCATAATTATGTAATAAATAGCGCCCGGTGCGCAGGAATGAGGATAGTGTGAAAAATTAAAGATTTTTCACACGCAAGATTTGTGCTTGCGCACAAACTTGAGATGCCCTGAAAAACGGGCAAGAATGGAGGATAGTATGGATAAGATAATTCCATTGTTTCATATGTCTGTCGGAGATGTATTAAGAATTGGTTTAATGGGAGTATTTGTAGTAATTTGTATAGCTTTAGCAATAATAATTCTTATGCAGGAAAGTAAGCAGAACGGATTGTCAGGAACAATTAGTGGTGCTGCTGATTCATACTGGGGCAGGAACAAGGGCCGTTCAATGGAAGGCAAGCTTGTTAAGATTACCAAGATTCTTGTAATTCTTTTTATTGTAATAGCAGTTATACTTAATTTTAATTTCTAATGCAGACACTCTTAAGAAGCTTTTATTTCTTAAGAGTGTTTTTTGCTTTATACGAAAATCTGAAAATCTGGGGGAATCCCGATATTATAAATGGTGAGAAAGGGATATAATGGTTATGGAGAAGGATATATTTAAACAGCGAAGACAGATGCTTGCTGACATGATTCTTAATAACGAGCTGTATGTTCCGATGAAGGCTAAAGAAATCGCTATGCTTCTTGATATTCCTAAGGCTAAGCGTTCTGAGCTTATGGAGGTGCTTGACAGTCTCGTTGCAGATGGAACAATCGGAGTGTCTAAGAAAGGCAAATATATGAAGCCTGAAAATGTGGCACTTACCGGAACATTTGAAAGCACAAGCAGGGGCTTCGGCTTTGTTGTGATACCTGACAGGGAGGATGATATATTTGTCAAGGCTGATGACACAATGAATGCTTTCTATCACGATAAGGTCAGGGTTGTGATTACTAACGAGAAGAACGGCGGTAAGAGAGCAGAAGGTAAGATTGTTGCTATTCTTGAGCATGAGATTAAAGAGGTTGTCGGAACATTCCAGAAGAACAGGACTTATGGATTTGTTATTCCTGATAATGCGAAGATTGGCTGTGATATATTTATACCGCAGGAATGCATGAATGGGGCTGTTGATGGCTCTAAGGTTGTTGCTTCCATCAGTGATTATGGCAGCCGGAATAAGAACCCACAGGGCAGGGTTACAGAGGTGCTTGGACATATAGATGATCCGGGTGTTGACATAATGTCTATAATTAAGGCATATGATTTACCAGTGGAGTTTCCTGAGGCTGTAAAGAAGGCTCTTAATGATATTCCTGATGTGGTAAGTGAAAAGGATAAGGCTGGAAGAGTTGACTTAAGAAATGTGCAGATGGTTACGATAGATGGCGAGGATGCGAAGGATTTAGATGATGCGGTATCTATATCGAAGGAAGGTCCAATATATCATCTTGGTGTTCACATTGCTGATGTCAGCCATTATGTTACAGAGGGAAGCGCACTGGATAAGGAGGCGCTTAAGAGAGGCACAAGTGTTTATCTTGTTGACCGCGTTATTCCTATGCTTCCGCATAAGCTTTCTAATGGAATATGCTCGCTTAATCAGGGAGAGGACAGGCTTGCACTCAGTTGTCTTATGGATATTGATGAAAAGGGCAATATCGTAGGGCACAGGATATGCGAAACAGTTATAAATGTAGACAAAAGAATGAGCTATACAAGTGTAAAGAAGATTCTTGTTGATAATGATACTGAAGAAATTATGAGGTATAAAGAGCTTGTTCCTATGTTTCATATGATGGAGGATGCTGCCGCTCTTCTTAGAAAGAAAAGATTTGCAAGAGGCGCGGTTGACTTTGATTTTCCAGAAAGTAAGATTATTCTTGATGAAAATGGTCATCCTACTGACATTAAGCCTTATGACAGAAATGTGGCGACTAAGATAATAGAAGATTTTATGCTGGCTGCCAATGAAACTGTTGCAGAGGATTATTTCTGGCAGGATATGCCATTTCTGTACAGAACGCATGAGAATCCGGATCCAGAGAAAATGCGTAAGCTAGCCACATTTATTAATAACTTCGGTTACACATTGAGACTTACGGACGATTTAAGACCTAAGGAAATTCAGAAGCTGCTTTCACAGATTGAAGGCTCTGATGCTGAGAATCTTATAAGCAGGCTGACACTGCGGTCTATGAAGAAGGCGAAGTATACTACTGAATGTGTGGGACATTTCGGGCTGGCTGCAAAGTATTACTGTCACTTTACATCACCTATCAGAAGGTATCCTGACCTGCAGATTCACAGGATTATAAAGGAAAATCTTCATGGAGGATTAAGTGCTAAGCGGGCAGACCACTATGATGCAATACTGCCGGAGGTTGCTGTACAGACGAGCTCAATGGAGCGGCGTGCAGCAGACGCTGAAAGAGATACCGACAAGCTTAAGATGGCTGAATATATGGAGCAATTTGTTGGTGAAACCTTTGACGGAGTTATTTCGGGAGTTACCGCATGGGGCATATATGTCGAGCTTTCTAATACTATCGAGGGCATGGTTTCTGTCAATGATATGAAGGGTTTCTACACATTTGACGAGGAACACTATGAGATGGTGGGAGAGCTTGGAAACAGAAGCTATAAGCTTGGGCAGAAGGTTAAGGTTGTTGTCATAGGCACCGATAAGATACTTAGAACAATAGATTTTGCATTTGCATAGAACAGAATGGAGACTGACATGTCAAAAACTAGCGCATCGGGAAACAGACCAATTGCGAATAATAAGAAAGCATATTTTGATTATTTTATAGAAGAGAAATACGAAGCCGGCATGGTGCTTCATGGCACAGAGGTTAAATCAATCAGAGCCGGAAAATGCTCAATAAAGGAATCTTATATTAAGATTGAGAATGGTGAAGTATATGTATTAGGCATGAATATTACACCGTATGAAAAGGGCAACATATTCAACAAAGATCCTTTAAGACCGAAGAAGCTGCTGCTTCACAGGAACCAGATTAATAAGCTGGCAGGAGAGCTTACAATCAAGGGCTACACGCTTGTTCCGCTTCAGGTATATCTGAAGGAAGGCAAGGTGAAGATGGAAATTGGTCTTGGAAAGGGTAAGAAGAACTTTGATAAGAGGGATTCTATTGCAAAGAAGGATCAGATAAGAGATGCACAGAAGGAATTTAAGAACAAGAATCTGAGATTTTGAGATTTTATACCATAAGTTGATTGACTTGGCACTATGCTGATGTTAATATATCTTAGCAGGTAAAATTGCGTACACACGGGCTAGTAAAGGTTTCGACGGGGATCTTGAAGCTGGTGAAGCTATCCGCAGGAAAGCGTTAAAATCCAAACCTAAATATAAACGCTAACGATAATTTAGCATACGCTGCCTAATTGCAGCAGTCTGACTTAAAGCACCTACACTTTAAGACCCAGGCTTCGAACATGTAGGAAACGACAGTACCAAAGCTTTGAGGTGCTGGTCGTATCATGAAGCTACTAAAGGTATAAGGGTGTTGATTCCCGTATACCGGAGGGAATGTTAAACAATCAACTATGATAGTAGAAGAACAGGGAATGGGTTTTCGGACAGGGGTTCGACTCCCCTCTGGTCCATAGGAAAAGGGAGTGAGGAAGCGTAAGCTTCTTCGCTCCCTTTTCCTATGGACCAGAGGGGAATTGGACTAGTGGACAAAATATGGCGGAGCCGGGTTTTTGGACAGGGGCGCACGAGGTCCGGTGGACCTCGGCTTTGCGCGGACCGGAGCGAAGCGAAGAATTCGACTCCTCTCTGGTTCCCTTTTCCTATGGATTGACTATCGCTTTTTTAGTGTCCATTGAAGAAAGTGATTTTTTATATTTAGAAGCAGGAATAAAGAGCTTCTGCGAAGTCTTCAATGTAATACCCTGAATTATCTTTTTTCCAAAAAGCACAGTAGGTTTTCTTTATGACCCGAGAATTCCGGCAGAGAGGGATTCGGCATATGGTAGTGTCAAACCAGACCTGTTCGCCTATTACATCAACTGGCATATATCCCTGACCAGTGATTAGCTTAAGGCGGGCTTCCTGCATAGTATCTGCAAAAATAAATTCGCCATACAGTTGATTAAGACTTCGCTTCCATTTATGAGAAAGCAGGGCGGCGGAAGAATTATCCAGATTTCTTCCTACGGTGGACAGGTTGCTTATGCGGCAAATTCCATGTACCATGCAACAAAATTTGGAATTGAAGGATTTTGTGAATCCGTAGCACAGGAAGTTGAGCAGTTCAACATAGGAGTGACAATCGTAGAGCCGGGTGGAGCAAGAACAGAGTTCCGTTATGGAAGTGCTAAAGTCGCAAAGCTTACTCCGGAGTACGAGACTTGTCATGGATTCCTTAAAATGCTTGATCCGGCAAACGGACTCGCACCAGGTGATCCGGCTAAGATGGCAACAAAGATTATTGAGAGCGTAGATCTTCCAAAAGCACCGCTGCGTATGGTACTTGGTTCTCAGGCGCTGCAGGCAACCATTACAAGATTAAAAAAAAGAATTGCTGACTATGAGACACAGACAGAGCTTGCAGTTTCAACAGACATTTTATAGAAAGGCTTTGGAAGATTTATACAAGGAAGGGAAGCTTAGAGCAATCTCTCATCTCAAATTCCAGAAAATGCAATGGCAGAGCATTACTCGTGTGATATAATCTAAATAATATTTTCCTGTCGAGGCGCATTATAACTCGGTGGGTCAAATCTCAGCCGCTTCTATGGATGCTGAGCGCAGTGGCATGGAGGTCTGAGTGTCATAGGGCTTCTTTTTGCCGATTCAGTTGCAGAGGGAAGCGGTGTCCATTTTCAGGGAACTAACAAATTCGAGTGTCCACTGTTATGGGTATAGTATAGATCGGGAGGAACTGCAAGCATCAAATGAAATGGTTTATTATGGTATTCCTGTGCATCTTGTGCTGGAGCGCGGGAGATTTGTGTTATAAAAAGGGTTCAGAGGGAGAGGATACGACTACTCCGCTACAGTTTCTGGTATGGCTGGGAATCGTTATGGGAGCGGCTATGCTCTTCCTTCTGCCTTACTCCGAAAAACAGCTTCCGCTATTGCAACTGACCATGTCCTACATAGACTACGCGCCTTTTGCCGTTGCCTATGTAGCGGCGCTTCTTGTTGGTCTGATGGGAAATCGTTTTCTGGATGCCTCTGTGCTGTCGCCACTGGAAAATGTCGACGGAGCCATATCCGGCATCCTGCTGCTGATTATATTTGTAGTCACCGGAGATATCAAGGATCTGCGTGAACAATTTTCTGTGGCAGATCTCATAGGTTTTGTGCTGGTGACTGCCGGAACAGTATATCTTGGTGTCATCGAGCAGCGCAAAGCAAATGTGGAGAATGCAGCTCCATGTTCCGGCAAGGCGCACGCCATAGGCGCGCTGGCACTGCTGTATCCGCTTATCTACAATTTCTTTGATGCGGTATCCATGGTGGTGGAAGGTCTCACGCTGCATGGAAGTGAAAGCTTTGACGCGATCGGGCAGTTCGATTTCCTTATTATGGAAGGGCAGGCATTTTTCCTTGGCGGCATAGTGGCGTGGTTTGTTTTGCTGTTTCGGAATAAGCGTCCTTACATTCCTTTCCGGAAAAAGGAGCGGGTCAAATGTGCCGCAGCGTTGACGGAATCCGTCGGGAATATATTGTTTGCCTTTGCAATGGCTATTGAGCCGGTTCTGACTGCACCGGCGGTGGCGGTATACTGCATCTTCACCATTGCCGGTGCAAGGATCTTTTTGAAAGAAAAAATGTCCGCAGAGCAATACCGTTGTCTCTTTTTGGTAGTGGTCGGAATACTGCTGCTCGGCATATCGGAAGCAGTCAAAAGCCGGTGAGGGGTAAGGAGAAGGCGCAGAAATGGAGCAAAAAAACGCTTACAAAAATCAGGAAAAGCTCAGTTCTTTTTCTTTCCTGTCAGAGGTGCCGAACTTTATAGCGGTGACGATCTCAGCGCTGCTGTCTCAATCTCTGCTGACATGGCTGGATTTCGTGGATTCCTTTGGGAATATGGTCAGCGACGGTCTTGTGGTCATCCAGTCCCGTAAAATGAGCTGTGACCTGCGGTACGAGTATAATTACGGCGTGGGAAAGCTGGAGGCTATGACCGCATTTTTCTGTCAGAGCATAGGAATTGGAGGCTTGCTGTGCATCATCCTTATTTCCATGATGCAACTGGTACATCCGGAAAAGCCAAGCAATCTCCTGATCTATGTGGTCGTGCTCAAGGTTGTCAATGTGGCGGTCGATATCGTGCTTTGGCAAGGACAGCACAAAATAAAAAAAGAAAATCCGACTACTGTGGCTGAAAGTGAATATATATCGACGGTGGGAGCCCTTCTCTTTGATGTGGCTACGCTTTTTTCCATTCTGTTGGTGTGGCTGCTGCGGAATTACCCAACTTCGTGGTATATTTCTCCTATTCTGAGCATTGTTATTTCGATAGGACTGCTGCTTGCCTACATAAAGAACATACGGCATTCCATACATGAGCTGACAGACCGCACGCTTCCGGAGGAGGAACAGCTCAAGCTTGTCAGCACAATGGTGAAGCATATAAGTGAATATGAAGACTTTGGAAGCATCAATTCCCGTTATAACGGAATCTATGTAGATGTAGATATTGAGGTGCGCTTTGCTCCTGATACGACTTATGAGAAGATCGAAGCCCTTCGAAGTTCCCTGCAAAAGGATCTGGATGCGGAGATTGCGAATTGCAGAGTCTCCCTTATAATCACAGAGCGTTAAAACTCGAATTCCGAATGGCATCGAAGCATTAGAACGGTGGTTTTCAAGCATTAGAATAATCAAGTGAGGGCGTAGGAGTAAAATCCTGCGTCCTTAATTTGTTATTATCAGAACAAGATAAAAAACAAACAAAGATTCGATACACGAGAGAGGATTTATGGACTTGTGATTTGCTATAATAGTGTTATCTAAGGGAGACAATATAGAAAGCAGGTGCAATGTGAGAAAATTTATATTTTGGTTACATTGGATAAGAAGAATTATGCAGAAGGTGTAGATGATGCTATGGATGAATCTGGTAAGAAATGGTAAAGTGATGATAGGAGGTAAATATGGCATTATATGATTGGAATAGGAATGGGAAAAAAGATGTGGTAGATGATTATATTGAGTATCAGATTTACAAGGAGTGTATGAAACCCAATTCTGGAAAGAGCAGCTCAAATAGTAGTGGAATAGGGGTAATATTAACTATTATAGTTATTTTTGCAGTACTTGTAGAACTCTTTAGCTAATAAAACAATACA
>CAVKBP010000058.1:0-13161 GCA_963654395.1 Ruminococcus sp. CAG:382
ACGCAAGATTTGTGCTTGCGCACAAACTTGAGATGCCTTGAAAAGCAGGCAGGAAAAGAGGAGTATTATGACAAGCGATTGGAGAGTGTACGCTAAGAGGGCGGATTTCAAGGGCATAGGAGAGCGGTTTGGTATTGACCAGGTTATGGCAAGGATTATCCGCAACAGAGGTCTGGAAACTGATGAGCAGATAGATATGTACCTTAACGGAACAGTGGATAAAATGCATTCACCGTATCTGTTAAAGGATGCGGACAAATGTGTTGACATACTGATATCGAAGATAAATGCAGGAAAGAAAATTCATATCATAGGAGATTATGATATAGACGGAATATGTTCAACGACTATTCTTTACAAGGGGCTTAAGGCTGCCGGGGCAGATGTTTCATTTGCTGTACCGGACAGGATTGTGGATGGATACGGAATTAATGAACATTTGATAGATGACGCATTAGCTAATGGCACAGACACGATTATTACCTGTGACAACGGTATTGCCGCGATAGAGCAGATTAAATATGCCAAAGAAAAGGGCATGACAGTAATTGTAACAGACCATCATGATATTCCTTTTGATTTCATAGAGGGAAAGAAAATACACAAGGTACCGCAGGCGGATGCAATCGTTAATCCAAAGCAGGAGGACTGTACATATCCATTTGACAGGCTGTGTGGTGCAGGAGTTGCATTTAAGGTTGTTAAGCTTCTGTACGAAAGACTTGGCCTTAATCCGGTGGAGCTTGAGGAGTATGCAGAGCTTATGGCAATCGCAACTATAGGAGATGTGGTTGACTTGGCTGATGAGAACCGCGTCGTTGTAAAATATGGCTTAAAGCATCTGGCAGTTACACCTAATCTAGGAATAAGGGCGCTTGTGGAGGCGTGTGAGCTTGATATAGAAAAGATAAGCTCGTATCACATAGGCTTTGTTATAGGACCATGCCTTAATGCCACAGGACGGCTTGATTCGGCTAAGAGAGCGATAGAGCTGCTTCTCAGTACAGATATTGAGGAAGCGAGGAAAAAGGCAATAGAGCTTCGTGAGCTTAATATAGAGCGCAAGGATATAACAGAGGAATATGCTTCGATTGCAATTGAGCAGGTTGAGAATACAGAGCTGAAAAATGACAAGGTGCTTGTTGTGTATCTGCCTGAATGCCATGAAAGTGTCGCAGGAATAATAGCCGGAAGGGTTAGAGAAAAGTTTTACAAGCCTTCAATAGTAATAACTAAGGCAGAGGATGGTGCCAAGGGCTCAGGACGCTCTATAGAAGGCTATAACATGTTCGAGGAAATAAGCAAATGTGGTTATCTTCTTAACAAATATGGTGGACACCCGATGGCTGCCGGCGTATCTTTAGATATTGATAAAATTGATGAATTCAGGAGAGCACTCAATGAGAATGAGACAATGACAGAAAAAGACCTTACGCCTACAGTGTGGATAGATGTGCCGATGCCTGTGGATTATGTTGATATTACGCTTATTAAGCAGTTTGAGAAGCTGCAGCCCTTTGGAAAAGGCAATGAAAAGCCGGTATTTGCAGACAGGAATTTAACTGTAAGACAGTCGGCTGTAATCGGTAAGAATAAAAATGTATTAAGATGTCAGTTAGAAAGCGAGCATGGAAAGCTTGTAACGGCGATAAAGTTTAAGTTAGACGGTCAGGAGATACCGGAGGTGGGACGAAAGATTTCAATGGTATATTATCCTGATATCAATGAATATAACGGGATTGTTTCAGTACAGTTCAGAATAGAAGACTGGAGATATGCCTAAGAAAAAGACAGCCGCGCTGTCCTGTGTTTAACAGGTCAGTGCGGCTGTTTATTTACATATTCTGTTTTGTATTTTGAATAAATGATTTTCTGGCTGTTATACAGACTGTAATATCCGGATAACAGATAGCTTAATGCTATGCAGAATATAGCAAATTTCATAGTCGATGCCCCGAACATCTCTATTGACAGTATAAGAGATGTAAGCGGACAGTTAGTTACACCACAGAAAACGCTTACCATTCCGCAGGCTGCACACAATCCGATAGGAAGACCGAATATAGGTGCAAGAAAGCTTCCTAGTGTTGCACCTACGAAAAGTGTGGGTACAATTTCGCCACCCTTGAATCCGCCACCTAAGGTTACGGCTGTGAAAAGCATTTTTAGCAGGAAAACATACCATGCACAACTGCTTACAAAGCTTCCAGCGATAATGTCAGAGCCTGCACCGAGGTAGTCGGTTGTGTTAAATACATAACGCAGGGCAATAACAAGAACTCCGGCAACTATAATCCTTACATATGGGTTGCTTATATAATCAGTGTAGAGCTTTGAGGTTTTGTGTAAAACGACACACAGCAGAATACTTGCAAGTGCAAACAGTATTGATATAATGAGGAACTTGCTGCAGTTAATTAGTGAAAATGAAGCAACCTCATCAACTGTATAGCTTGTGGATTCAAGACCAACTAAAGAGGCAATTCCCTGTGCAATAAATGCAGCAAATACGCATGGAACTAATGCAGCGTAATACATTACACCTACATTTATTACTTCCATGGAAAAAACTGCCGCCGCAATAGGTGTGCCGAAAAGGGCGGAGAAGCACGCGCTCATGCCGCACATTATCATAATTCTTGTGTCTTTTTCGTCAAATTTAAACAGCTTTGCAAATGTGTTGCCAAGTGCGCCGCCGACCTGAAGGGCAGCACCCTCCCGTCCTGCCGAGCCGCCACACAGATGTGTGAGGAGCGTTGAGACGATTATAAGTGGAGCAACTCTTCCCGGTACCTCGTCATTAGACTGTATTGCAGTTATAACAAGGTTAGTTCCCCGGTTACCTGCCTGATGTACTACATTGTACAGGAATACAATGATGATACCAGCGAGCGGAAGCCCGAAAAGCAGGTACGGATAATGTGAACGCAGGTCAGCCACATACCCCAGCATAAGATGAAAGGCTGCACCGACAGAGCCTATGAAGCAGCCGCATACAATGGAGCAGAACAGCCATTTTAAAAGGGTTATTACTGCAAGCTTGAGCCGCTGTATATTTTCAAATAAAGTTTCTTTATCCATATCCCCAGACCTCGTGTTTTAGAAAATCTTTCTACTCATATTGCTGTTATGATAAGCAGGATCATTAGTTACATCTTTAATAAACCATGATGGGGCAGTGTAGAGAGTGGCTTCTTCGATGGTAGGGAATTCCACTTCGGCAAGAATTATCCCGTCAAACAGCCCCTCAAATATATCAAGTTCAATTGTATATCCATTGCCATCAGGGATTTCATAGCGCCGCTTGGTTATGATATTACCATCTGCTTTAGCAATTAAATGTTCATAAGCTTCTTTATCAAGAGGGAGATTATATTCTTCCCTTGCCATCATGCCGCTTCCCTTGTAGGTTAGATAATAGCTGTCATTATCACGCCTTACACGCACAACAGGGGAAGTATTAAGATAGCCCTGTTCAATAAAACGGCATGGATATGATTCCAGGTTGTCAGGTATCCCTGATACAAGATATTTTCGTTCGATTTCCATAATTAAGCTCCCATTCCTCTGATTTCTAAATAACTATCCCTATATTTTCAAAGAGAAAAAAGGCTGCCACATAAGTGACAGCCTTTAAAAGTCATCCGATAATTACTTCTTCTTAGACTTCTTAGCTGGAGTGTTAACAACATCCTTTAAAGCCTTGCCAGCCTTGAATTTAGGTGCCTTAGAAGCAGGGATTTCGATAGCCTTACCTGTCTGAGGATTCTTACCTGTTCTAGCAGCTCTTTCAGCAACCTCGAATGTACCGAAGCCTACTAACTGGATTTTATCGCCAGCCTGTAACTGTTCTGCAACAGTATCTGTGAAAGCCTTAAGAGCCTTCTCTGCATCCTTCTTAGAAAGTTCAGCCTTCTCTGCAATAGCAGCAACTAATTCTGACTTATTCATAATTAAATTGTCCTCCTTAAAAAATTAGGTGATAATAAATATAAATCATTTATACTCCTAGATTGGCATTTTGTCAATAAAAAGTGGCTCAAAATGGGGATTTTTGGCACTTTTTGCGAAATATTAATACTTAAATTTCTTCGGCTAATTCTTCCCAATGTTCATATAACTTATCCAGTTCATTCTTTAGTTCTGTGGATTCATTGTGAAGCTCCATAAGCCTTGCTGTATTGCTTCCGATAGACGGATCAGAATACTCGGCATCTATAGCTTCAAGCCGGTTTTCTATTTCAGCAATCCTGTCCTCTGTGCGTTTTAAATCATTCTTTTTCTTTTTCAGCCTGTTCTGTTCTTCTCTTGACTGCTGCCATGAAAGCTTGGAATCCTTGACATTAGCAGTAGAAGGGCTGTTGGTGGCAGGAAGTGTCTTTGGTGTCAGTATGTCCTTTTTTTCCAGATAATAATCATAATTGCCTATATAATTAACAATACTCTGGTTGGTAAGCTCAATTATTCTTGTAGCAGTAGCATTGATAAAGTATCTGTCGTGTGAAACATAAAGAATGGTTCCTGTGTAGCTGTTAAGCGCATTCTCAAGAATTTCCTTGGATACGATATCAAGGTGGTTGGTAGGCTCATCAAGGATAAGCAGGTTGGCATTGGAAAGCATAAGCTTGGCAAGCGAAACTCTTCCCCTCTCACCACCGCTTAAATCGCGGATATATTTAAACACATCATCATCTGTAAAAAGAAATGCTGCGAGAGTATTTCTTATCTGTGTATTATTAAGGTCTGGATAAGTATCCTGAAGCTCCTGAAAAAGCGTCTTATCCGGATCAAGCACATGATGCTCCTGGTCGTAATAGCCGATAGCAACCTTGGCACCAAGATAAATGCTTCCGCTATCCGGCTGGATAATACCATTAATAAGCTTTAGAATAGTAGTCTTGCCTGTTCCGTTATTACCTATCAGCGCGACACGCTCACCACGCTTAATTTCAAAATTAATATTGTTAAAAAGAGTGTTGCCGTCAAAGGATTTGGTAAGGTCAGTAACAGTAAGCACATCATTACCGCTTACAACAGACGGCTCAAGCTTAATGTTCATCTTTGCATTGAGTTCAACAGGCTTGTCAACAACCTCTATCTTATCAAGCATTTTTTCACGGCTTTCTGCACGCTTGATAGATTTTTCCCTGTTAAACTGCTTCAGCTTTGCGATAACCTCCTCCTGATGCTTTATATCACGCTGCTGATTCAGATATTCCTTTAGCTTCATGTTGCGAAGAATTGCTTTCTTGGCAGCATAGTCAGTGTAATTACCAGAAAATACAGTACAGTCGCCGTTATCAATCTCGATAATTTTGCTCACAATCTTATCGAGGAAATATCTGTCGTGTGCAACGATGAGAACAGCGCCGTTGTAATTAAGAAGATAATTCTCTAACCAGCTTATCGATTCCATATCAAGGTGGTTGGTAGGCTCATCAAGCATAATGATATCCGGCTTGGAAAGCAGCAGCTTACCTAAAGAAACTCGGGTTTTCTGTCCGCCTGACAAAGTATTTACATGCAGAGAAAAATCCTCCTCTGCAAAGCCAAGACCTTTAAGCACACCTGTAATCTCACTCTTATATGCATAGCCATTATTCATCTCGAATTCATGGTTTAAGTTAGTATACCTGTTCATAAGTGCCTCGAGCTCATCACCGCATGCACTGTTCATGTCAGCTTCAATTCTTCTTAACTCACTCTCCATGTCAAGCACATACTGCTTGACAGATAGAAGCTCATCATAAATGCTTCTGTCGGATTTAAGATCCTGCTGCTGCGCAAGATACCCAAGAGTCTTATCCTTGGCAAGAGTGACAATGCCTGAATCGGCAGGCTCTTCACCAGCGATAATCTTTAAAAGTGTCGATTTACCGGCACCATTAATGCCCACAATGGCAGCCTTCTCATGGTCTTCTATATTAAAAGAACAGGACTTAATAATAACATCCGTTCCGAATGCCTTACTAATATTATTACAAGATAAAATCATAAAAACTCCTTTAAGTGTCATTCATACTCTGCTTTTGGTATATGTAGAGGAGTGGTCTGCCTGTCGTCATGCATGGGTGTTGCTTAAACTCGTCAGGATTGCGTGAATTTATCGCGCCGCTTCTGGAGCTTAATGTTTGTGTACATTCGCCAGATGGACACCACTCCCATACTGTCCGCCTATGGCATACGCCCTCAGGCATTGCTGCGCTTAGTGGGAGTAAATGCCGCTATCTACAAAGTTTATTACGGTGTGCGAAAGCAAACGCGCTCCGCTTGAACGAGCTTTAGCACACCGCTCTTATGTATATAGCGGCATTAACTCCCACACAGCTCGCAATAATTCGGGCGTATGCCATAGGCGGACAGTATGGGAGCGGTGTCCAGATGTCGAATGAACACAAACAATAAGAAAAGCTCCAGAAGCAGCGCGATAAATTAGCAATCCTGACGGACTTTAAGCAACGCCCATGCATGACGACAGGCAGAAATTAACTGTATATAGCACCAAATGCAAAGCCTGAATATTTATTCATACACGATTATATATGTACAAGAAATAAAATGCAATTATGACTTTGACTTATGGCTTTTTGTAATGTAGAATTAACGAGTTATAGAAATGGAGATTTATAGAATGAAATTTGATGAGTTAAATATTGATGAGAGAATTTTAAGAGCTGTGGAGGATATGGGCTTTGAGGAAACCTCACCTATACAGACACAGGCTATTCCGGCGGTGCTGGAAGGAATTGATGTTATTGGACAGGCGCAGACTGGAACTGGTAAGACTGCTGCGTATTCTATCCCAATGCTACAGAAGATTAATCCGGATATTAAGAAGCCACAGGCAATTGTACTCTGCCCGACAAGAGAGCTTGCAGTACAGGTTGCGGAAGAGATAAGAAAGCTTGCCAAGTACATGAGCGATATTAAGGTACTGCCTGTGTATGGCGGACAGGAGATTGTAAGACAGATTAAGTCCTTAAAGGCAGGCGTGCAGGTTATTGTCGGAACTCCGGGAAGAGTTATGGACCATATGAGAAGAAAGACAGTTAAGTTTGATTCTGTATCTATGGTTATATTAGATGAAGCTGATGAGATGCTTGATATGGGATTCCGTGAGGATATGGAGACAATTCTTACAGAGACACCAGAGGAGAGACAGACAGTGCTTTTCTCAGCTACAATGCCTAAGCCTATCATGGAGATTGCAAGAAAATTCCAGAAGGACGCTAAGATTATCAAGGTTGTAAGAAAAGAGCTTACAGTAGAAAATATTGACCAGTTCTATTATGAGGTAAGACCTAAGAATAAGACAGAGATATTAAGCCGTCTTATTGATATATATAATCCTAAGCTGTCAGTTGTATTCTGCAATACAAAAAGACAGGTAGACGAGCTTATATCAGAGCTTAAGGGCAGAGGATATTTTGCTGACGGAATACATGGAGATATGAAGCAGCAGCAGAGAGACCGTGTAATGGATGATTTCAGAAGCGGAAAGACAGAGATTCTTATTGCTACTGATGTTGCAGCCAGAGGAATTGATGTTGACGGTGTTGATATAGTATTTAACTATGACCTGCCACAGGACGAAGAGTACTATGTACACAGAATCGGAAGAACAGGAAGAGCCGGAAAGTCCGGACTTGCACTTTCATTTATTTCGGGCAGGGAAGTGTATAAGCTGAAGGATATCGAAAGATACTGTAAGACCAAGATTTTAGCAAAGCCAATCCCGTCACTGGATGATGTAAAGAATACCAAGATGGATGGAATATTCGACAAGATTAAAGAAATGATTGAAGCGGATGAACACAGAGCCATGCTTGATATGGTTGAGGAGCATGTTAATCAGGAAGATTATACATCAATGGATATGGCAGCAGCACTTCTTAAGATGATAGTCGGAGATACATTGGACAGAGTTGACGAGGTTGAGAGCTTCCATTTTGATGAAAATGCGGATACCTCAAGGATGGTAAGATTATTTATAAATGTCGGCAAGAAGGACAAGGTTACACCAGCCAATATTCTTGGCGCGATTGCTGGAGAATCTGGAATGCCGGGAAGACTTGTGGGTGCGATTGACATGATGGATAACTATACATTTGTTGATGTACCGGCAAAGCATGCGGAAGCAGTACTTGCGGCGATGAATGACAATGTGCTTATCAAGGGCAGAAAGGTTAATGTTGAGAAAGCAAATGTATCTGCCAAGCCAGCAAGAAGGTCTAAGTCAAAGCCAGACGCTAAGAGAAGAAAAGCTGAAGCCAATGGAAAACATGACAGAAATAAGGAACGCAGGAGCAAAAGCGGCAAGGTAAGAAGAAATGGAGAGAAATATTAAGCTTACCAGTCTTAACAGAAAAGAAGCGTTAAGATATTTAGGATATAAGAAAAATGCACCGGATGAGCGGGTTGACGAGCTTATGGACGAGTGTGAGGAGCTGGTCTTAAGGACAGCAATTCCAAGATATGTTTATAAGAAATTCGATTTTACGGCAGGTGAGGACGGTGTTGCATTTAAGGGCACAAGCATGGTGCTTCCGGGTGAATCCATAAAGAAGCATCTGTATAAATGTGACAGCGCAATATGCATGGCGGTAACAATATCAGACAGCATAGACAGACAGCTAAGAGTGCTGCAGCATACAGATATGGCGAGGGCACTTGTATTTGACAGTCTTGCAAGTGTAGCGGTTGAGCAGGCCTGTGATAAGGTTGAGGAGCTTCTAAGAGAAGAATATCCGGATTATTACCAGACATACAGATTCGGAATAGGATATGGCGACCTGCCGATAAGCATGCAGGAGCCATTCTTAAGGGTGTTGGATGCCGGCAGAAAGATTGGGCTTAACCTTAATAAATCATATATGCTTGCGCCGGTAAAATCCGTAACGGCGGTTATCGGTCTTACGAAAGAGCAGGTGAGCACTAAGAACAGAGGCTGTGCTGCCTGTAATCTTAATAAAACCTGTGCATACAGGGGAATGGGAGGACATTGCAGTGGCTGACAGATTCAGGGAACTCTTAAAGACAAGAGATTATATAATATTTGACGGTGCTATGGGAACAATGCTTCAGGCAGCAGGAATGAAGATGGGCGAGACACCGGAGGTGCTTAATGTTACAAGACCGGAGCTTTTAGTATCTATAGCAGAGCAGTATTACAATGCCGGCTCGGATGTTGTATATGCCAACACATTTGGCGCAAACAGATATAAGCTCGAGGAGTGCGGAAGAAGCGTGGAAGAACTGGTAAGTGCCGGAATTGCCAATGCTAAAAAGGCAAGGGACGCGGTAAAGCCTGACGGACTTGTAGCACTTGATGTCGGACCAATCGGACAGCTTCTTGAGCCTACAGGTGTACTTAGCTTTGAGGAAGCATATGATATGTATGCCGAGATAGTAAAGGCAGGAGCGGCAGCAGGAGCAGACTTGGTTGTATTCGAGACAATGACAGACCTTTTAGATGTCAAGGCGGCAGTGCTTGCAGCAAAGGAAAACAGCGATCTTCCGGTTGTTGCCACAATGACCTTTGAACAGAACCTGAGAACCTTTACAGGCTGTGCAATTTCATCAATGGCGCTTACACTTACAGGGCTTGGCGTGGATGCGCTTGGTGTCAACTGTTCACTTGGTCCTAAGGAATTAGAGCCTGTTATTGAGGAGCTTGTAAAATGGACTAATCTTCCAATAGTAGTAAAGCCTAATGCCGGACTTCCTGATCCGGAAACTAATCTTTACAATGTTAGTGCAGAACAGTTTGCAGATTTCATGAAGGATTTAAGAAAATATGGCATCAAAATATTCGGTGGCTGCTGTGGAACTACTCCTGAATTCATTAAAGAATTATCAGAAATGTTAAGAAGAGAGGGCAATCCGGCAGCTCCACATAAGGCTGTTCCGGGCGCGGTGTGTTCAGCAACAAGCACAGTAGTTGTTGATGAGCCTAGAATTATCGGCGAAAGAATCAACCCTACAGGAAAGAAGCTTTTCAAGGAAGCACTTCTAAGACATGACATGGATTATATTCTTGGACAGGCGTTAGAGCAGATATCAGGCGGCGCAGATATACTTGATGTCAATGTCGGACTTCCGGGAATTGACGAGCGCGAAATGATGATTGATACTGTAAAGTCATTGCAGGCAGTTGTTGATGTTCCTTTGCAGATTGATTCAACAATACCAGAAGTGCTTGAGGCAGCACTCCGCGTATATAACGGAAAGCCGCTTGTCAATTCGGTTAATGGAGAGGAGGAATCACTTAAAAATGTGCTTCCTCTTGTAAAAAAATATGGTGCAGGTGTTATAGGACTTGCGCTTGATAAGGATGGTATTCCTAAAAAGGCGGAGGACAGAGTTGCCATAGCAAAGAAAATTATGGACAGGGCTGTTGCAATCGGAATTCCTAAGGAAGACATTTATATTGACTGCCTTACACTTACAGCGTCCGCAGAGCAGGAGGGAGTAATGGAAACTCTTAAGGCGCTTCATACTGTCAAGCATGAGCTTGGCTTAAAGACAGTGCTAGGTGTTTCCAACATTTCCTTCGGACTTCCTAACAGAGTGCTTGTAAACCACATTTTTCTTACAATGGCACTCACTAACGGACTTGACCTTGCGATTATCAATCCTAACATTCCAGAGATGACAGGTGCGGTAAGGGCATATAAGCTGCTTGCCAATATTGATAAGAATTCGGTCGACTATATAAAGCATTATGGCGCTATGCCAGATGTAGCTAAGATTGATCCAGCTAAGAAAGAAAAGAAGGATGGTAATTACACCGGAGAGGATCTTTTCTACGCGGTAGAAAAAGGTCTTAAAAATGAGGGTGCAGAAATTACAGAAGCACTTCTTAAGACTATGGATTCAATGGAGATTGTCAATCAGGTGCTTATTCCGGCGCTAGATAAGATTGGTGCAGAATTTGAGAAGGGTACATTATTCCTTCCACAGCTTATAATGTCAGCAGGTGTTGCACAGGCGGCATTTGAGGTTATAAGAAAGCATATGGTTATGTCTGACAATGCACCAGTAAGCAAGGGAAAGATAGTTATTGCAACGGTTAAGGGCGATGTCCACGATATCGGAAAGAACATTGTAAAGGTGCTTCTGGAGAATTACGGATATGATGTCATTGATCTTGGAAAAGATGTGGAGTATCAGGCAGTTGTAGATGCAATAAGGGATAATGATGTACATTTGTGCGGACTTTCGGCTCTTATGACTACAACGCTCGTATCAATGAAGGAGACAATTGCACTTATAAGAGAAAACAAGCTTGACTGTAAGGTAATGGTCGGAGGTGCTGTGCTTACGCCTGAATATGCTAAAGAGATAGACGCTGACTTCTATGCAAAGGACGCGAAGGAATCTGTTGACATTGCAAAGAGAGTTCTTGGTTAAAATTTTGACAAATCGGCAAAAAATGTATATACTAGTGAAATGAGAAATTGAGGGCTGGAGGTTTGGTGTAATGGAAGAGAAAAAGATTTCGTCGGCGGTAATAAGAAGACTGCCGAGATATTACAGATATCTGGGAGAGCTTATAGAGTCCGGAGTACAGAGAATATCATCTAAAGAATTAAGCGCCAGAATGAAGGTAACTGCTTCACAGATAAGACAGGATCTTAATAATTTCGGAGGCTTCGGGCAGCAGGGCTACGGCTATAATGTGCAGTATCTGTACGAAGAGATTGGCAAGATTCTTGGTATAGACAGAACTCACAACATGGTTATTATCGGAGCCGGTAATTTAGGAAAGGCAATCGTTAATTACAGCGATTTCGAGAAGAGAGGCTTTGTTATCAAGGGAATATTCGATAACAATCCGAAGCTTAAGGGCACGAAAATCCGCGATATTGAAATACGGATGATGAGCGAGCTGACTGATTTCATTAAGGAGAATGAAATCGAGATAGTTGCGCTTACCATTCCTAAGGAAGCTGCAAGACAGATAGCAAAGGTTGTTGCAGATGCCGGAGTTAAGGCTATATGGAACTTTGCGCATACAGACCTTAATCTTCCGGAGGATGTTATTGTTGAGAATGTACATTTGTCAGAAAGCCTTATGAGACTTTCATATACTATAGCTAACAGAAAGTAGCTGTCCGGGAGGTGGCGGATATGGCAGAAATAGATATGGAGAAGCTGAAAAGCTGTACAGCCATAAACAGCATACCGGTGCTTACCCTTGATGAGAGATGGTATCATCTTATAACAGACAAGTTAAAGACTGATGAAATCAGCTATTGGGAAAAGCAGGTGAATGAGCTTCTTAAGAAACAGGGACAGGTTAATAACGATATCAAAGAGGTTAAGAAAATAAAAAGCCAGCTTATTCAGGATGTTGTTGACAATATGCAGGATGAAGACAATGATCCTAAGAGGGCGAAGGTGATGGAGCAGAACCAGAAGCTTATCCAGGAGGCTAAGGATAAGATTAACAGCCTTGAGGATGAGGCGCTGGATTTACCGCGTGATATTGCACAGGCTAACCGCAACCTGCTCATAGAAACAGTAAAGGTGTGTTATAATAAGATTAACAGTAACAAGGAAGATCTTGAAGTGCTTGATAAATGGATTAACGCAACCAGGGTAAAGTTAAAGAAAAACATTCTTATCAGGCAGGATAAAGAAGAAGCTAATAATCGTATGTATTCATCAATGCATGACATACTAGGACCGGATGTCATGATAGAATTAGACAGGATTAACGAGGAATAGGATTATGGAATATTTAGCAGATTCGCATACAATGAAAGCAGTTGATAACTGCTCAATACAGGAGTTTAAGATTCCCTCAGTGGTGCTTATGGAAAGAGCAGCACTGGGGGTTTCAGTGTTTATTAAAGAACTGATTGAAAAGAATAATCATAATAAATGTGTCAAAGCCGTATGTGTATGTGGAAGCGGCAATAATGGCGCAGACGGGCTTGCTGCTGCAAGACAGCTTAATGAGGCTGGTATAAATGTATGTGTAGTCCTTGCCGGAGCATCACAGGGAACAGAAGAATACAGGCTGCAGAAGGACATTGTAGCCAGACTTGGCATAGAATGCATGGAATATGATGGCAATATTGATTTTTCAGAATATGATTATATTGTGGATGCAATATTTGGAATAGGGCTTTCAAGAAATATCGAGGGAAGCTA
>CAVKBP010000059.1:0-13151 GCA_963654395.1 Ruminococcus sp. CAG:382
CACTTACAACACAATATTTCAGAATAATTATGCTTGGACTTATATTTACCTTCCTGTATAACTTTTTCTCAAGCACATTAAGGGCATTGGGTGACAGCGCGACACCGCTGTATTTTCTAATCATCAGTGCTATTTTAAATGTGTTCGGAGATCTTTTCTTCGTTATTGTCCTAAAAGCAGGCAGTAACGGCTGTGCGATTTCCACAGTACTTAATGAAGCACTCTGCTGTATATTTTGCATGATATATATTAAGTTAAAGGTTCCTGTTCTGTGCCTTGGCAGGAGATGGCTTGTATTCGACCGCTCACTGCTTAAAAAAACTATAAGCTATGGCTGGGCATCTGCAATGCAGCAGGCTACTGTCCAGCTCGGTAAAATAGGAATACAGGCTATAATTAACACCATGGGCGTATCGGTTTCAGCCGCATTTGCAGTAGTAAACAGAATTGATGACTATGCATATACACCAGAACAGAACATTGCACATGGAATGACGGCTATGATGGCGCAGAACAAAGGTGCCGGAAGAGATGACAGAGTAATCAATGGCTTTAAAGCAGGCATTATTCTTGAGCTTATATACGGAATCATTATATTCTTTGTGTGCTTTGTGTTTGCAAGACCACTTATGAAGCTGTTCACTTCGGATACAGAGGTTATAAGACACGGTGTAATCTACCTTAAGCTTATTTCAATAATGTACCTGCTTCCGGCACTCACCAATGGTATACAGGGATATTTCAGAGGTATCGGAGACTTGAAGATTACACTGCTTTCAAGCTTTATTAATATGGGAGTCCGCGTGCTTGCTGCAATTCCGCTTGTATTTGCACTAGGCATGGGAATAGAAGCGCTTCCTTTCTCTTATCTTGCAGGATGGATTGGCATGCTTATAGCGGAGGTACCATTGCTTGTTAAGAATTATAAGGCGTATATCAAAAGCATAAGATAATATAAGCAGAATCAATATAAAGCTTAATAAAATAAGCCCCTCACAAAGCATCAACCTTGTGAGGGGCTTATCTTATCTCATCTTCTAAACATTTTTCTTTCTCATAAGCAGCGCACCAATACCTATAAGCATGACACCGATTACACAGCCAGACACTAAAGTAATGAATAATACATTTCCATTAATGCTAAGATCTGTGCTCCAGTCAGACAGATTCATATTGCTTATTGAAAGCACCTTCTTTTTATAAAGAATAAACTCAAGAAAATCATCGGCAAATACAGTCCATAATACAGATATTATCGTACTAATTCCTGCTTTCATCAATCCGTGAACAGGAAGGTATCTGATTACCAGAAATACAAGCCATACTCCAAGCATAAGTACAACAGCTACTGTATATCCGTCCTTCATGCCTGTAAATCCAGAATGATAATACGCAATAAACATTGTAAGAAACAGCCATAATGTATCCCATGTCATTGTTATAAGTGCTTTCTTGTCACTAAGTACCGGCGGAAGTGACACAAGACATATCACTATCGGAAATAGCATTATTGATATACCGAATAATGTAGGTATAGCCCATAACAGGAAGTTTCCTCCACCATTCATCCGGTCAACGAAAAACAATATAAGCATAAGTGAAACAACTCCGGTAAGAATACATTTTAACAGACGGTTATTAGTGGACATCAGCGGAACTACCGTAAGTGCTGCAACAAGCAGCATAGAAGCAGTAACAACCGAAAATACGCCTAATCCCATGCCTGTAGCAAGCTGCACTATAAATGTAATGACAATCGGCAGAAGAAGTATTGCCGCAATCACAACGCCTGCCTTGTATGCTGCATTACGCTCTTTTTTTGCATGTCTTTCAAGTACACCCTTTGATTCATTCGCAAGTACCTCATCGACATTGTTTTCCTTTAATTCATTATATATTTTCCGGCAGTCAGTACATCCTGCCAAATGCTTTTCAACAAATCTGCGGCTCTCTTTACTGCAGGCATTGTCATAATAAAGCGGCAGTAAGTCCTGCACGATATCACATTCTTTATTACTCATATCTAATCAATCCTTTCTTTTATTTTCAATCTGGCCCTATGATAAGTTACTCTGGCCCAGTTCTCAGTTTTTCCGAATACCATTCCAATCTGTGCAAATGTGAGTTCTCCGAAAACTCTCAACTGAAATACTTCTTTATACGGCTCCGGCAGTTCATGAAGAACCATATGAATCCTGAGCGCCGAATCTGTATCTGCAGCTTTATCAGATAAATCTGGTGTCTGCTGCGGTAAATTTTCATCAAGTTCAGAAAATTTCTTATTCTTCCTGCACTCATCAATTGCCAGATTCTTTGCAATACTACACAGCCATGTGAGCTCACCCGCCTTGCCTTCGTATTGTCTTCTGGCGGTCATGGCTTTGTAAAAAGTATTCTGTGTGATTTCTTCAGCAAGAGACTGATTCTTTACTATCGTAAACACATAAGAATACACCTGCATATAATAGGAATTGTACAATTTCTCGTAATTCAGAACTGGTCACCTCCTTCCGTCTTACATAGGTTAGACGCACAAAATGAATTTTCGTTACAACATTTTTCAAAATATTTTATAGAAATTTTTAAAATGTGTCAAAAAATGTATGCCAAAGGTACAGACATATGTGTTATTATACATATTGAATTTGATTCAGGAGAATTTAGACAGATTATGATTAGAAAAGAACAGGTGCGTCTATACGCAATCACAGATACAAGCTGGCTTAACGGAGCCAGTCTCACTGATGTTGTTGAAAATGTATTAAAAAATGGAGCTACATTTTTACAATTAAGAGAAAAAAATGCCACACATGAGGAAATTGTTGCCAAAGCAAAGGCAATTAAACCAATTGCCAGAAAATACGGTGTTCCATTCGTTATTGATGACGATGTGCAGGCGGCACTTGAAGCTGACGCTGACGGAGTGCATATCGGACAGAGCGACACTGACTATATGACTGCAAGAAGTATTCTTGAGGATAATAAAATTATCGGAATGACTGCCAAGACTGTCGAACAGGCTAAGGAAGCCGAAAGACTTGGAGCTGACTATATCGGCACCGGCGCAGTATTTGGTTCAAGCACTAAAAAGGACGCTGTATACATGCCCCGTGAACGACTGATTGAGATTGCTGGTTCGGTTAATATACCTGTCGTTGCAATCGGTGGTATTGATTATGACAACTGTGGTGAGCTTGCCGGTACAGGTGTTGACGGAATTGCAGTTGTTTCGGCTATATTTGCAGCCGCCAATCCGGGACTTGTAACGAAAGAGCTTTACTTAAAGACTGGGCGTGTATTAAACTATCATAAGAATTTTATATTTGACATGGACGGAACTATACTTGACTCCATGCCTTACTGGAGAAATGTCTCCAAAGAATATGCCATGCAGTATGTTGACAAGCTGCATGACGACTTTGATGAGCGTACTTATGTAATGGACCTTGATGAGTGTGCTGCTTATTTCCGTGATGAATTAGGCATAAGCACTGACGCAGCAACTATGCGGAAAACTGCTGTAGATATTATGACAAGGCACTACAGCACTGATATTCCTGCCAAAGCTGGCATGCTTGAATTAATTAAGCGTGAACATGAAGCCGGCTCTTCTATGTGCATATTTACAAGCTCTGACAGGGCATGCGTAGATGCCGTACTTAAGCGTCTTGGGATAGCAGACTGTTTTGATGACATATTTACAGTATACGACATTCCATATAACAAAAAGAATCC
This sequence comes from Ruminococcus sp. CAG:382, assembly GCA_963654395.1. GTDB lineage: Bacteria > Bacillota > Clostridia > Lachnospirales > Lachnospiraceae > Lachnospira. The sequence continues at coordinate 3,736 of CAVKBP010000059.1, forward strand.
GGAAAGCTACAGGCTTATTGCTGAAAAAATGCATTTTAAACCTGAGGATACATGGGTATATGAGGATGTTCTCCATGGCGTGGAATCAGCAAAACAGGGCGGATTCAAGGTATGTGCCATCTATGACGAGGATTCTAAGAAGCACTGGAGCGAAATCTGTGCGCTCGCGGATGAAATAAGAGATATAAGAAATGAATGATATATAAGGAGTAATGATGAAGAAAAAAGTTGTTGTCGGCATGTCAGGGGGCGTTGATTCCTCTGTTGCCGCTTATCTATTAAAGGAACAGGGCTATGATGTAATCGGTGTTACCATGCAGATATGGCAGGACGATGCAACAGAAGCTGCAGAAAATGGCTGCTGTGGTATCAGCGCAGTTGATGATGCAAGGCGTGTTGCAGGGCAGCTTGATATTCCTTATTATGTGATGAATTTCAAGAATGAGTTCAAATGTAATGTAATAGACTATTTTGTTGATGAATATAAGAAAGGCCGTACACCTAATCCATGTATCGCCTGCAACCGCTATGTTAAGTGGGAGTCTCTTCTTAAGAGAAGTCTCGAAATAGGCGCTGATTATATTGCAACAGGCCACTATGCAAGAATCCACCAGCTTCCTAATGGCAGATATACTATATGTAATTCGGTAACTGCTAAGAAAGACCAGACTTATGCTCTTTATAATCTTACTCAGGATCAGTTGTCACATACACTTCTTCCTATTGGTGATTACACCAAGGAGCAGGTCCGCGGGATTGCTTCTAAGATTGGCATTACTGTGGCAAAGAAGCCTGACAGCATGGAAATATGCTTTATTCCAGATAATGATTATGCTGGCTTTATAACGCGCGAGACAGGTTATACCTCAGTTCCCGGCAACTTTGTTGATGTCAACGGCAATGTGATTGGCAGACATCAGGGAATAATCCACTACACTGTTGGTCAGAGAAAAGGGCTTGGACTTGCTCTTGGAAAACCGGCATTTGTTGTAGCAATACGACCTGAAGCTAACGAGGTTGTAATTGGTGATAATTCGGATGTATTTTCGCCTAAGCTTTATGCGAACAACCTTAATTTCATGTCTGTGCCTTCCCTTGAGGGTGAAATGCGTGCCAGAGGCAAAATCCGTTACAGCCATGAGGGGGCTATGTGTACTGTAAGGATGTTTGATGAGAATACTCTTGAATGCACATTTGACGAGCCAGTACGCGCCATAACTCCGGGGCAGGCTCTTGTATTGTATGATGGAGAAAATGTGCTTGGCGGCGGAACTATTATATAACTATTCAGAACCGCATTTGCAAAACCACCTCTGCAAGGCTTCTCTTTTGCTCATGTGGTTAACTCGCCATATAAAGCCGCTTATCTGCCTGAATGCAGGCATTCGCAGAACGCAGTTTTGCATGGCTCTGAATTATTACATATTATCTAATAATAAGGACAATAATGGTGTTTAGTGTGAAAAGCAGGCAAGAATGGAGATTATTATGGAAAAGCTTATATATATGGACAATGCAGCGACAACTTCAACTGCACCAGAGGTTGTCTCTGCAATGCTTCCATTTTTTACAGAATATTATGGCAATCCGTCTTCTGTATATAATTTTGCACAGAAAAGCAAGATGGCTATTGAAGACGCAAGGGAAATTATAGCAGGCAGTATAGGAGCTGCCAAAAGCAATGAAATATATTTTACAGGCGGCGGAAGTGAGTCTGATAACTGGGCTTTAAAATCCGCTGCATTTGGACTTAGAGACAGAGGCAGCCACATTATTACTACTAAGATAGAACATCATGCAATTCTTAATACATGTGCATATCTTGAAAAAAATGGCTTTGAGGTGACTTATCTTGATGTTGACAGCGAAGGCTTTGTTTCCTTAGAAGCTGTTGAGAATGCCATCACTGACAAAACAATTCTTATAAGTGTTATGCTTGCCAACAATGAAATAGGAACTATTGAACCAGTCCGTGAGATAGGTGAGCTTGCGCATAAGCATGGCATCCTTTTTCACACTGACGCAGTTCAGGCTATGTGCCATGTTCCAATCGATGTTACAGAGATGAATATTGACCTCTTAAGTGCAAGTGCGCATAAGTTTCATGGTCCTAAAGGTGTCGGCTTCATGTACATGAAAAATTCTGCCAAGCTGGAGCCTTTCATCCATGGCGGAGCACAGGAGCGAGCCAGAAGAGCCGGTACAAGCAATGTTCCCGGCATTGCCGGCATGGGAGAGGCAGTGAAGCTTGCTTTAAGTACACTTGATAATGACATTAAGACAATCAGTGATATGCGTAATTATATAGTTAAAAGAATCCTTGGCGAGATTCCAGATGTTACTTTGGATGGACCGGCAAATGGAACTATTTGTTATCCGCATTCCGGCGGTCTTAAGCGCCTGCCATCTAATATGCATTTCTGCTTTAAAGATGTTTCAGGTGATTCTCTGCTTATAATGCTTGATATGAATGGAATATGTGCCTCCAGCGGTTCGGCATGTGCCGCAGGCTCAATTGATCCTTCACATGTGCTTCTTGCTATCGGACGAAGCAGTGATGAAGCTAAGGGAGCTTTAAGATTAAGCATAGATAAGGATTTAACTAAGGATGAGGCTGATTATGTTGTGGATTCCTTGAAAGCTGCTGTCGCAAGGCTGCGCGGGTAAGAATATTATTATTACTATGTATTACAATGTTCTCAAAATGCAGCGATTATGTAATCTCCAAAATATTTGCAAAAATTTCATACAAACCTATTGACATAGTAGGGATAAGGGTTTATATTATCATCAACATCAAGAAAGCAATACATTTTTTGAAATATATAAAAAAGGATGGTATTTAACTATGGCAAAGAAACCTTATTCAGAGAGAAATTTAAAGTTTGAGACATTACAGCTTCATGTAGGACAGGAACAGCCTGATCCAGTAACAGATGCTAGAGCAGTACCTATTTACCTTACATCATCATATGTATTCCATAACAGCAAGCACGCTGCTGACAGATTTGGTCTTAAGGATGCAGGTAACATCTACGGTCGTCTTACTAATCCTACAGAGGATGTATTCGAGAAGAGAATCGCAGCTCTTGAGGGCGGTGTAGCAGCTCTTGCAGTTGGTTCTGGAGCAGCAGCTTTATCTTATGCATTTCAGGCACTTGCACATGCAGGCGACCACATCGTAGCTGCTAAGAATATCTATGGAGGAACATACAACCTTCTTGCACATACACTTCCTGATTATGGAATTGAAGCAACATTTGTAGATCCTTTTGACTATGATGCTATTGAAGCTGCTATCCAGCCTAATACTAAGGCTGTACAGATTGAGACACTTGGTAATCCTAATTCAGAGGTTGTTGATATCGAAAGAATTGCTAAGATTGCTCATGCACACAACATTCCACTTGTTGTTGATAACACATTTGCAACACCTTACCTTGTAAGACCTATCGAGTACGGTGCTGATATCGTTGTTCATTCAGCTACTAAGTTCATCGGTGGACATGGAACAACTCTTGGTGGAGTAATCATTGACAGCGGTAAGTTCGACTGGGTTGGAGCTGAGGATAAGTTCCCATGGCTTGTTGAGCCAAATGTATCATATCATGGAGTAAGCTTTGCCAAGGATACAGCGCCTGCTGCATTTGTTACATATATCAGAGCTATCCTTCTTCGTGATACAGGAGCTTCTATTTCTCCAGTTCATTCCTTCATCTTCCTTCAGGGACTTGAAACATTATCACTCAGAGTTGAGAGACATGTAGAGAACGCATTAAAGGTTGTACAGTATTTAAAGGATCAGCCATTAGTTGAGAAGGTAAACCATCCTTCAATCTCTGATAATGAAGAACAGCAGGCTCTTTATAAGAAATACTTCCCTAACGGTGGTGGTTCAATCTTCACATTTGAAATCAAGGGCGGCGCTGAAGAGGCACAGAAGTTCATTGATAACCTCGAGTTATTCTCACTTCTTGCAAATGTTGCCGATGTTAAGTCATTAGCAATCCATCCAGCAAGCACAACTCATTCAGAGTGCAATGAGGCTGAGCTTCTTGACCAGGGAATTAAGCCTAATACTATCAGACTTTCAATCGGTACAGAGAATATCGACGATATTATCGAAGATCTTGATGAAGCATTCAAGGCTTTACAGTAATTAATCACACTATCCTTTCTAATATAATATATTTACATCAAAGTGGCTGTCCGTATTATGCGGGCAGTCATTTTTTACTTTCGTTTGTACTGGAAAATCAGACACATCCTTTACATATCTGACTTATGCTGATAAAATATACACATCTTTAAAATCGTTTGCATACAGGAGGATATATAATGTTTTGTCAATTATTTGGTAATTTCTTAATTGAAAAGGATGTTATAGACAGGAATACATACCGGTCTATAATTGAAAAATTATCTGAATCCCGGGCTAAGCTTGGCGTAATTGCTGTAGCTGAGGGTATCATAACTGATAAACAGGCTGATGAAATTAACCAGTTGCAGACCACTCAGGATGCCAGATTTGGTGAAATCGCTGTAGGTAAAGGATATTTATCAGAAGAGCAGTTAGATGGACTTCTTAAAAAGCAGGGAAGTGCTTACGCAATATTCCTGTCTGTCCTGTCTGAAACAGCGGATATTCCTGCTGCCAGAGTTGATGAACTTCTTAAGGAATTCCAGAAGGAGCATGGCTTTACTGATGAGGATATGAATGGTTTAAAACATGATGATTTAGAGCAGATTGTTCCTATATTTGCATTTTCGTCAAAGTCATATGTAACAGATATATGCAGGCTTGCACTTTCCAATATTGAAAGATTCGTAACTTCTGATTTCTATATTGACAGAATTAAGCACATTTCGCAGCTTGAATACAGATGTCTCGCCGGACAGAAATTAGAGGGTGATATTGAAGTTATACTTGGCTTTGCAAGTGTTGGTGAACAGACAGCCATCATAGATATAGCTAATGGTTTTTCTGGCAGCAATATATCTACTCTTGGAATTGAAGTATATGACGCGGTCGGTGAATTTACTAACTGCATAAGCGGACTTTTCGCAACATCACTTTCCAAAAAAGGAAACACCGTTGAGATAACACCACAGTTTGCATATGAGAATCAATTTGCAAATGGAGATGCTTATGTTCTTCCTATTCATATCCATGACAGCGAGGTTCTTCTCTACATTTCTGCATCAGATGATGCGAAAGCAGGAGATATGCCTGTTGTAAGAAAGATAAGGGCAAAAGCAGGAGGAGAGGTTACCTTAGACAGCAAGGGAACTGTTGTAATCGTTGATGATTCAGGCATGTCAAGAAAGATTCTTCGTGATATTCTTGAGGCTGACGGATATGCTGTATTAGCAGAGGCTACAGATGGTCTTGAAGGAGTTCTTGCTTATAAGACTAATTATCCAGATATTATAACACTAGATATTACAATGCCTAATATGGATGGAACAGAAGCTCTTAAAGAGATTAAAGCATATGATCCGAATGCAAAGGTAATCATGATAACTGCTGCCGGACAGCAGAATAAGGTAATCGAAGCTCTTAAGCTCGGCGCAGAACGCTTCATAACCAAGCCTTTTAATAAAGATGAAATTCTTAAGAATATTGCAGAGGTTCTTGAAAGTTAAAAAATAAGGGATGTTATCTTAAATGATAGCATCCCATTTTTCATATAAGCCAATATTTACTTCTTAGTTTTAAAATGTACTTCCGGAACTGCAACACTGTCATATGTTACATAAGTTTTATCTGCATTGTTATCTGCAGCCATATCTGATGATATATCCACATCATCACTGTCTGAATCTGACTTATGAATCTCAGGAATTGCCAGATTATCATAGGTCAGCCTGTAATCCTTTTTAGATGTATTTGCCTTATTTTTTACCCTTTTGAATATGTTAAACATATCTAAACACCCCTTATATATATTATAAAATGTTAATAAAAAATGTTATAACCAGACTGTTAAGGAAATCAGCGAAAAGGCTTCCTATAAGTGGAATAAGAAGATAAGCCTTGACTGATGGAACATATTTATCACATATAGCCTGCATGTTCGCCATGGCATTAGGAGTAGCGCCCATACCAAAGCCGCAGGTTCCTGCAACAAGCACTGCTGAATCGTAATCTCTTCCCATTATATTAAATACAACAAAATATGTATATAAGATAATTACAATCACCTGCGCTCCAAGAAGAATTACGAGCGGAAGAGCAAGTGAAGCAAGCTGCCAGAGCTTAAGTGTAATCATAGCCATTCCCAAGAACAGCGACAGACATATACCACCAAGGTCATTGATTTCGCCCATATGGATAACGAATTTGCCATGTCCTGCATACTCTGCAATATTACGCATAAGAGCTGCCGCAATCATGGCACCGATATATATAGGGAAAGTCATTCCTGTCTTAGTAAGAATCCATGAAAATATCGTACCTATACCGATAGCAATTATAAGCTGGTATACAGCAGATGCATACATTCTTGAATGTCTTTCATGATTCTTCTCATCCTCAACAATAAGGCTGTCATCCTCCGGAATTGCAGTAGACAGAAGATCTTTTTTCTCAATCAGCCTCTTGCCTAACGGACCGCCTATAAGGCTTCCTGCAATAAGTCCAAATGTAGCTGCAGCAGTACATATAGTTGTTGCCCCCTGCACATTGAAATCCTCTAATACAGGACCAAATGCGCCCGCCGTACCATGTCCGCCGACCATTGGAATAGAACCCGTACACATGCCAATCAGCACATCAAGTCCTAAAACCTTAGATAAACCAACCGCAACTAAGTTCTGCACAACTATAAGTGCAACTACAAGCACTAAGAATATTCCAAGAGATTTTCCACCCTGCTTTAAAACCTTTAGGTTGGCCTGAAATCCTACAGATGTAAAGAAAAATACCATGCATACTTCCTTTAAGGTGTCGTCAAATGAAAAGTCTACTATACCCGTCGCATAGCATATACATGTAAATATAGCGAATAACAGACCTCCTACAACAGGAGCCGGTATACAGAATCTTTCAAGAAAACTGATTTTCTTTCGTAAATAGCTGCCAAGAAGCAGTACAAGCACTGCAACAGCCAGTGTCTGATACATATCTAACTGAATCTTCATTAAATTTCTCCATTCTTATTACATTAACCTGATATACAGAAATAATTACTCTGTTGAAACACTGATGCCATGCTCTGCATAATAAGCTGCTGCACCTGAATGAAAAGGAATGTCCACTCCGTCAGCCGCCTCATTAATATCAAATGCAGTATCAAGAGAAGTAGCATACTTAATATCATTTGCATGTTCAACTAATGATTTAGTCACATTTTTGACAACATCATCTGATAACGATTTCTTGGCAATAAGAACCGCCTTAACACCAATAGTGGTAACATCAGCATCCTGTCCACGATATGTTCCTGCCGGAATAGTATACTTTTCACATAATGGATATGCTGATATTATCTTGTCAATACATTTGTCATCAAGATTTATGAGATTGATATCACAATCCTTGGACAACTGGTCTATCACTCCGGTTCTGGTTCCGGAAGTACAGAAGAATGCGTCAATTTCGCCATCCTTTAGCTTTTCGGCAGCCTCTGTATAATCCATATTGACCTTATTAATAAGCTCATCAGTAATTCCGCATATCTTTAATATCTGCTCAGCATTCTTTTCTGTTCCTGATTCAGAAGCGCCAATGCTTACAGTCTTATCAATCAGGTCATCAACACTTGTGATTCCTGAATCCTTTCTTACGACAATCTGACAGCCCTCTGTGTAAAGAGAAGCCACAGCCTTGTAGCCCTTCTGGTATTTCTTATCTGCAAATGCGCCTGCAGCATTATAAGCGTCACTTAACAGGTCAGCCTGCACAATCGCAAAATCGATATATCCATCAGATACAAGCCTTAAGTTCGCAACCGTACCAGCAGTAGCTGTCGTTTCAAATGTATATCCCTCCAGCTCTTCACCAGCAAGCTGTGAAAATGCACTTGCATATGAATAGTACATTCCTCCAATGTCAGCCGCGCCAATTTTCATATTCTTTCCATGCAGGCTGCAGCCAGACATAACGAGCAGCATACAGGACATTAACACACATAATAATTTCTTCATTCATTTATCCTCGCAATAATAATTCTTTCTGGTAAACCTTTCCATCCTTGATGTACAGCCTTGGAACACGCTTACTTACCGCACAGGTAAGCTCATATGGGATTGTTCCCGCAAGCTGTGCCATACGCTCTATAGGATTATATCTGCCAAATATCTCAACCTCACTTCCAACATCAACACTCATCTTATCAGTAAGGTCAATCATGCACATATCCATGCATATCTTTCCTCTCTGCGGCGCCGGACCTTCCTTAGTCATAAGCTCATATCTGTTAGAAAGACATCTGAAATATCCGTCAGCATAGCCATAAGGAACAACTCCCATTCGCGTCTTCCTGTCAGTCTTATATATTCCACCATAGCTTATCGCTGTTCCTGCAGGGTAAGTCTTTATCGTGCTCACAGTCGTCTTAAGCGACATAACCGGCTTAAGTCCAAGCTCATCTGCAAAATCCCCATAGCCGTAGAGCAGTAGACCTGGTCTTACCATGTCAAGCCAGGTTTCAGGATATCTTGCAACAGCTCCTGTATTAGCACAGTGTCTTATCTTGAATTTCTTACCAAGCTTTTTTTCAGCCTTATCAATCACACTCATAAACAATTCAAACTGATGCTTAGTATATGCTTCACACTCTTCGCCAAACTCATCAGATACTGCAAAATGTGTAAATATTCCTTCAGCTTCAAGTCCCGGCAACTGGCATGCCTCACAGATTCCCCCAACACCACTGTCAAAGTAATCACCATCACATAAAAAACCGAGCCTTGACATACCTGTATCAACTTTAATATGAATCTTTAATGTTCCACCACATTTAACAGCTTCCTCACTGTATTCAAGTGCCTTAGCCCTGCATGTTACAGCCTGTGTAATATTATTCTGGATAAGCTCCGAAACCTCTTCCCTCGGAGTATGACCAAGTATAAGAACCGGCATAGTTATACCATTATGCCTTAATTCTATAGCTTCATCTATACTGCTCACTGCCAGATAGTCTGCTCCTGCCTTCTGCAAAAGACTGCTTACCTGCACAGAGCCATGTCCATAGGCATCTGCTTTAACGACACCTAAGAACTTAACATTATCTCCAATTCTTTTCCGTAATGTCTCATAATTGTGCGCAAGTGCGTCCATATCTATTTCAGCCCATGTTCTTCTTAATGTAGAATCCATAATATCCTCCATTCTTGTCTGCGTTTCAAGACATCCCAGGTTTGTGCGCATGCACAAATCTTGCGTGTGAAAAATCAGATATCAATCTGATTTT